>SXIR01000077.1 GCA_005772765.1 Actinomycetota bacterium
CTCTTCACCGAGTCGTTCGTCCGGCACGCTGTAGACGGCCGCTTCGTGCACGTCCGGGTGCAACGTCAGTGCGGCCTCGACCGCGCCGCAGCCGATGTTCTCACCGCCGCGGATGATGAGGTCTTTACTTCGATCGACGATAAACAGGTAGCCCTCGTCGTCGAGGTACGCGATGTCGCCGGTACGGAACCAGCCATCGACGAACACTTCGGCATCGAGGTCGGGACGATTCCAATAGCCGCGAAATATCGACGTGCCGCGCACCTGAAGTTCGCCGCGTTCGCCGGGAGGAAGCGGTTGATCGTTACCATCGACGATGCGGAGATCGAGGACCGCCGCCGCTCGTCCTGAGCTTGCCGGACGGTCGAGATAGTCGTGTTCACTGATCCCTGCGCCGATGGCGTTCGTCTCGGTCATGCCCCAGCCGGTGTTCGGCAACGCTTTGCGGAACGACGAACCAATCGCTGCCACCTGCTCGGGCGCACGCGACGCACCGCCGCCGCCGACGGTGAGCAACGACGAGAGATCGCGTCCGGTCGTGCGCGCCGCCCGTACCAGGTCCCCGGTCAGGGCCGGCGGAGCCAGGAACGCCGTGATTCGTTCGCGTTCGATGAGCTCCGCGGCGAGGTCGACATCCCACTTGTACATCGCAACCAGCTTCCGTTGGGCCCGATACGACACGAGAAACACGGCGTGCGAACCCGTGACGTGGAACAACGGAATACCAAGGAGCGCAGCAGTCTGACCGTCGTGGCGCGGCGGTGGGTGGTCGCTGACGACGCGCGTGATCCGCGCTTCGAGTTCCCACGACAGCAGCGCAGACAAGACGTTGCGGTGCGTCGAGACCACGCCTTTGGGGTGACCGGTCGATCCCGAGGTGTAGAACATCGTCGCAGGATCGTCCGGTCGGATGTCGACCTCGGGCATCGTCACGACGGCGTCTCCGGGTCGGATCGTGGCGTCTCTTGTGAGCACGACACCGGAGAACGTGTCGGTGATCCGGTCGGCCCGTTCGTCGTCGGCGATGACGACCGATGCCCCGCAGTCGGAAAGCGCGTATTCGATCTCGTCGCTCGTCCACAACGCGTTCATTGCGACCGCAATTGCGCCGATCGAGGTGATCGCCGCGAACGAGGTCATCCAGTCCGGGTAGTTGCGCATCGCGATGGCGACGCGATCGCCGGGTGCAACTCCGAGTTCGCCAAGGCGAATCGCGCAGGCGGCTGTGGCGCGCCACGCCGATTCGAACGTGAACCGCTGGTCTTCGTAGACGATGAACTCAGCGTCGCTTCGTGCGGCCTCGTACATGGCGCGCAGCGAACTCGGCGCTTGGGTGAAGACGCGCTGTGGTGTTCCGGCGATCCATTCTGTTGCCAGCTCGTATCGTTCGCCGGGTGCGGTGAGTTGCGCGATGGCTTCGGCGCGAGTCGGTCGTCGATTCCCAGAAGCGGTCATCCGCGTGAGAACTCGCGCACGACACGACCGGGACGGGCCGATGTATTGACGCCGTTCTCGGTCACGACTTCGCCGTTGACCAACGTTGCGGCGTAACCACGAGCGCCCACACACAGCCGGCCCTTCCCGCTCGGGAAGTCGTTGACGTAGCGGGGGTATTCAGTCTGCAGCGCGCCGAGATCGAAGACGTTGATATCCGCGAACGAGCCGACCCGCAGCGTTCCCCGGTCGATGAGGCCGAGGACGGCGCCAGGCTTCGCCGTGAGCCGATGGATCGCATCGGCGAGGCCGACGCTGCCGCGATCGCGACTCCAATACGACAAGTAGTGCGTCGGTGCATCCGCATCGCAAATCTGTCCGGCGTGGGCGCCAGCGTCGCCGAGCCCGGGGCACACGCCATCGAGCCCGAGATAGTCACCGAGCGCGTCCGGGTTGCGGTTGTAGAACCACACGTTGAAGAAGGCATTGCCTTCGCTTGCCAACAGGTCGTCGATGATGATCTCGATCGGGTGGACCCCCGCTCGCGCCGCGAGCGTCGCAACCGACACCGGATCGTCGCAGCCGTAGTCGGGGAATGCGTCCGTGCCCATCGGGTAGACATGGTTCGGGTCGTACCACAGGCCTCTCGCTCGACCTTCGGCGACGAGCTCCGCTCGTGTGGAGAGGTCGCGCAATGCGGCGAGCCGATCGGTGATGGTCGGGAGTTGCATCACGCGTCGCCACGCTGCGCCCGCGACTGGCGGTACTTGGTGGAGGCCCATGAGCATCCCGCCGGGGCGGGTCTGTGCGATCGACGTGATGCGTCCGGCCTCGGCGCGTACCGACTCGAGGAACCGATCGAACCCGTCGACGACGCGCGGCGCAGCGTCGAAGTCGCTGCCGACTCCGCCCGAAAAGACGACATCACCAGCTCGTTCGGCCATGGCTCGAAGGAGCTGGAACTCGTGTTCGGCTTTGGTGTCGAAGTCGAGCACGGCTTGGAAGATCCCGCCGCCGCCGCGGTTCATGCCGTCGGCGATTGCGAGGTACTCGTCGATGGACGAGAAGGTCCCCGGAACCTTGCGGCCGTCGGGAACGACGTGGCCGAGCAGACGTGACGTCGAGTATCCGACCGCCCCTCCGGCGATCGACTCCTCGGCGATCGCGGCCATGTGCGCGAGTTCATGCGGCGTGGGGACTTCGTCGCTCAGCGCTCGCTCGCCCATGACCAGCGTGCGAACCGCGCAGTGACCGACGAGGCCGACGACGTTGAGCGCTGGACGCATCCGCTGCACGGAGTCGAGGTACTCCGGATAGGTCTCCCAGTCCCAGGGAAGTTCTCCGAGGATCGCTTCGCGGGGGATGTCCTCGACGCTCTCCATCATCTCCGCGAGGGTGGAGCGCCCGGCGCCCGTGACCGGCGCGAACGTCACGCCGCAGTTGCCGATGAGCGCAGTGGTCACGCCGTGCCACGAACTCGACGTCATGTGCGGATCCCACGAGATCTGCGCGTCGAGGTGCGTGTGCAGATCGACGAACCCTGGCGTGACGGTGAGACCGGCGGCGTTGATCTCGCGGGTGGCAGTCGCCTCGGCGAGATTGCCGATTGCGGTGACGCGATCCCCGTCGATCGCGACGTCGGCGCGTGCGCCGGGTGCGCCGGTGCCGTCGAACACGGTGCCGTCGCGGATGATCAAGTCGTGCGGCATCGCGCCCCTTCGAGTCGGTGTGCGAACATGATTGCCCATGGCGGCGAACGTGAGCCAACACGACCCGATCCTTGCGACCGAGGCCCGGAGCGACGATGCGAATCCGTTGTCGTCGGACCAAGTCGACGCCTGGAGTGAGCGCGGCGCAACGCTGGTCGCCGGGCTGGTGCCGCGAGACCTGGTGGCGGCGGAGCGGGCCGCTGCCCTCGACGCCTTCGGCCCGGCCGACCCCGACGCGCCGGGCGACTTCGGCAGCGCCGGGGGGTTCGTGTTCCCGTCTGAATGCGACGCCTTCAACGCGCTCACCCTGCACCCGAGATTGTTGGCGGCGGTCGCGCAACTCTTGCGGGTTCGGGTGCGACACCTGCGTTTGACGCAGTCGGATCTCTGGGTCAAGCACGGGCGGACCCGACGGACCGACGATCCCTTCGACAACGACGATCAGCGGATCCACGTCGACTATCCGAACCACACGCTGGTCCATCCGCCCGCATGGGATGCGCCTGAGGCGGTCGAGGTCATCGTGTACGCCGATTCGGTTGCCGACTGCGACGGCGCCACGCACGTGGTGTTGCGCGACGGGGTCGACGACCCGGCGTACGCGACTCCGATCGTCGCAAACCCTGGTGTCGGCGCCCTCGAATGGTTGAACGCGCGTGACGCGGCCGAGGCGCGCCTTGCCGAGATCGCACCACCGATCGCCGAGTTCCGCGCCCGACTGTATGAACGCGAGCATCGCGTCGCGTGCGCGCCCGCAGACGTGCTGCTGTACCGCCACGACACGTGGCATCGCGGAACCCCGGTTCGACCCGGTTCGACGCGTGTCGCGCACAACCTCACGTTTCGACGCGCGGACGCCGAGTGGGTGAGCACGCTGCACCCAGGGTGGTCGTGGGCGATGTACCGCCGCAGCCGTGTGATGGAACGGTTGATCGCGAGCGCTTCGGTCGATCAACGTTGCGTGCTCGGATTTCCTGCGCCCGGCCATCGGTACTGGACGCCGGGCACGCTGGCAGCGGTCGAAGCTCGCTACGGTCCGTTGGGATTCGACGCCGCGCCGTACCGCACCGAAGCGGGTTCGTCGGCGGCGGCACCGTCCGACGGCGTCGAAACCGGATGAAGGAGATCTCGATGGAGTCGTTCGCACGAAAGCTCGCGGTCGTGACCGGAGGCGGTACCGGCATGGGGCGCGAACTTGTCGTTCAACTTGCGGCGGCGGGGGCCGCGGTTGCGACCTGTGACGTCAACGTCGACGCCCTTGCAACGACCCGCGAGCTCGCGCTTGCAGCCGGGTCGGGACCGATCACGACCCACGAATGCAACGTGGCCGATCCCGAACAGGTCGATCGTTTCCGCGACGAGGTCGTGCAGGAGCACGGTCGCGATCACATCCACCTCCTGTTTAACAACGCGGGTATCGGCGGCGGTGGCAACTGTGTGAACGACGATCGGGCAGTGTGGGAACGCACGTTTTCGGTGTGCTGGGGTGGGGTCTACAACGGAGCGCGAGCGTTCATGCCGCTCCTCGTCGCTGCGCCCGAGGCGGTCATTGTGAACACGAGCAGCGTGAACGGATTCTGGGCGTCGCTTGGTCCGGAGACCCCGCACACTGCGTATTCGTCGGCGAAGTTTGCGGTGAAGGGCTTCACCGAGGCACTCCAGGTCGACTTGCGTGTCAGCGCGCCGCATGTGCGCGCCGTGCTCGTGATGCCAGGGCACGTCGGCACCGACATCGTCTCGAACTCTGCGGTTGCCCACGGCGGCAGTGCGAACGACCCGATTGTCAAGCCCTTCGCCGACTACTTCCGGGATCATGCGCCGGTCTCCGCGGCGCAAGCCGCGACCGTGATTCTCGACGCGGTGCGTGTCGGCGAGTGGCGCGTGCTGATCGGCGACGATGCAGGTTGGCTCGATGAACGAATCCGGTCGGACCCGCACACCGTGTATCAGCCAGGCGGCGTCATGCTCCCGACGGCGTGAACTCGAGGCCGTCGAAGGCGCCGCTCGAACGCCAGCGTTCGATGAAGTCGAAGAACGCGACCGGCCCACCCGGGTAACCCGCCATTGCGAAGCGGGCCCGCGAGTTGAGCGGCTGGCCCTCGTTGGTGTAGTAGCCGGGTGTGCAGTCGGCGCTGCCGAGCACCGAGTTCGGGTTGGTCTCGAGCAGGTTCATCCACGCGTCCTCGGCTTCCTGGGTGACCTCGACGGTCGCTGCGTTGGAGTCGATCGCCCGACGCACGACTGCGGCGATGGTCGACCCGGCCTCGGTGAGGTTGTGGGTGACGTTCGAGATCAAGTTTGCACCCTGCGCGAACCCGATGATCATGAGGTTCGGGTAGCCGTGCATGTGCATACCGTGCATCGTGTGTGCCCCGTCGGCCCAATCCTCCGACAAGCGCCGACCGTCGCGCCCGATCGTGTCGAAACCTGCGCGCCGATCGTACGAAGTGCCGACCTCGAACCCTGACGCGAAGATCAAGCAGTCGAGCTCGTAGTGCTGACCCGCGACCCAGACGCCGGTCTCGTCGATGAGGTCGACGCCCTTGCCGTCGGTGTCGACGAGGTGGCAGTTGGGACGGTTGTACGCCTGAAGGTCTTCGTCGTGGAAGCACGGTCGCTTGCAGAGTTGGCGGTACCACGGCTTCAAGGCCTCGGCGGTCGCCTCGTCTCCGACGATCGCGTCGACCCGAGCCCGAATTTCCTCCATCTTCTCGTCGTCGCTGTCTTCGTAGGCGCGCATCGCGAGTTCGGGGCTGAACTCGCTCGCTTCGCCCATCGCCTTGATGATGCGGTCGCGGATTCGCAGCGAGATGTCGGTCCAGCCGTCTTGCACAAGGTCTTCGTCGGCGAAACCACCCGTCTGCAACGTCGCGAAGTTGAGGAGCCACTTCTTCTGCCAGCCCGGTCCGAGGTCCTTGAACCACTCGGGGTCGATGTCGTGGTTGTTGCGCACGTCGATCGACGACGGCGTGCGTTGGAAGACGAAGAGGTCGCCGGCGTCACGCGCCAGCGGCGCGATGCACTGGATCGCGGTGGC
>SXIR01000078.1 GCA_005772765.1 Actinomycetota bacterium
GGTGTCGTCGGTGGTGTCGTCGGTGGTGTCGTCGGTGGTGTCGTCGGTGGTGTCGTCGGAGGTGTCGTCGGTGGTGTCGTCGGTGGTGTCGTCGGTGGTGTCGTCGGTGGTGTCGTCGGTGGAGGCTGACGAACTCGATCCGAGTTTCGGTCGAGCATCGTCGTCACCCGCAGCGGCCGCGATCGCCGGCCCGATCAAGATCAACGCACCAGCTCCGACTGCCAACCAACGGTGGCGTCCCAATGGGCTCGGTCGGTTCGATGACGGTGTCGTCGTTGCGATGGGCTCGTCCATGGTGATGCTCCTTCGGGGTGAGGGGCGAACACCGACAACACGTCGACATCGCCTCGCAGGTTTGGCCCGAAAGGGTCGCGATTCAGGGAACGAAGGCGCTCCAGGAACACTCGATCGCGCCGTTGTTCCAACGACCACGGATGCGATAGCCCGACGAACCCGACTCGAACTCGATGCGAATCTCATCGGGATCGAAGTCGTCGTCGAAGTTCCGATTCCATCCCGAGGCTGCAACTGCCGACACGAGGCTGATCGTCGCGCCGTTCCACTGCACGGTGATCCTGTTGCCGACCGGATCGGTGCAGGTTTTTGTCGTGCCACTCGGCCCCGTCGTGGTCGGTGCGGCGCTCGTGGTCGTCGACCCGCTCGAACTCGGTGTGGTCGAGGTCGTGGTGCCGGGAGATGACGGTCGGGTGGTTGGTGCGTTGCCGCCGCCCGTCGAGTTCGGCCCAGCACCCGAACCCGAGGTCGTGTCGGTCGAAACTCCGGGCGAACCCGATGAGTTCGACGTGGCATCTCCGGTTGTCGAGTCGGTCCCACCTGATCCGTTCGTCGACGTCGAGGTCACGAGACTGCCGTCCCGGTCGGTCACCAGCGGAGCCCCGAGACTGCTCGATGAGGCTGCGGGTGGAATGGTGTCGACGCGGGCGCCGCCACCGCCCGACAGCGCCGCAGCAATGCCGACGAGCGACATCACGGCGGCCGCCGCGCTCGTCGCCATCGCCGCCCGGCGGCGGCGTTGCGCGGCGATGAACCGCGGCCCCATCGCGTGAAGCACCGAGAGGGCATCGTCGGGGCCGTTGCCAAGCGATCGCATGCGACGCCCGACATCGGCATCGAGTTCGTCGCGCTCGAGATCGTCGTTCATCCGCAATCCTCCGCAAACGGCGCGAGCGACAATCGCAGCCGGTCGCGGGCCGCGTGCAAGTGGTACTTCACCGCGCCGCTCGACAGCCCCATGGTCTCGGCGATCTCAGCCACCGATAAATCCTCGACGTAGAACAGCGTCGCTGCGACTCGCTGTTGCTGCGGCAATCCCGACAACACGGCACCGAGTTCGTACGCCACAGGATCCGGGTTGAACACCGGGTCGTCGGCGCCGAGCCGCGCGATCGCGCGATTGCCTCGCACCCGTTTGCGGGTGTGGTCGTGCATCTTGTTGATCGCGACGCGCCGAACCCATGCGAGCGGTTGGTCGTACTTCGAGATCTTCCGCCATCGCGTGTACGCCTTCACGAACGCTTCTTGTACGCAGTCGGCTGCGGTTTCCCGGTCGCCGCACATCACGGTGAGCGCCCGTACCAACGGGACGTATCCAGCCTCGAAGGCGGCTTCGAACGAGTCGAACTGCGCCGCGGACGCGGCCGGTTTCGGGTCACTCACCAGCACAACATCCAGCACACGCCCGAAGGCCCTCGCAGGTTTGGCCGATGTTTCGTCCCGAGCGAACTGCGGGTGCGCGTCGCCTCGCGGCGCGCCGCCTCACGGCGCGACGCCCGATGCCACCTCAGGCGACCGGATTGGCGACGGTCTGCCAATCGCGTGCACTGAGGTACGTCTCGAAGTGAGATCCAATGTGCGCCCAATCCGCGTTGGTCTTGGGCTTGCGCAACTCGTACAGGTGCGGGAACTCCCACCAGCCCTCCACGAGATCCCAGAGCCGCAACGCCTCCGGACCCTCCGGTCCGGGAACGACGACCGGGCCGAACAAGGCATGGCCGCCGCGCACCAAGGTGGGAACCCCGTACGCGGCGTGTTCGACAACGACATGGTCGTGGTCACGCTTCACGAGATCGTGGGTTGTCGGATCAGCGATCGCAGCCTCGACGGTCGACGCCGCAAACCCGATTTCGGTCAGCAACGCTGCATGCACCACCGGGTCCTGGGTGCGCCGCCCCTGCACATGAAACGCCTCACCCACGGCCTCGTACCAACGATCGACCGCATCGTTACCGTGCTCACGACCCAGGTACGCCCCGATCCGCAGCTGCGACCAGCCGTAACTCCACTCGCGTTCCCACGGCCACTTCTTGCCCTCGACGTGATTGATCGTCTCGAGGCTGAAAAACCGCCACGTGATCGGGAGGCCGTTCTGCTCGCGCACCGACCGGATCCAACGCGACGAGTGATATGCCCACGGGCACATCGGATCGAAGAAGAAGTCGACGTGCTCCATCGCCGCAACGTACCGTCCCGGCCATGACCGGCCAACCCGACACCACCGCCGCAGAGGAACCGCTCGTCCGTCTCCTCGACCAGGTCTGGACCGATCTGGCCACCCTCGGCGAGGGCCTCACCGAGACCGACTGGACCCACCCGACCGACCTGCCGGGATGGAGCGTGCAAGACAACTACGCCCACATGCTCGGGACCGAATGCATGCTCGCCGGCGAACCCGCGCCGGCCGTCGACATCGACGTCAGCACACTCGAGCACGTCCGTAACCCGATCGGGAACGCCAACGAGGTCTGGGTCGAGGCCCACCGAGGTCGCACCGGCGCCGAAACCCTCGCCGCGTTCGTCGACATCACCAACCAGCGCCTCGCCACCCTGCGCGCCATGAACGCCGAAGCATGGGACGCCGAAGGCTTCACACCCGAGGGTCCCGGCCCGTACCGCAAGTTCATGGAGATCCGCGTCTTCGACTGCTGGTTCCACGAACAAGACATCCGCGAAGCCCTCGGACAACCCGGTGGACTCGACGGTGCGGTCGCTGACCTCGCAGCAGGCCGGATTCCGGCGTCGCTGCCCTACATCATCGGGAAACGAGCCGGCGCCCCCGACGCCAGCACCGTCATCATCACCGTCGACGGCGTTGAACACGCCGTTGTCGTCGAAGGACGCGCCCGACTGCTCGACACCGCCCCGGCATCTGCCGACGTCCGCATCGAACTCGATCGCCGCACGTTCTGCCGTCTCGCCGGCGGCCGCTGGAGCGGCACCGACGCCCGCACCCGCGGCGCCGTCACCATCACCGGCCATGCCGCCCTCGGCGACCAGATCCTCGACAACTTCGGCTACACGATCTGATTGTCGCACTCACTCGCCGGCAGACGGTGGCGGCGGGCGGCGGTAGTGGCCCGTTCGTTGCTCCCGCCGTTGGCTTTGCTGGGTGGTCGTCCCGTGGTCGCACTCACTCGCCGGCAGACGGTGGCGGCGGCGGCGGGCGGCGGCGGTGGTCCGTTCGTTGGGTCTGACCAGCGCGTTTGACAATACCCGCGTACTGGTGTTCGATCGCGGGTCCGAACGCACGTTCGGTACACCAGCGCGGTTCGCCACGTCGAACCACGAACGAAAGGCGGGATCCGCCCATGGGAGTCCTCCGCATCCTCGATCAAACCGGTGACACCATCGTCGAATGGCAGACCGACGATCCGACGAGCGTCGAGCAAGTTCGCGCCGAGTTCGACCGGCTCGTTGGCCTCGAAAAGTGGCACGCGTTCGCACGCGACGCCGGCGCACCCGCCGACGAAGCGACGTTGGTCCGCACCTTCGACGAACACGCCGACGAAATCGTGCTCACCCGTCCGCTGATGGGCGGCTGATCGCACGCTGCCGCCCCTGTCACAGCGCCGATACGCCGCCGCGTTGATCGGGTCCGACTGCGGCGACGCGTCTTGCGACGATCTCTCCGCGCCGCGAGACTGGCGCGATCGAAGTTGTCTTCGACTTTCGAGATTGAATGACCGAGTGGACGCTGTCGCCAAACCCCCGGAACTGCTCGCGTTGCACGACGTCACCGCGGAACTGTTCGAGACCCTGCGGCGATGGTTCGATGTTCCTGACTCGATCTCGGTGGATGTATCGGCGGTTGACAGCGGCGAGGCGATCCGACAGCTCGGCGATCCAGTGATGATTGCCGCATTCGCGATGCGAAAACTTCAAGCGCTGCACTTGCTGTCGCGACCGGGCGTTCGCACGAGCACCGACGTCATCGTCACGATGGTGCAAGATCTCACTCGAGCCCTGTTGCAAGCGCCGAACATGCGTTTGAGCGTCGCCGCCGAACACACGGACTGGGATGCCGCGCTGGCCGAACTCGACGCGCTCGACGATTCGCTCGATGCGGTCGTCGAGCCCCGCGCCGTCGAAGATTCCGACCCCGAGTCCGAACGATTCAACGAGTTGCACGAACAGCTGCACGTCGCAATGCATGCCGTGATCGAAGTGTCCGAGGGCGAAATCCGATACCTGGAGTGAGCATGTCCGTGCATCGTGGAGACGCTGCCCAACCCGACGACGTGGTGCTCGTCGACGTTTCCGATCGCATCGCGATCATCACGATCAATCGGCCCGATCAACGCAACGCGCTCAATGCTGCGGTGCGAACCCAGCTCCCGCGAGCCATTCGTGCGTGCGAAGCGAACGACGATGTCGACGTGATGATTCTCACTGGTGCCGATCCCGCGTTCTGTGCGGGCGTCGACCTCAAGGAGTTCGGCTCGGCGCCGGTCGGAAGCGCGTTCGGCGGTCGCGACGACAGCGGCGTTCGCGACGATCAAGGGCGACTTCCGTATCGCGGTGCGTTGCCGCCACACGAAAAACTGCTCATCGGCGCGGTCAACGGGGTCGCGGTCACGGGCGGGTTCGAGGTCGCGCTCAACTGCGATTTTCTCATCGCGAGCGACCGTGCGCGTTTCGCAGATACGCATGCGCGCGTCGGGGTCATGCCGGGTTGGGGTCTCACGGTGCTCCTCGTGCAGCGCATCGGCGTCGCGCGCGCTCGGCAGCTTTCGGTCACCGGCAACTACGTCGACGCCGCAACGGCGTGTGCGTGGGGCCTGGTGAACGAGGTGGTACCGCACGATCAACTGCTCGATCGCTGCCGCGAGATCGCCCGCGACAGCCTGACCATCGATCAACGCGCCGTCCGCCGGATGCTGCGCACCTACGCCGAGGTCGCCGACACGACGACGTCCGAGGCCTGGGAAATCGAAGACCGCGCGAGCCGGGCCTGGGCCGGTGGTGGGTACGACCCATCCGACATCGAAGCCAAACGCGCCGCGATCGTCGCGCGCGGTCGCGACCAAATTCGCTGACGTTGCCGCCCTCGGGCGGTTCGATTCGCGTCGGTTCGGGCTGGCGCGTCGGTCACAACTGGGCCGCGCGACCCATGTTCGGCGGCGGCATCTTCGGTCACGCTGAGAAACACAAGGCGACGGCCTCTCGTGGGGATTCGTCGTGGGTCACGGCTGGTCGGGAGGTCGACGTTGCGGATGCTCGTTCGGTGCGCCACGTTGAGTTCCGGGCTCGTGCTCGTCGTGCATCGCGGTGGCGCCGCGCACGCCGAGACAGTTGGTGACCCGAATTCGTTGCCGGCAACCGGTGGGGGAGCGGCGCAGTGGATCGTGATCACCCTGTTGGTCGCGGTCGGTGTGGCAATGCTGATGGCAGTCGATCGGTTGCACCGCGGCACGATGCGACGCCGAAGCCGCGAGCCCACGGCCTGAATCCAAGCGGCGATCGGCTGATCCTTTGATCCTTTGATTCCCTAATCGTTCGCGGCGTGGCACGACGGGCGGTGCCACGCCGCCGCTTCCTTCGTTGGCGCACCGTGGCGCCGCGGCTCGCGTGCCGTCTTGTGACGCGAAAACGCTGCGGTCAGTCGGTGAGCCGAGCCCGCACTTCGACCACGTGGTAGTCGCGATCGACGACCAACAGCGCCGAGCCGAGATCGATCGTGCTCGCGGGGAGATCCGGACCGGACACCGTGACCGTCGCTTCCCAGAGCGCGCCTGCGCCGAGGAGGTAGTCACCGCGACGTTCGTAGATGTGTTCGAGCGCCGGTGCGTTCGAGTTGCCGCCGTTGCCGCGTCGAATCAGCTCGTCGCCGTCGCCGGGTCGAAACCAGAACTCGGTTCGCCGTGCGGTCCCCGTTGCGGTGTAGCCGCGAATGGTCACCGAGATGTCGACCGTGTCGGGACTCGTGGCCCACAAGCGTGTCGCGAGTCCGGTCACGCCTTCACCCGTTGGGTTGACGCCGATGCGCGGCGCGGGTACCGAGGCGGCCCGCCAAACCTCGCCGAACGTCGGCGGTTGCCCCACGGTCGGCGCTGGAGGGACTCCAGGTGCCGCGCCGGTGAGGGCAACGCACACTCGCGACGCACCGACGACGGCACCGGTCGTGGTGTCGATCGTTTCGACCGTGAACGGCCACCCGAATCGAATCGCGCCCGTGATCGGATCGTTGCCGGGGTTACAGATTCCGGCGATCGGGTCGCTGGGTTGGCGCGGGTCGGGCGTCGAGCGCCGAACCCATCGTCTCGGTCCGCTCGGATCGTCGGCATCGCTGGTGGTGCCGTCGGTGCCGGCACCGGCCCAGACGCTGATGGTTGCATCTGAACCATCTCCGCCGAAGGAACCGTCGCCGTCGCCGTCGGCCGCTCGGGCCGGCGCCACCGACCCGCTGAGCGCGAACACGACGAGGGCGAAGCACGCGGTCAGTGTTCGCTTCACGGGCCACGCTCCGCGTCGACGATCACCAACGGCGGCGCATCGAGCAGTTCGACGATCGCGCCGAGTCGCCAATCGCCCTCCCACCGCACGAGCGTGACGACAGCGCGGTGATCGCCCGAGCGGACGATGATGTCGGCGCGGACCCCATCGTCGCGCGTGGTCTCGAGACTCGCAGCGGCGGTCGCCAGCTCGGCGAGAGTGTCGAGCGCAGAGGCTTCGATTTCGGCATCGGGGATCGACCATTGCGCCGTGTCGATGCGCGTTCGTCCGAGCGAGCGCAGGATCCGTTCGAGTGCGATGCGCGGATCGCGTACCGAGAGATCGATGGTGCGCAGCTCACTTGGCGGGTGCGACGGAAGCGCCGAAGGTGCGATCGACGTTGCCGTCTCGGTCGTCACAACACTGGTGTCGGGCCCGCCCAGGCGGCGGGGCTCGGGCGACGATGCGCCCGTCGGCGTTGGTGTCGACGTTGGGTGCAGGGCGGGCTCCGGTGCGGTGTCGCCGAGCGTGGCGCACCCGCCCGAGACGACCACGACGAGCAGCAAGGCACCACCGATCGTGTGCTGAAAGTGTGACAGAGTGTGTGGACCTGCGTAACGAACCATAAGAGAAGTTCGCGCAGATTATCCGAACCGGGACGGAACGTCGAGTGGCGGCCGGTCGGTGCCTGGTGGCTGGCGGCCACCCATGTGGCGTTACTCGACGCCGACACCGGTTCACCGCCCGAGGGCTACTCGCCGGGGTCGACCTGCGCTCGCAAGATCTGTTTTTGGATCTTGCCCGTGGCGTTCTTCGGGAGTTCGGCGACGAGCACGAGCCGCTTCGGCTTCTTGAAACCCGCGAGGTGATCGCGTGACCACGCGACCAACTCCTCGAGGGTCGGCGGGGCCATCGGGTCGGACGGCACGACGACCGCGCAGACGTTTTCGCCCCACACCGGATCCGGTACGCCGACGACGGCGACTTCCTGCACCGCGGGATGCCATTCGAGCACTTGCTCGACCTCCCGACTCGCGACGGTCTCGCCGCCGGTGACGATGACGTCCTTCTTGCGATCGACGATGCTCAGCACGCCGTCGACGTCAATGCGTCCGAGGTCGCCGGTGCGGAACCATCCGTCGGTGCCGAACGCTGCGCTTGTGGCATCGGGTTGTTCCCAATATCCGAGGCACACCTGGTCGCCGCGCACGCAGACCTCTCCGGCGATCCCGGGTGCGACCTCGTTGCCTTCGTCGTCGATGACCTTCAAGGCAACCAGCGGTCCACCTCGACCCGCGGCCCGCAACAGCCGATCGTCGCCGTCGGCTGCCCGGCGATGTTCGTCGCCTCCGAGGAACGCAGCGTTTCCGGAAAGCTCGGTCATCCCGTAGCCCTGGGACAAATCGACATGCGGGAGTTCGGCAACCGCTCGTTGGAGCACCGGCGCTGGAATCGCGCTGGCGCCGTAGCCGAGAATCCGCAGGCTCGACAGATCGGTCGTCGTCGTGGTGGCTGCATCCAACCAGGTCGCGATCATCGTTGGAGCAAGCGACAGCGTGCGGACGCGTTCGCGTTGGATGAGCGTGTTCAGCCGATCGGCATCGAACGTCTCCAGCAACACCACCGGCCGCGCGTGCAGGTGAAAGGCGAGCACGTTGTAGACGGCGACGTGGCACATCGGAAACGGAGTCGCGAGCACGTCGTCGCGGGTGATCGGCCGGGAGAGCCCAAGGTTCGTCACACCCGCGGTCAACGAACGATGGCTCAACTTGGCCCACTTCGGCAGGCCCGTCGTTCCAGAGGTTGCGATCAGCCACACGACGTCGGACTCGTCGAGCAGATGTCGCGGGGCAGGCGCGGGTGGTGGCGTGAACGCATCGAAATCGATCGCGGTGAGGTCCGCCGTTCCCTCGTCGGTCCAGCGGCGCAGCAAGGCGTGTTCGCCCACCAGCACGCTGGCACCGCACTGGCGAAGTAGGTCGTCCCATTCGTTCGGGTGGAGTCGATGGTTCAACGGCGCGGCGATGCGCCCAGCGCGAGCGCACGCGTACAGCAACTCGACGTACTCGATTCGGTTCTCGGCCAGGATCGCGACCCGCGCGCCCGGTGACGTCGAGGCGACCAGCCATGCCGACCACGCATCGATCTGAGCGTCGAGCGTTGCGAAATCGACCGTGCGTGATGCGGTGATCAGGGCCCGTTCCGTCGGCGCTCGTCGCGTCGCGTTCGCGACGATGTCGCCGAGCAGCATTGCGTCAGGCCGCCGCCGCGAACGCGCGTGTGGCGAGCGCGACCAGCTCGCGTTGTTCGTCGTCGCTCAGCACTGCGAACGTGGGTGCAAAGGCCGTTTCGGTCATGGATTCCGCGGTCTTCCATGGGTCCGCCCACCCGTCGAGATCGGCGGGCGCGGTTTCCCAGCCGAAGAACCCGGCCATCTGGGGGCTCGACGTGTGGACCGCGGCATCCGGCGGGATTCCGGCAGCGATGATCGCCGCTGCGTGTCGCGCTGCACGCAGCTCGCGCAAGGCGTTCGCGTAGAACAACACTTGCCCTTTGGCATCGGCAGGAGCGCCAAGTCGTCGCCAACCAGCGAAGATCGCCGCGCCGGTCGGGTTGGCTGCATCGACGACGCGCGCCAAGAGCGCTGCGAGTCGGGTGTGGTCGGTTTCGTCATCGAGATGATCGCGGCCCCATTGCGCGCAACACTCCGCGAACGCTCGTGCCGCGGCATCGACCGGGCCGACCGAGCGCGAGCGCTCCCAATATTCGCGGACCTTGTCGGGGGCGAAGAAGAAGAACGCGGCCGTGACGAGATCGGCGTCGACCTCGCCGACCACCCCGCCTCGACCAACGGCATAGAAGTCGAGCCCGTCGTAGCCGAGTTCGCCACCACGGGCGTAGGTCGCGCCGTCCAACATGAATCGCGCAGGCAGTTCGGTCACGAAGGACTTGAGCTGGACGGAGGTTTCGATCGTTCCCATGGCCGGACCCTACCGACGGTATCGACGCGGCAGCCAACCTCGCATGAACCACACCGCTGCGGTCACGAGCCAGATCGAGTTGACCGCGACCGATCGGGTTTCGCCCTCGATGATCCAGCCCATCACGATCATCGCCACTGCGATTTGGTGGACCCAGAACCAACGCCATCGTCGTTCTCGGACGACTGGAATCCAACGAGCGATCACGAGGATCGAGATGGGATAGCCGAGCGCGAACCCGATCGTGGCGAGCGTCGACATCACACGTCGACCCGGCGGTCCCACAACTCGAGCACCGTGCTCAGCACCTCGCGCGCCGCGTCGAGGCCACCGAGGTGGCTTTCGCCGCTCCGGACGGTCAGGCCGGAGTCGGGCGCGAGCGCGGCCATGTGTTCGGCGTGCGCGAGGGGCACGATGTTGTCGGCGTCGCCGTGCCAGAACCGAACGGGCACCGCGATGTCGGCGATCCGAAAGCCCCAGTCGCGGGTGAACAGCACGATGTCCGCCGGGACTGCGTGGAACTGCCGTTGGCCAGCGACCGCGAGATCGTCGAGGAACATCGCCTGCATCTCGGGTCGTTCGAACACCCGTCGGTCGCCTTCGGGCGACAACGCAGCGTAGGCGCGGATGCCCAACGGGCCGATGGGTCGGGTCACCCGCAACAGCGCCCACAGGGCATGGCCGAGGGGTACTCGCGCCACGTGCAACACGGGCGCGAAACGAGTCGCGAACCCGACGAGGCCGCCGGGCGCAGCCTCGAATCCGCGAGCCGGTGCGACGCCGCCGAGGATCGCCGCCGCAGCGACTCGATCGCCGAGCCGCGCCGCGCAAGCCAGTGCGTAGGGGCCGCCGCCGCTCAGCGCCGCCAATCCGAAACGATCGATGCCGAGCGCATCGGCGAAGGCGGCGATGTCGGACGCGAAACCTGCGATATTCGCGTGCAAGTGTGGGCTCGAACGTCCGACGCCCGGGCGCTCGACGAGGATCAGTCGCACCCCGAGATCGTCAGCGAGCGTTCGCGCCGCGAGCGGAATCTGGCGGCTGCCACCGGGTGTGCCGTGAAACCAGAGCACCGCACGTCCGTCTGGATCGCCGTACTCGCTGGCGCCGAGGCTGCGCCCGTCGGGCAGCGTCACGACGGGTTCAACCCGGGGCGCGAGGTCGAAGGGCATGTGGGCGAACCCTATCGACGTTTGGAGCCGAGCGTTCCAGGAGTCGTCTGCGATGCTGGTTGGCGTGATCCATGGCTATGTGCATCCAGATTTCGGACCGGTGACCGAGGCGCTGCGCCGGGTGACGCGACATCGCAAAGGCGGCGGCGGTGCCGTCGCCGTGCTGCACAACGGCGAACTGGTCGTCGACGCGTGGATCGGTCCCCGTAATCGCTCCGGCGACCCGTGGACCCGTGACACCGTGGCCTTGAGCTTTTCGACCACCAAGGGAGTCGTCGCGACCGCGTTGCACCGACTCCGCGATCAAGGTGTCGTCGAGTACGACGCACCGGTGAGCAAGTACTGGCCGGAGTTCGCGCAAGCGGGCAAGCACGACATCACCGTGCGCCACTTGCTGAATCATTCGGCGGGTATGCATCGACTTCGCGACGTCGTGCCGAACGCGCGCACGCTGCTCGACTGGGATGCAACCTGCGCCGCGCTGGCGGCGAGTCCCGCCGCCTGGGCACCGGGGACCCGCCACGGTTACCACGCTGTGACCTACGGGTTCCTCGTCGGCGAAGTGTTGCGCCGGTTGACGGGAGGAACGGTCACCGAAGCGATTCGTGACCTGGTCGTCGAACCGCTCGGTATCGATCCGCTCGCGATGACGGTCGGCCGCGCGCTCGACGATCGTGACGAGTTGGCTGAACTGCTCATCGAGTTCGGTTCAGGAATGTTCTCGCCCCGTGCAGTCGAACGGATGGACCGCATGCAATGGCTGCGACCAGTGGTCGACGCGTTCGTCGTCGACGACTTCGACGCAGTGCTCACGACGACAGACGTGTACGACGGCGAGATGCCTGCGCTGAACGGATGCTTCACGGCGCGGGCGCTCGCCACGATGTACTCGGCGACCATCGACGGTTCGGGTTTCCTGAGCGACGAGACGCTCGCGCTCGCGACGGCGCAGCAGACGACCGCGCGCGACTCGGTCGTGTTCTTTCCGATGCGGTGGCGGCTCGGCTATCACATGGCGGCGACGCTGAAAGGCGTGATGCCGCGCGGCTACGGCCATTTCGGGTTCGGTGGCAGTGGCGCTTGGGCCGATCCCGACTCGGGGCTGGCAGTGGCGTTCGTCTGCAACCGCGTCGCGGGATCGCCGTTTGGCGATCAGCGGTTTCTACGGTTGGGCTCGGCTGCGGTGAAAGCCGCGTCCCGACGCTGATCAGAAAATGCGCTCGGCGAGGCCGGCGGCGAACGTCGCGCCGAGATCATTGATCGTTTGGAGCTGGTCGGCAGTGGGTTCATCGACAACCACGACTGGTTCGAGCACCCGTCGCCAACGTAATCCCGCGGCGACCTTCGCGATGGCCTCAACGGTACCGAGGCCATCGACCCCGCCTTTGACGACGAGCACGTACGGTCGCCCAATGGTGTCGTCGAGCACCTCGTAGTAGATCCGCTCGAAGAAATCCTTCACGAGCCCGGCCATCGACCCAAACCGTTCGGGTGTGACGATCGCGATTCCGGCGGCGGCGCGCACCGCGGCGGCGTCGGCCGCCTCGGCGACGCGCCGATCGACCTCGATGCCGTCGATCCCGTCGGTGGTGGTGCCGCGCACGAACGCATCGGCAAGCTGTGCCGTCCCGCCCGTACGCGAGTGCGTGACCACGAGTAAGCGGGCCATGGCGTTGGTGTCGTCGTGCATCGTTGCGTCGTTCAAATCGTGGCGAGGTATTCGTCGGCAACACGTTGACGGTGCCAGCCCTGCGCACCGAGCATCATGTCGTTGACCTTGGCGCGACGCAGATAGAGGTGAGCGTCGCATTCCCAGGTGAAACCGACGCCACCGTGAACCTGGATGCACTCCGCGGTAACGAAGTTTGCCGCTTCGGCAGCGGCGCTCTTTGCCATCGCCACCGCGCTGATGCGGTCGGGTGCGTCGGCGTCGCTAGCCCATGCTGCATAGTGCGTCCCGACACGCGCGAGCTCGACGCCACGCAACATATCGACCGCTTTGTGGCGGGTCACCTGGAACTTCGACAACGGCTTGTCGAAGACGACACGACTTTGTGCGTAGTCGATGGCGAGTTGGTTTGCGGCTTCGCCGACCCCGATGAGTTCGGCCGCAATGGCAACCGTGCCGTCGTCGACGACGCGACGCCATCGCGCGGTGTGGTCGCCACGCGGGCCAACAGGAAGTGCAGGAGTCGCGTCGAAGCGGAGCGTGGCGAACCGGCGGGTGACGTCGAGAGTTTCGGCCGGCGTGGCCGTTGGTGACTCCACCAAGAACGTCTGGAGCCCTTCGCGGGTGCGGGCAGGAACGAGCACCCAATCGGCGGCGACACCATCGACGACGAGCGTCTTGGTGCCATCGAGACGGTACGACGTGCCGCGACCCGTCGCGCGCGTGCCAATGCGGTCGATCGGGTCGCCGTGGCCGGACTCGTCGATCGCAACCGTGCCGCGTCGGGCCCCGGAAGCGAGGTCGCGCAGGAGGTCGTCGAGTCCGAGTTCGACGGCGGCGCGCGTCGCGAGCACGGCGCTCGACAAGAACGGGCCGGGAAACAGCCCGCGTCCCAACTCTTCTTGGACGACGACGGCGTCGATGAGTCCGAGCCCGAGCCCGCCGAGGTGTTCGGGCACCAACAGCGCCGGCCAGCCGAGTGCGGTGAGGGCATGCCACATCTCGTTCGGTACTCCCGCGCGCTCGTCGATCCGGTCGCGTACGAATCGGATCGGTGCATCGTTCGCCACGAACGACCGCACTGAAGAGCGGAGCGCGTCTTGCTCCGGAGAGAAGCGGAAATCCACGACCTGACACTAACGTCGGCCCCGTGGATTTTGCATGGAGCGACGAGGATCTCGCGTTCCAAGCCGAACTCGAATCGTTCCTCGATCGCGAGTTGCCGCCGTTCGTCGACGAATGGGAAGCCGGCAATGGCGAAGGCGACGACGCGCCCAGCCGCGGCGTCATGGGCGTCATGGACAAACGAGCCGCGTGGCAACGCAAACTCAACGAAGGTCGTTGGGCCGCGATCCTGTGGCCCGAGGAGCACGGCGGACGCGGCGCCACGGTCAGCCAGAACGTGATCTACACGCAGGTGATGGCGCGATACCGCACGCCGGGGACGTACAACGCGAACGGCATCGTGCAGATCGGTCCGTCGATCATCGCGTGGGGGACCGAGGAACAGAAGGCCCGCTGGCTGCCGGGGATTCTCGACGCCACCGAACACTGGTGCCAGGGATTCTCCGAACCGCAGGCCGGCAGTGATCTCGCGAACCTTCGCACGACCGCGGTGCTGTCCGGCGACGGCACGCACTACGTCGTCAACGGGCAGAAGGTGTGGACGAGTTCGGCGCAGATCGCGAAGTGGGGCTTGTTCCTCTTTCGTACCGATCCGACGGCGATCGAGCGCGGCCGCAAGCACGAAGGCATCACTGCGTTCGTCGTCGATCTCGAAACCCCCGGAATCGATATTCGACCGATCCGCGAGATCACCGGCGATTCGATGTTCTGCGAGGTGTTCTTCGACGACGCCAAGATCCCGGTCGGCGATCGACTCGGCGACGAGTCGATGGGGTGGATCGTGTCGATGGGCGCGCTCGGGCAAGAACGCGTCGGCAGCTCCGGCCAAGCGATCTCGATGGCGCAGGACCTCCGCGCGTTGTTGCAGACCGCGAAATCCGTGAACCCCGCAGCGTTGGAGGACCCGGCGATTCGCGATCGGGTCGCGCGGCTCCACACGCAGATCGAGTTCACCCGGTTGCTGTTGATGCGCGCGCTGTCGAAGGTGTTGAACGGTGAGAAGGGCTGGCCCGAGGTGCCGTTGGCCAAACTCCAGTGGGGTTCGATCTCGCTGTGGCTCGCTGAACTCGCGGTCGATGTGTTGGGCCCGGCGGGCGTGCTCGCCAAGGGTGCACCCGGCGCGGTTGACGGTGGTGTGTGGGCGCGGAACTACGTCTGGCAGCGTTACACGACGATCGGCGCGGGTCCGACCGAGGTCCAGAAGAACATCATCGCCGATCGCGCCCTGAAACTCGAGCGCTGA
>SXIR01000079.1 GCA_005772765.1 Actinomycetota bacterium
GGTTGCCCTCCTGGATGAGGTCGAGCAACGGCAGGCCAGATGCCTGGTACTTCTTGGCGATCGAAACGACCAACCGGAGGTTGGCGTTCACGAACTCGCGCTTGGCCTCTTCGCCATCGCGGACCGTTCGGCGCAACGCACGCTTCTGCGCGGGCGTCAGCTTCTTGGCGTTGGCGAGTTCATCGCCCGCGTCGCGGCCCGCGTCGATGCGCTGGGCCAGCCGTACCTCTCCGTCTTTGTCGAGCAGCTCGTGGCGCCCGATGTCTTGGAGGTAAAGGCGGACGAGGTCCTGATCTTCACTACGTTCGCGTTCGTCAGAGAACTTCACTTGGTTCCTGTTTCCTTTCGGCCCGCCAGGCGGTCACAGTCCGAATTGTCGGGTTCTCGTGCTACGCACCAGCACCCAGAGAGTGTGACAGCAACGCGGCCAACGTGTGGGGCATTCCCACGACTTTTCACATTGTCCCAGGTCCGAGGCACCCGTGCACATCGAGGACCGGGTTCGACCATTGCTCAATCGGTCACGGTGCGGTCACTGGGAACGGTTTTCGATGATTTCACGGACTGCCCAGGGTGTCCATGAGGCGGGAGTCACGTCCTGGTTCCGTGTGATGATGCCTCAATCACTCGGCCAATGCTGCGATTTTCTTGAACGCCTCGAGCGATTCGGCGTTGGCCAGGGCTTCGGTGTTGCGGACCGGGCGACCGGCCACAACATCGGCCACCGCCAACTCGGCCAGTTTGCCGCTTCGGGTCCGAGGTAAATCGGCCACTGCGACGATGCGGGCGGGGACGTGGCGCGGGGAGCACCGGGTTCGCACCGCGGCGCGGATCTCCGCCTCCAAGGCATCGTCGAGCACCGCGCCCCCGGCCAGGCGCACGAACAACACGACGCGGACGTCGTTGGCCCAGGGCTGTCCGATCGCGAGCGCTTCGAGCACACCCGGGAGCGACTCGACCGCCCGATAGATCTCGGCCGTGCCGATCCGGACCCCGCCCGGATTCAGCGTGGCGTCGGAGCGCCCCGTGATCACGAAACCGCCTTCCGGAGTCGTCAATGCGAAGTCGCCGTGGGCCCATTGCCCGGCGAAGCGCTCGAAATACGCGCCGCGATAGCGCGATCCGTCGGGGTCGTTGCCGAACTCGAGCGGCATCGACGGGAACGGCGCACGCACGACGAGCTCGCCGGTGGTGCCAACCGGTACGGGTGCGCCGTCGTCGCCCGCAACCGCCACGTCGACGCCGAGCGCCGGGGCCTGGATCTGGCCGGCGTACACCGGCGCGGTCGGGTTGCCCATCACGAGGCAGCCGCACAGGTCGGTGCCGCCGCTGATCGACGCGAGGTGCACGTCGGACGAAATGGCCGAGTACACGTAATCGAATCCTTCGGCAACCAACGGCGACCCGGTCGAACACACCGTCCGGATGTTCGTCAGGTCGTGGTGGTCTTGGGGTCGAACGGCTTCCTTGCGGAGCGCGTCGAGGAACTTGGCGCCAACGCCGAGCAGGTCGACGCCGTGACGTTCGGCGACCGCGAACAAGCGCAGGGGGTCGGGGTGGAACGGTGAACCCTCCGTCAGCACGATCGTCACACCGCTCACCAGCGCACCGACGAGCCAGTTCCACATCATCCAACCGGTCGTCGTGAAGTACATCGCCCGATCGCCGGGTCGCAGGTCGCACTGCAGCCGGTGCTCTGCGAGGTGCTTCAACAGCACCCCGCCCGCACGGTGCACGATGCACTTCGGAACCCCGGTCGTGCCGCTGCTGAAGAGCGTGAAGATCGGCTGGTCGAACGGCAGGGGCGTCGGAGCGAACTCGGGTTCGGCGTCGCCCGCCACCCAATCGGCCCACGCCGTGGTGCCCGCGAGATCGGCATCGGCATCGGCGGCGAGCGTCGCGACGACCACAGTCCGTCGTAACGACGGCAGCCCGGCCACGACCTCGGCGAGCTCAGCTCGTCGGTCGAACGTCTTGCCGCCGTAGCGGTAGCCGTCGGCGGCAACCAATACCACTGGATCGATCTGCGCGAACCGATCGAGCACCCCCTGCACGCCGAAATCCGGCGAACAACTCGAGAACGTCGCGCCGACGCTGGCCGCGGCGAGAAACGTCACGACCGTCTCGGCAACGTTGGGCATCCAGGCAACGACTCGAGTGTTCGGGCCGGCACCATCGGCTCGCAACGCGGCGGCGACCGCACCGACCTGGCTCCGGAGTTGCTCCCACGTGGTGACGCGATCGGCGCGGTCTTCGGCGACCTCGACGATCGCCGGACCGTGGCGTTCGGCGCGCAAGACGTTCGCCGCGTAGTTCAACGAGGCGTCAGGAAAGAACCGCGCCCCAGGCATCGCGTCGCGGTCGATCGATGTCCGATCGCCGCGCACTCCAACGACATCGCCGAAATCCCAGACCGCGGCCCAGAACTCCTCTCGATGCTCCACCGACCACGCGTGCAGATCGGCGAACTCCCGAGCGTGCGGCGCATATCGCGCCATGAACGCGCTGAGTTGTGTGTCAGCGATGCGCTTCGGCGACGGTGTCCACAGCGGCAGGCTCATCGCGCCCGACCGTAGCGAACGCACGGCGAACCGCCACGAGCCGCGTTGCGATGGGTGATCGCTCGAACGCGCACGTCGATTCGCACGGGCTCGTCAGGTCACCCGGCCGGGTGAGTCGGTGTAGGCATCGAGTGCAGTCGAGTCGACGATCGTCGCGAAGGTCTCGACGGCCGTCACCACATCGACGAACGACGTCGACAACGGCGCAAGTCCGAGCCGGAGCCGGTCGGGCGGGCGGAAGTCGGCAACGATGCCGCGATCGCGACCCGCTCGGCTGATCCGAGATGCATCGGGGTGACGTAGCGACACGTGCCCGCCCCGCCGGTCGGCGACACGCGGCGTTTCGACCTGTGCCGACCCGAGGCGCACGTCGACGAGGTCGAAGGTCAGCGCACCGAGCGCCGCTCGTTTCGCGTCGATCGCCGCGATTCCCGCCGACTCCACGAGCGCGACCCCTTCGTCGACGAGCGCCAGACCGATCACCGGCGGCGTGCCGACGCCGAACTGGCGCATCCGGATGCCCGGGTCGTAGCGATCGCCCATCGCGAACTGGTCGCGCTGTCCCCACCAACCCCAGATCGGTTGGCGCCACTCGGCTTGGCGGCTCGCGCGCACGTAGGCGAACGCCGGCGCACCCGGCCCACCATGGAGGTACTTGTAGGTGCAACCAACAGCAGCATCGACGCCCCAGGCATCGAGGTGCACGGGCACCACCCCGGCCGCGTGGCTCAGATCCCACACGACGACGGCACCGGCGCCGCGTACCGCCGTCGTGCATTCGGCGACGTCGAGGCGCGCGCCGCTGCGAAAATCGACCATCGAGATCACGACGACGTCGGCACGATGGTGGCGCACCAGGTCGGCGAGTTCGTCGGCGGCGATGCCACCGGGAGGAACCACGAAGGTCGCGCACCGGCCGCCCAGCGCATCGGCAACACCCGCCGCGACGTAACGGTCGGTCGGAAACTCACCCTCGGGCACGAGCACCGTCGGGCGGTCGAGGTTGCGAGCGACCGCGTGCACCACCTTGTACAGCTGCACCGAAGTCGAATCGCCGACGACGCACTGGCCCGGTGCCGAACCGATCAGGCCGCCGAGTCGATCACCGACGACCCACGGGAGATCGATCCAGTCGTCCCAAGCTTCGACGAGTCGCGTGGCCCAATCGTCGAGCACGCCGATCGCACGTTCCCGCCCGCGTGCGGTGGGACGACCCAACGAGTTGCCGTCGAGATAGACGAGCCCGGGCGGAATCGGCACCAGCGCGCTCCGGTGAATCGCGAGCGGATCTGCCGTGTCGAGCGCCGCGGCGCGCGCCCGAAACTCGTCTGCGTTCATCGGCTTCGCAGCGTACGGTCGTCGCGGTGAACGACGACGTCTACACCCACGGCCATCACGACTCGGTGCTGCGGAGCCACCGCTGGCGCACCGCCGAGAACTCTGCGGCCTACCTCCTCGGACATCTGCGGCCCGGGCTCGATCTGCTCGACGTCGGGTGTGGTCCGGGGACGATCACCGTCGACCTGGCCGCGCGGGTGGCCCCGGGCCGCGTCGTCGGCCTCGACCCCGCGGCGGATGTGATCGCGCAAGCCGCGGCGAACGCCCCATCGACGAACGTCGAGTTCTGCACCGGCAACGTCTACGCGCTCGATTTCGGCGACGAGAGCTTCGATGTCGTGCACGCACACCAGGTCCTCCAACACCTCACCGATCCCGTCGCCGCGCTGCGCGAGATGTGCCGAGTGCTGCGAGCGGGCGGAACCCTGGCCGTTCGAGACAGCGATTATCGACAGTTCGCGTGGGCACCGGCCGACCCGCGTCTCGATCGCTGGATGGAGCTGTACCAACGCGTGACGCGCCACAACGGTGCCGAGCCCGACGCCGGCCGTTACCTCCTCGCGTGGGTGCGCGGCGCGGGCTTCGACGACGTCAGGGTGTCGACATCGACGTGGACGTTCGCCGACGACGAGTCGCGAGCGTGGTGGGGCTCGCTCTGGGCCGACCGAGCCACGCAATCGAGCTTCGCGACACAAGCGGTGGAGTACGGATTCGCGACCATCGACGAGTTGACGCAGATCTCCGAAGGATTCCACGACTGGTCGACCAACGCCAACGGCTACTTCTGCATCCCGCACGGCGAGATTCTCGCGACGCGTCGCTGACGCTGCCTGGCGATTTCCACGATCGCGCTCAGGGTGCAGCTACGTGATGAGCTGCATCAGCAACTGCGTCACGGGATTGTCGCCTCGGAACTCGGGGCCGACGAGCCCGAGCGCGGCCAGGTCCGTGGCGACCCGAATCATGATCGCGGCGCTGCGCACGCCGCCCCACACCTCGTACCAATCGATGTCGACCACGTCGCGGCCCAGCGCGTGCTCGTAGGCAGCAATGGTGCCGGCACGATCGGGAAATCCCGCGAGCTGCGGCGCGAACTGCAGTGCGGTGCGCTCGAGAAACAGGTACCAACCGAGGTCGAGTTCGGCCGGGCCGAGCGATGCCATCTCCCAATCGAGGACCGACCTGAGAAGCGGTTCGTCGTTCGGGTCGTGCGAGAAGACGATGTTGCCGAGGCGGGTGTCTCCCCACACGAGCGACGGTGCAGGTTCGTCGGTCGGCCGATGCTCTCCACACCACCTCAGCGCGACGTCGATCAGCTCGAATCGCTCCCCGCCCGCCGCCCAGTCGAGATACGCGCTCCAGTACTCGAACTCGCGCTCGAGTCCGATGCCGGGCAAGAACCCCAAGCCGGCCGACGCCCAGTCGACGCGATGGATTGTCGCCAGGGCGTCGATTGCTACGTCGAAATGCCGGCGTTGTGCATCCGGTTCGAGATTTTTCAGCCAACCCTCGAAGTGATAGCCGGGATTGTCGCTTGGGATCCGACCCTCGACCCGGTCCATGACCACGAACTCGCGGCCGAGCACCGCACGGTCGGTCTCGTACCAGAGCACGCTCGGGACCGGGATCGTGCCGACCGACCGCAATGCGTCCATGACCTTTGCCTGCGCTGCGAGGTCGTAGTTGGGAAACAGTCCCGCGCCCGCCGGCGGCAATCGCACGACGAGGCCCCGCGGCCCGGCGCCCCAGTCGGCATCGACCAACCACGTCTCGCTCGACAGTCCGCCCGACTTGGGGCGCTCGACGTTGCCGATGTCGACCGACGCGACACCGAGACGTTCGGCCAACCACTGCCCCAGCACGTGCGTTGCGCCGTCCCCGTCCACGCCCGCACCGTAGTTGAGGTGCGTCGATAGGGTCCGTCTTTCGGGCCCTATCGACGCACCTGGTCGTGGGACTCGGCGGCGGCGCGGGTGGCGGCGACCCAGCGAGCGAAGGCGCCGCCGTGTGCCTCGAGTTCGAGCGGAGGTCCGTCTTCGATCACCCGACCGTGTTCCATCACCAACACTCGATCGGCGCGCAGCGCCGTATTGATGCGGTGCGCGATCACGATCGCCGTCCGGTCGGCCAGCAGCCGATGCATGGCGTCTTCGACCAGCATGTCGGTCGCGGGGTCGAGATTGCTTGTCGCCTCGTCGAGCACGATGACAAGTGGTTCAGCGACAAACGCACGCGCCAGCGCCACCAACTGCCGTTGCCCCGACGACAACGTCAACCCACGGTTGCTCACGACCGCGTCGAGTCCATCAGGGATCGCGTCGAGCCGATCGGCGAATCCCAGCGCCGCGCACGCCCGCTCGATCTCGTCACGACTGGCATCCGGTCGCGAGATGCCGATGTTGTCCGCCACGGTCCCGTCGAACAAGAAGCCTTCTTGGGGTACGACGACCACATGACGGCGCAACGACGACGACGTCAGCACCCGCACGTCCTGGCCGTCGACCGAGACCCGCCCTTCCGTCGGGTCGTAGAACCGCGCCAGGAGCTTCGCGAGCGTGCTCTTGCCTGCGCCGCTCGTTCCGACGACGGCAACTCGCTGACAGGGCGGGATCTCGAGGTCGAGATGCGAGATGACGTCGGGTGCGTCGTCGCTGTATCGGAAACGCACTCCTTCGATGTGAATCGCGCCCGATCCCGGGACGAAGTCGACCGCTCCTGGATGTTCGACCAACTTCGGCCGACGCGCCTTGAACTCGAACACCCGAGCGAAACTTGCGCCCGCCGACTGCAGCATCGAGTTCAGTTCGGTGAACTGCTGAATCGGCTCGAACAGCCGGTTGAGGTAGATCGTGAAGGCGACAACCGTGCCCAGCGTGATCGCGTCTCGATTGACGAGCGCAGCCCCGACGCCGATCACCGACGCCAACGCGACCGGGTGCAAGAACTCGATCGTCGAGTAGTAGGTGGCCGCGAACCGACCACTGCGCCGCTTTGCGTCGTAGGTGTCGTGGCTGACGTCACGGAAGACCTCTTGCAGGTCGGGTTCGATCGCGAACGCCTGCACGACACGCATGCCGACGATCGACTCGTTGACGTGCGCCAGCATGTTGCTCGTCGCCTCGCGAATGTCGAGCTGCACCGAGTACGCACGCGGCCGATACCAGATCGAGATCGCGACGAGCACGGGCACGACGATGAACGCCGCCAGCGCCAACTGCCACGACCGTACGAACATGACCGTGGCGGTGAACGTGAACAACGCACCGGCCCGCAGCACCATCGACAGACCGATTTGCACGAACTGTTGGAGGTTCTCGACGTCGGCCGTGAGTCGGGCGACGAGCCGGCCCGCCGGTTCATGGGTGAAGTAGTCGAGGTCGAGCCGATAGAGATGATCCATCAACGACCCGCGCAAGTCGTGCAGATACCGCTCGGCGAAACGGCCCATCCACCGATACTCGATCCAGCTCCCGACGAACTGGCCGAGCACGCACGCGATCCCCAAGGCCAGCGATCGCCAGACCCACGTGGTCGAGCCACCCTCGACCCCGCGGTCGATGGCGAGCGCGATGACCAGCGGCATCGCGACTGCACTCGTGGTCATCAACAACACGCCCACACATGCCGTGAGGTAGTCACGTCGATGCGGACGGAACTCGGCAAGCATTTGGCGCATGGGCGGTCTCGGCGGCGGCGGCTCCCATGCCGCGGCAATTCGCATTACTCGCCTCCCCCGACGACCAGCGTGTCGTCGCCGACCACGTCGTCGACCAGATCGACCACATCGACCACACCGCCCACACCGCCCGCGACGACGCCGACCACACCACCAGCTACGGGCGCGTCCGCGGACGCGTCGGAGTGGGTGTCGAGTTCGTCGAGCGCGAGCGCGGCGCGGTACTCGGGCAACCCGACGAGGTCATCGTGGCGACCGTCGGCGATCACCCGCCCGTCATCGAGCAACACGACCCGATCGGCCAAGCTGATCGTCTCAACTCGGTGCGCAACGATCAGCGTTGTGCGGCCCCACATGGCCTTCACCAGACCGCTGCGAATCGCAGCCTCGGTCGGCGGGTCGACCGCGCTCATCGCGTCGTCGAGCACCAACACCCGCGAGTCCCGCAAGATCGCTCGCGCAATCGCGAGCCGCTGCAGCTGTCCGCCCGACAACGAGTAGCCCTGGGGCCCGACAATCGTGTCGTACCCGTCCGGCAGGGTCTCGATGAACTGGTGCGCTTCCGACAACAGCGCCGCCCGCTCGAGTTCTTCGGGTTTGGCGCCGAGATCGCCGATCTGCAAGTTCTCACGAATCGACGCGGTGAACACCACGGTGTCTTCGAACACGAAGCTGACCGCGTGCCGAAGGTCGCGCAAGCGCAACTCATCGACCCGTCGGCCGTCGAGGCGCACCTGGCCGTGCCAGGGGTCGTAGAAGCGCGCGAGCAGGTAGACGAGCGTCGACTTGCCACTGCCGCTCCGGCCGACGAACGCCACCGATTCACCGGCTTCGATCGTCAACGACAGACCGTGCAGCACCGGACGACCGACCCGATATCCGAAGTCGACGTTGTCGAACTCGATTCGTCCGCCACCGGCCGCGAGTTTCTTCGCGTGCTTCGGTTCGACGACATCGGGTTGCGACGCCAGCACTTCGGCGATCCGTTCCGCCGCCGCAACTCCTTGCGGCCATTGGCTCAGGAGTTCGGCGCCGGCGGCGACCGGCGCAACCAACAACGCGAGGTACTGAATGAACGTCCAGAGTTCGCCCGGCGACATTCGGCCCGTCGCACCCAGCCAGCCGCCGAGCCCCAGGATCACCAGCACCGACGCGCCCGGCACACCGAGCATCGAGGCCTGAAACACAGCGCGAATCTCGCTGCGCCGCAAACCCGCGTCGCGGATTTCTCCGGCCATGACCCCACCGCGCGCCCGAAACGCGCGCTCGAAACCATGGCCTTTGACCACGCGAATGCCTTGCACCTGTTGTTCGACGAACTCGGCGAAGAAACCGAGTCGCCGTTGAACATCGGCCGCGGCGGGATACAACCGACGCGCGGTTCGCAGCGCAAGGAACGTTCCGACCGCGACGACCGCGAACACGACTGCGGCGAGCAACGGCTGCACCGCCACGAGAATCGCGCCACCGAGAAAGAACAACAGGACCGATTGCGAGAACCACGGAATCGGCGACAACGCCTGCTCGATCATCGACACATCGGTCGAGGCCCGAGCCATCAACTGCCCGGCGCTGACACGGTCGTGGAACGAGAACGACAAGCGTTGAACGTGTTCGAACAGGCGGTCGCGAATGTCGTTGCTGATCAACGCCGGGTTCTTGGTCGCGAAGTACTTGCGGATCGCGCCGCCCAACGCGCGCCCGCCCGCGAGCAACACCAAGGCGATTGCGTAGCCGCCGAACGCGTCGCGGTTGCCGTCGCGAACGACGTCGTCGATGGCGCGACCCGCGACGAGCGGAATGGTGAGCACGACCGCGAGGTAGATGAGCGCCCCGAACAGCGCGGCGCCGAGCGTGCGGCGGCGCAACCAGAGGTGGTGACGCAGGAGCGAACGGGCGGCTCGACGCCGGGCGACCGACGTGGACGCCGCCGTATCGTCACCCTCGTCGTACATCGCTCTCCCCCGGCCCGGACCCGAGGCTACCGGCCGACCTGACTCCGACGTCAGGGAATTCGAGGCCGCGGATCGACGAAGCGATTTCCGTCATGATCGATGTCAACCACTCATCGAATCCGCGATTGCGGTGGGGAGATCGATCATGTCGTCGATCACCGTGACGCCCGGCCGGGCGAGCCGTTCCCGGGGCGTCACACCACCGGCGTAAGCGAACACCTGCATGCCCGCCGCGACCGCGGCCTCGACGCCGGCTGCGCTGTCCTCGATCACCGCACAACGATGCGGCGCCGCGCTCATGCGTTCGGCCGCGTAGAGAAACAGATCGGGCGCAGGTTTCCCCCGGTTGACCTCGGACGCCGAGAAGATGCGACCCTCGAACCGATCCCACAATCCTGTCAACCCGAGGGTGAACCGCATCTTGTCGTGCGAGCCGCTCGATGCGACACACGTCGCGAGCCCGAGCGCATCGATGCCCTCGAGCGCCTGCTCGATGCCGGCAACCGGTTCCAACTCCTCGGCCAGCACACGTCGGTACTCATCGACGAACCCGGCGTCCCAATCCGCGCCGAGGTCGCAGCCCGTCCGGCGAGCAACCTCCTCCCGCATGAACGAATCGGATCGTCCGACGAACAGCTCGATCACCTCGGATTCGGTGATCGGCCAACCGTGCCGGGTGATCACCTCGACGTCGATACGGATCGCAATGCGCTCGGAGTCGACGAGCACGCCGTCGCACTCGAAGATGACGAGGTCGACCATGATCCGAACGTAGCGCCATCGCTCCGGGGATCGGTCCGTCGACGACTACGGTGACCCGCGTTCCGACACCCCGCAGGGATGGATGATGCCCACGAGTGCCCAGCGTGATCGGGTTGTTGCCGCGATCGCACAAATGACCAATGCCGAGATCAATGCTGCCATCGCCGAACTCGGCGACGGCGAGCACCTGACCAACCTCGCGCAGATCCTCAACGTCAAAAAGCCCGCGTTGCGCTCGCATCCCGACCCGGCGCTGTTGGTCCGGGCTCGGATCCGCAGCGGCGGACCGGGACGAGCGATCGTGGCGGCGCTCGAGATCGCCGGACCGTGCTCCGACGCGTGCATCGACGATCTCGGCGACGAACGTGCCGACGACCCCACCAAAGAAGACATGCTCGAGGTGCTGCCGCCGCTCGTCGCGGAGTTCGGCGAGAAGCTGGTCACCTTGATGCTGTCGGGCTACCCCGCGATGGACGCGCCGTGCGCCGATGTGTTCGACGAGTTGCTCGACACCGACGAACGGTTCGCGATCGGCGCACCGTCGGACGACGCCGCGGCCACGCCGATCGAGACGGTGGTGTTGGGCAGCGCTGCACCCGACACGACCGAACAAGCTGCGAAGCGCCAGCGTCGCAAAGAGGCCGACGCCAAGAAGAAGGAACAAGCTGCTCGTCAACGCGCTGCTGTGGCCGCGAGCGAAGCCGCTTACCGGGCGGCCCGCAAGAAGAAGCGCTGACGTTTCGCGGGGCGACCGTCAATCGGTGTAGATCGCCAAGTCGGCGGTGTCGCCGAAGTGGCGCGCCGCGCCGAGTGCCACGACCTCACCGTTCTCGGTGAGCACGTAGAGCCCGTTTTCGACGACTGCGGCATCGACCACGGGCGGCCGCGGGTGTTCGATCGCCCACGCCCGAGCGAACGGGTCCGTCGGAAGCACCTCGACCGCATTGCCAAGATCGATCGCGCCGTCGTGAGTTGTGATTCGACCTTGTCGGTCGACCCGCCAGAAGCCTCCCGTCGGCGCATCGAACTGCAACGGCTGCGACTTCGTCCGCGCCACATAAGGAGTTGGCGGTTCGTCGGTGGTCCCGAGGCCGATTGTGGTTCCGTCGGCGCGATGCAACCAGAGTCCCCCGTTCGGCGCGGCCGACGCATCGACGACCGGGGCGCCGGCGCCGATCCGACTGCGTGCGCCTCGTAACGCCGGAGCTGCACCAAAACGAAACACAGAGCCGTCGCACTGCACGATGTAATAGCCGCTGTCGACGGGAACGATCGCCACGGCGGGTTGCCCGGGTGCCGCGGAATCGGGCAGTCGAATCCGGAGGCGAGCCGCGAGGTCGCGCGCGAGATCGGTGCCCGTGAGGCCGGCGCCAAGACGCGTGAGATGCACGCGATCCCGAAGGAACAAGTCGGCGGTCTCGCCCGTGCAGGTTCGGGTGTGAGCGCGGGCGGCCCCGTTGGTCCGCCGTACCGACTGGTTCGGATCGAGTACCGGAACGCGGAGTTCCGCGAGCCGCGTTCGCATCGCGGGCCACAGACGGCGGCCGACCGTCTCACTCGGGGTCGGCGCGACCCAGAGCACGTCTGCGCCCTCGGCGCGCAGCGATCCGACGAAGGCGCTGAGTTGGGCGCGTACCATTCGTCGCGCCGGGGGCGAATCCAGATCGGTGATCGGACGGCCGGCCGAATCGGTCGGCGGCTTCCAGTAGTTGTGGTCGAGTTCGACGATGACGTGGGTCGCACGATGTCGGCGGACGAGTTGGGGCCCGAGGGACAACCAGTGGATCGACTCGTCACCGGCCGCGCGCCGCGGCACGGGTTTGCCGTTGCGGTACTGCCCCGGCGTGAACAGTGTCGAGCCCCACCGAGCCTCGACGCGAGCTGCGACCCCAGCGGCGCGCAACAGCTCGACGGCGTGCGCGCCCTGTTGGTCCATCACCGAATCGCCGAGGAACACGATCCGCGGAGGCGCGACACCGTTTCGATTCGCAGCCGAGGCGAGGGGCGAAGGCGTCACCGCCGCCTCGGCACGCACGACGTTCGCAGCGCTCGATCCAACGAGGCTGAACGCCACCATCATTCGGACGACACGGCCAACCAGCACTCAGGAGGTATCGGCCGCTCCGACCGAAGCCTTCGCGATTTTCGGAGCTGCGCTTGGCACACAACGCAGTCCGAACCGAGTTCGGCCGCGCCGATCCGTCACTCACGCAGGCAGTGCGCTCTGCCCGCCAGTCCGCCAGTAGTGCGCGGTGATGTTCAGATCGGGCTTCGACTCGATCTCTTCGTAGACACGCTTGTATCCGGTATGGACGATCTTCCACTTCCCGTCGACCTTGCGGTAGGTGTCGGTGTAGAAGCAACAACCGCGAACGACGAGCTTGAGATCCTCCATGATCACGCGGTCGTCGAGGGCCCACGTGGCCCGTGCCGTATCGGGGCCGGTGATCTCGATTTCAGGGTGGTGCATCTTGTGGCTCGACAGAAACGTCTCGGCCCCCATCCCCTGCTTGATCCAGGCCACGATGTTGTCGGCGCCTTCATGGTGGTACTTGCCGCCGCTGTAGTCGCACACCGCGTCGTCGACGAACGTCGTGCGAAGCTCGTCCCACAGTTTCAGGTCGAGGCATCGTGCGTAGCGGTACTTGAGCTGTTTGATTGCTTCGATTTCGACGAGGTCTTCGGGGGTCATGCCGCCGAGACTAGAGGACTCCCGGCCGTCGAGTCCTGGCTGCGCGATCACGCGGACAGCACGTCGAACATCACGATGCTGCGGGCCAGTTCGCCGGCATCGAGCGCGTTTCATCGCCGTGTCGAGGTCGTCGAGGTCGTCGAGCGCGACGGTTCGAGACCGCAGTTGCGCGAGATCGAGTTGGCCGTCGAGGCGCAGGGCCGCAAGCTCGGGAATGTCGCGGGTCGCGTCCGGAACGGCTCATGGAACCTCACGAATCACGCTCGCCGCGCGGTGATGAGCCACGCGGCGGCGGGGACGCGGATGCCGTCGGGGCCGTCGAAGGGCGCGAGGCGCCGTTGCGCGGCTTCGCGGACCCGCGACCACGATGCGTCGTCGAACGCCGATCGCAGCTCGCCCGCACCGCGCTCGAAGAAGTCGATGACGTCACCGACGTCGGCGCCAAGCCACACAGGCTGGACGAGCGAGTCGATACGAACGTCGACGAAGCCGGCGTCGCCCAGGTGTCCTTCGACGACCGCGTCGTCGGCGAGGCGAAACGGCGGCGCATCCGGCGGCGCACTCCCGAAGCCGGCAACGACATCGGCAACGATCTCGAGGGGCAACGTGAACCAGGCGTTCCGTTCAGCGATCTGCCACACGGTGGCGGCGATACGCCCTCCTGGCGCGAGCGCGGCGGCCAAGCGCGGCAACGTCGTCGTGGGGTCGGTCAGCATCAACGCGAATCGGCTCACCACGACGTCGAAACTGGCCCGATCGAGCCCGACCTCGGCAATGTCGCCAACCACGTACTCGACATCGGGGAACCCGGCGGCCGTCGACCGCCGCCGACCGACGTCGGCCAGATCCGCGTCGAGTTCGACGGCGACGACCCGCCCGGTCGAGCCGACGCGCCGAGCGAGTTCGATGGGCTGATCGCTCGCACCCGGGCCTACGTCGAGGACGCGGTCACCTGGCCCGAGGCCGCTGGCCGCCAACGCTTGCCGCCCGAATCCGCCAAGCATGCGGTCGTAGCGGTTCGCCTCGTCCCTCCACGTGGAATCCATGTCTTCTCCTTCCTTTCTCCGCCAACACTGTCTTTAACACTGTTGGTTGACACCAGTGTATTTGTCAAGTATGTTTTTCACATGGTTCATGGACATCGATCTGGTGGCGGGCGGCATGGACGCGGTCCGAGCGGCGCTCGCGGCGCAGCCCGGTGCCGCTGGCTCGCTGGCGGCGGCGCCTGGGAGGTCCACGCACGCATCGAACGGTTCGTCGAGCCGTCGCTGCTGCTCTTGCTGCGCGACGGCGAGACCCACGGCTACGACCTCGCCGACGCCTTGGCCGAGATCGCCGGACCCGACGAACGCATCGATATGGGCAACCTCTACCGCACGCTCCGAGCGCTCGAGTTCGAGGGCATCGTGACCAGCCGCTGGCGCGACGACCTGCCGGGGCGAACCAAACGCACCTACGAACTCACCGAAGTCGGTGAACGGCTACTCGACGCCTGGGCCGAAGCCCTTCGCTCGAACCAACGGGTCATCGTTGGATTTCTCGACCGCTACGAACGAAAGGATCCGTCGTGATCACGATCGAAGAACCCGCCGTTGCTGAACACACGTGGAAATCGGTCCACGGTCACGGCGATCACCACGCGCGAGGTCATTACCACCGTCGGGGCCAGTACCACCGTCGCACCACCGTCGCGGGCCGGCTGTTGCACCGTCTCACGCACCTCATTTGGGGAGTCGCGTTCGCCGCGTTCTCGCTTGGCGTGGCGGCGTGGGCAGTTCGTTTCGCAGCCGAGCGCGTCAGCGGCTGAAGGTCACAGACTCAGCTGGCTTCGCCGCCGCGGCCGATCACCGGCAGCGACGACCACGGGAAGTCGATCCACCGATCGGTGTGCTTCCAGACGTAGTCGGCCGACACCACCGACCGCGGCTTCTCGTAGAGCACGACGGAGCGGAGCTCCTCGACGTGCGGGCTGCACTTGTCGATCACGAGCTTCAGCGTCTCGCCCGTGTCGGCGACGTCGTCGGCAATCAGCACGCGCCGGTTGGCGATGTCGTCGAGGTTCAACACCGGTGGGAGCTCGACCGGCACATCAAGGCGGGCGTCGACGCCGGTATAGAACTCGACGTTGATCGTCGCGATGTTCTTGTGCCCGAGCGCGTACGCGACGGCGCCTCCGATGATCAACCCTCCGCGCGCAATGGCCAGGATCCAGTCGGGCTCGAAACCGTCGTCGTGGATCACCTGCGCGAGCTCGCGCACTGCGGAACCGAAGACCGCATAGTCCATGACTTCTCGTTCGGCTTGTACCAAGTCGACGACCTCGTCCGTAGTCACGATCACTCCCCTGTCGATGCGAACTTAACGTTCATCGCGCGAATACGGCACGCCCAGCGCGGCGGGCGCACCGAGTCGGCGACGCGCTCCCGGCGACGACGTGACGATCAACACGAGGATCGTCAGCAGGTACGGCGCCATCTGCAGCCAAACCTGCGGCGGAAAGTCGATGCCCTCGGTCTGGAACGTGAACTGCGATCGCAGTGCGAAGCCGAACACGACCGCACCGATCAGCGCCCGACCGGGGCGCCAGTTCGAGAACACGACGAGCGTCAGGGCAATCCAGCCAAGCCCGTTGATCGTGTACTCCTGATTCCAACTCGGCGCCCGTGCGAGCGCTTGGTACGCGCCGCCCGCACCCGCCAGCAATCCACCGGCCAGCACGTGCACGTACCGCACTCGGCTGACGGCGATCCCCTGCGCGTCGGCGGCCGCGGGCGACTCGCCGACCGCACGCAATGCGAGTCCGGCACGGCTGCGGTAGATGTAGAGCGACACGGCGACAACGAGCGCGATCGACGCGTAGACGAGCACATCTTGCGCGAACAGCACCGGACCGAGGATCGGCAGGTCACCAAGTCCTGCGACCTCGAGCGGGTCGATCTTGACCGGCCGCTTGAGCCCGTTCACCGGCTCACCCAGGAACTTCGCGAGCCCCGTCCCGAAAATCACGAGCGCAAGGCCGGTCACGATCTGGTTGGCGCGCAACGAAATCGTGATCACACCATGCAGCAGGCCGAGCGCTCCGCCGGCGAGCACCCCGCACACCAGCGCAAGCCAGACGTTGCCCCACGCGTCGGCGGCGAGAAAGGCCGCCATCGCGCCGATGAGCATCATGCCCTCGACCCCGAGGTTCAGCACGCCCGAACGTTCGTGGAGGATGGCGCCGACCGCAGCCAACGCGATGGGAATTGCCGCACCGATCGACGCCGCGATTGCAATGATCCACGCGTTGTCGTTCACGACGACGCACCTGCAGACGCGCGTGCTCGACGCGCAGGTTCGCGTCGCACGATCCGGAGCCGGTGCGTCGAGAACACCTGACCGCCGAGGAAACACAACAAGATGAATCCCTCGAGCATGAGCGCCACCGACTTCGGCAGATCGAGGTCGGCGACGGCTTGCACCGACTGGCCGGCGTTGCGCAAACCGCCGAGGAAGAACGCGGCGACGAGTACGCCCAAGGCGTTCGATCGGGCCAGGGCTGCGATCACGATGCCTGTGAACCCGAGGCCGAGCCGCAAACTCGATGGTTCGAGCTTGTAGATGCGTCCGCCGATCTCGGCCGCGCCTGCCATCCCGGCCAACGCGCCCGACACCAACAGGGTGACGAGCACCGTCCGCCGCTCAGAGATGCCGGCGTAACGCGCCGCGTGTGGGGCGTCGCCGATCACGTCCTGGCCGTAGCCGAACGAGGTGCGATTGCGCACGAACCACACGATCGCGGCGGTGACGATTGCGATGGGCAGCGCGACGGTGATGCGCGCGTCGAACCAGCGCGTGAACTGTGCCGCGTCGGGGATCTCCTTGCCTTGCGGAAAACCGATGGTCAACGGATCGCGCCAGTAGGAGGTCGACCCCGAGATGAGATAGTCGAGCACCACGTCGGCAACCAGCACCATCATGAGGGTGGTCACGATCTCCGAGGTCCCGAGCAACGCGCGTGCAAGCGCTGGTACGAGCATCCACGCCATGCCGCCGACGGCGCCCGCGACGAACACCACGGCAATCGCAATCGGTGTCGACAGATCCGCAGTCCACAACAGTGCCGCACCTGCCGCCGCGATCGCGCCTGCATACAACTGGCCTTCGCCACCGATGTTGTAGAGACCCATACGCATCGCGAACGCCGCGGCGAGCCCCGTGAACACGAGTGGGGTGGCGCTCACGAGCGTGTTCTTGACGCCCTGCACGTCGCCGAACGCGGCGTCGAACATCTCGGAGTAGACGGTGAGCGGCGGTCGATCGGTGAGCACGAAGAACACACCAGCGAGCACCAAGGCTGCGAACACCGAGGCGACCGGCACCGCAACGCCGATCCAGCGCGGGGTCGCGACCCGACGCTCGAGTCGGACGACAATCATGCGATGCCTGCCATCGCCCGTCCGATCGCGCCACGGTCGGCCGACGCCCGATCGGCCTCGAGCGAAATGCGGCCTCGGTAGAGCACCACGATGCGGTCGGCCATCGCCAACACCTCGTCGAGATCCTCCGAGATCAACAACACGCCTGCGCCGTTGCGGCGAGCGTCGTCGAGCAACGCGCGCACTTGTTCGATGGCGCCGACGTCGAGTCCTCGTGTCGGAGCGGAGGCCACCACCACCTTCGGCGCTTGACCGTCGCCGGCAAGTTCACGGGCGACCAAGACCTTTTGGGCGTTGCCGCCCGACAGCACCCGGCACCGCGCGTCGGGCCCGGGCGCTTTCACCTCGAACCGAGCGATGATCTCGCGAGCGTCGCGACGGGCTGCCGATCGCGACACCAAGGCACCCCGGCGGCGCGTGAGCAACAGGTTCTCGCCGATCGTGAGCGACGGCGCCAACCCGGTTCCGAGGCGTTCTTCGGGCACGTACGCGACACCGGCTGCTCGCGCCGCGCGCGCGCTGCGAATCGGTTGACCGTTGACTTCGACCACGCCACTCGTCGGCGCCAGCACTCCGGCCAGCACGTCGGCGAGTTCGCGCTGGCCGTTACCTGAGACACCCGCAACGCCCACGATTTCGCCGGCGCGCACTTCGAGGTCGATCGCGTCGAGGGCGGTCTGTTCACCGTCGCGGACAGTCACGCCCTTGGCGATCAGACACGGACTCCCTGGCGAGCCCGCGGCGAATTGTTGCGCGTCGAGATCGATGTCGCGTCCCACCATCAGCCGGGCCAGTTCGTGGCGATCGGCGTCGACACGTGCGACCTGGCCAGTCACGACACCGCCGCGCATGACCGTCACCCGATCGGAAATTTCGACTACTTCGCCGAGCTTGTGACTGATGAACACGACCGACTTTCCGGCCGCGGTCATCGCCCGGACCGTGACGAACAGTGCCTCGGTTTCTTGCGGTGTGAGGTCTGCGGTCGGATCGTCGAGCAGCAGCACATCGGCTCCTCGATAGAGGGCTTTGACGATCTCTACGCGCTGGCGCTGACCAACCGACAGATCGTGAATCCGGGCCCTCGGGTCGACGGGGAGACCGAATGTCTCGGCCACGCTCGCGACCCGGTCGTCGATCGCACCTCGGGCCAACCACCGGCCGAGCTGCGGATCGCCCAGCACGACGTTCTCCGACACTGTGAATCGCTCCACCAGACGAAAGTGCTGGTGCACCATTGCGATTCCGTGGGCCAGGCCGTCGCGAGGGCTTCGCAGCTCGACCGGTCGGCCGTGTCGGAACACGGTGCCGACTTCGGGTTGGTACGCGCCGCACAACACCGACGCCAACGTGCTCTTTCCCGCGCCGTTCTCACCGAGCAGCGTATGAACCTCGCCGGCGCGCAGGTCCACATCGACATCGTCGAGCGCGACGACGCCAGGGAAGCGTTTGACGACACCGGTCGCCGCGAGCACGGGTGCGCCCGGACCGGAGTCCGGGCGCACCGTCGTGTCGTCCGTCATTGGACGGCTCCTCGGTTCCCGAGCGAGCTAGCTCGCCGGAATGTCGCCGATGACGCCCTCGACGAGGTAGTCCATCCCGAGCAGCGCGCCCAGGTCGGGCGACTCGCCGTCGGCAACGACTTCTTCGCCGTCCTGGTTGTTGATCGGACCGGTGAAGGGCTTGAAGCTCCCGTCGATGATCGTCGCTTTGACCTGCTCGATGTGATCGATCCAGGCCTGGTCCATCGAATCGCCGTAGGAAGCGAGTCCCACCATGCCGTCGGCCATGCTGCCGTAGTACTGGTCGTTGCGGCAGTCGCCGTCTTCGAGCAAACGACGCGTGGTCTCGATGTAGTGCGGTGCCCAATCCCAGACCGGGCCGGTGAGCCACGCCTCGGGTTGGAAGCTGCTCATGTCATCGTTGTAACCAAGCCACTTCGCGTCGGCTTCGGCCGCGGCCTCACCGGTCGACGGCGTGTCCTGGTGCATCGCCAGCACGTCGGCACCCGCGGCGGTGAGCGATTCGGCCGCCTGCTTTTCGACCTCGGGGTCGAACCAGGTGCTCGTCCACACGACCTGCACGGTCGCGTCGGGGTTCACCGACTGCGCACCAAGCGTGAACGCGTTGATGCCGCGCAGCACCTCGGGGATCGGGAACGCCGCGACGTATCCGATCTGACCGCTTGCTGTTGCGTGACCCGCGGCGATACCGCTCAGGTAGCGCGCCTCTTCGGCTGCGCCGAAGTAGGTGCCCATGTTGTCGGCCGTCTTGTAGCCGGTCGCGTGCTCGAAGCACACGCCAGGGTTCGCTTCGGCCACCGCGAGCATCGGATCCATGTATCCGAACGACGTGCCGAAAATGAGGTCGTTGCCTTCGTCGACGAGCGTTTCGAACGGCTGCTCGTCACCCTCGGGAACCGACTCGAGGAACGTCACCTCGATCTCGTCGCCGAACTCTGCTTCGAGCGCCTTGCGACCGTCGTCGTGCTTCTTGGTCCATCCGGCGTCTCCGACGGGACCGACGTAGACGAAGGCAACCTTGAGCGGTTCCCCACCACTGCCGTCGGTCGTCTCGGCACCGTCGGTCGTCGCCGTACCCGGATCGGTTTCCTTGTCGTCGTCACCGCAGGCCGCGGCAATCAATGCGAGGCTCAATGCCGCCGCGCCAAATCGAAGCGAACGCTTCACGAATCCCCCTCTTCCGCCAAAGGCGTGCCAACTGGTAGAGCGCAACCGAAGGCTGGCCTCGGCTCCGCCGTGCTGCTTTCTAACACGCTTCGTTCGACCCAGGTCGTTCGGACCCGAGGCGAAACCCGCGCTTTACAGAATGTAAACACAGATCGCGGCGTCGTGCACGTACCGCCGAAGCCGGCGCTGGACCATCGCGGTCACGCCCACAATCGGCGAGCTCGACGCGCCAGGTCCTGGCGGGCCGCAACGAGGTCGACGGTTGCGAGGCTCCCGCGCTGCACGACGGCGTGACCGTTCACCAGCAGATCCCGCACCCGCCGGTCGGGTCCGAGCACCAATCCGGCAAGTGGATCAGCGATATCTGCGAGGTCTGTGACGTCCCACACGGCGAGGTCGGCCCGCAGCCCCGGCGCAATTCGCCCAATGTCGTCGCGTCCCAAGCATGCGGCTCCGCCCTCGGTGCCTCGTGCAATCGCGTGACTCGGAAGAAACGAAGCGGCATTGCGTGCGCGCTGCCGTGCGCTGTAGAGCGACTGACGAAGTTCGGGGAACAGGCCACCGACTTCGTTGGATGCGACGCCGTCGACACCGAGTCCGACCGGCGCGCCTGCAGCCACTAGATCGACGACCCGGCAGAGCCCCGCGCCGAGTCGACCATTGCTACTCGGACAATGCGCGACACCACACCCTTGTGCGCCCATGCGAGCGACCTCGGCGTCGTCGAAATGGATGCCGTGCGCGACCCAGACATCGGGAGCGATCCAGCCCCACTCGTCGAGCATGTCGACCGGACGGCGACCGAAACGTTCGAGACAGTGATGTTCTTCTTCGATCGTCTCTGCGAGGTGGGTGTGCAGTCGCAACCCGTAGCGACGCGCGAGTGCTGCCGACTCAACCATCAGTTCCTGGGTCACGCTGAAGGGCGAACACGGAGCCACGACCACACTGACCATCTCGCCGTCGTGATGATCGGCGATGACGCGCTCGGTCGACGCCATGATCGCGTCGAGCGTCTCGACGACATGGTCGGGCGGGAGGCCACCGTCCTTCTCGGAGAGGTCCATCGAGCCGCGCGACAGATGCAGGCGGATCCCGACCTGGCGTGCGGCGTCGACGATCGCGTCGAAGACACTGTCGTCACCCCGCGGGACGAGATAGTGGTGATCGCTTGCGGTGGTGCAACCGGTCGCGGCCAGTTCGCCGAGGCCGACGAGTGCAGCTGCGTGCACGTCGTCGACATCGAGGCGTCCCCACACGGGATACAGCTCGGTCAGCCACCCGAAGAGGTCGCAACCGACCGCTCGACCGCGTGTCATCCACTGGTAGAGGTGGTGATGCGTATTGACGAGACCGGCGGTGATCACACAGTCCCGGCAGTCGACCTCGACATCGTCGGGCTGCCTCGCAACATCACCGACCTCGGTGATCCGGCCATCGAGGATCGCGATGTCACCAGGATGACGTGCGCCTCGAAGCACGATGCGGCTCACAGCACCAGATCCTCGGGTCGAACCGGAACGCGACGCACCGGTCGGCCCGTCGCGTTGCGAATTGCGGCGGCAACCGCGGCCACCGAACTGATGCATGGCGGCTCACCAATCCCCTTCGCCCCGAACGGCGCATTCGGTTCGGGGTCCTCGATCAGCGCCGCGATCGTGACGGTCGGCATGTCGAGCGCGGTCGGAATCAAGTAGTCGGTGAAGCTCGCGTTGACGATGCGGCCGTCACGCACGACAAGCTCCTCCATCACCGCCAAACCGACGCCTTGCGCAATGCCGCCTTCGATCTGACCGACTGCCTGCAGTGGGTTGATCAACCGTCCGACGTCTTGAGCGGTGGTGATGTCGACAACCCGCACGAGTCCGAGATCGAGATCGACATCGACGACGGCACGGTGTGCGGCGAACGCAAACGCTGCGTGCGCATCGCCTTGTCCGTTCGCGTCGAGCGGAGTCGTGGGCGCATGATGGTGTTCGTAGGTGGCCTCGTAGCGCCCCGACATCGATCGGCCGGCGTCGCGGTCGGTATCGATCTGCTCACGCACGATCCGACATGCACCCTCGACCGCACCACCACTCATCATGGTCTGACGCGACGCCGACGTGCTCCCCGCGCTCCCGACCGACGTGTCGGCCGGCGCAACGACGACGTCGTCGAGATCGAGCACTTCCCGCGCGATCTGTTGCGCAACGGTGACGAAGCCTTGGCCGACCTCAGCGCATGCGCAGTGCACGGTCACTCGCCCGTCCTCGACCACGACGCGAGCGGTCGAGTAGTCGTCGAATCCCTCGGAGAACATCAGGTTCTTGATGCTCGCGGCGAAACCGACGCCGCGCACGACCCGATCGGGTTCGCCCGCCGCGGTACGGCCTGCACCGCCGGGACGCGCCATCGGTTCTCCCATCGCCGGACCGACGATGTCGGGAAGCGGCGCCTGCGCACACGCCCGGATCACGGCTTCGACCGGCGCCGCGCCGGTCAGCAACTGATTGGTCACGAGCCGATCGCCCGGGGCAAGCGCGTTGCGGAGCCGCAGGTCGACCGGGTCGATACCCAGTTCGTCGGCAAGTCGATCCATCTGCGCTTCATGGGCAAAGCACGCCTGCACGTTGCCGAATCCGCGCATCGCTCCGCACGGCGGATTGTTGGTCCGAACCGCGATCCCTTCGATCAGCGCGTTGGGCACCCGATACGGACCGGCGGCGAAACAGGTGGCGTTCGCGAGCACCGCCGAACTCGTCGAGGCGTACGCGCCCCCATCGAGCACGAGCCTCGCTTCGACCTTGACCAGCGTGCCGTCGCGACGAGCATGGTGGCGGTAACGCATGCGTGCAGGATGACGGTGTACGTGTCCCACGAAGCTCTCGTCGCGTCGGTACTGCATCTTGACGGGCCGACCAGTGCGCAGCGCCAACAAGCACACGTGCACCTGCAGGCTGATGTCCTCGCGTCCACCGAACGCGCCGCCCACCCCAGCAACCGTCGCCCGCAATCGCTCGACCGCGATGCCGAGGCACGCAGCCGTCTGTTCGACATCGACGTGGAGAAACTGCGTCGAGACGAACATTTCGACGCCCGCGCCATCGCGATCGGGAATCGCCAGGCCGCTCTCACACCCCAGGAACGCCTGGTCCTGCATCCCGACCTCGTACTCGCCTTCGACCACGACCTCACCGACCGAGTCGACGTCGCCGTGACGAATCGTGAGCTCGCGAAACACGTTGCCGTCCGGGTGGATCGGTGTCGCGCTGGGCGCCGCCTCGGGATCGACGAGCGGCGGGAGCACCTCGTAGTCGACGGCGATCGCAACGACCGCTCGACGGGCGGTATCGGGATCATCGGCGGCGACGACCGCGAGCGGCTCACCGACGTAACGCACGACATCGCTCGCGAGCACTGGCTGGTCGGGATGTTCCAATCCGAACACCGAACGTCCAGGGACATCGTCGCTCGTCAGCACCGCGTGCACACCAGCAATCGCCAAAGCCGGCGCGATGTCGATCGAGAGAATTCGCGCCGACGCGTGCGGCGACCGCAGCGTGGCGCCGTACAGCATCCCATCAGCCCACAGGTCGTTCCCGAATGCGAAACGACCCTGCACCTTGGGCGGCGCATCGGGACGTACCGCCGACTCGCCGACGCGTGCGCCGGCCGTCATCGTGGTCGACGACGTCATGAGGTCGCTCGCTCTGCAACGACGCGGGCAACCGCCTCGAGAATGCGGCCGTAACCAGTGCAGCGACACAGGTTGCCGCTGATCGATTCGCGGACCGCGAGTTCGTCGGGTGACTGCTGCTCGGCCAGTAATCGGTCGATGGCGACGACGAGGCCAGGGGTGCAGAAACCGCATTGCACTGCTCCCGCCTCGACGAACGCCCGTTGCACATCGGTCAGGGTGCTGCCATCACCGAGACCTTCGATGGTGACGACCTCGCGCCCGTCGCACGCCGCTGCCAACACGAGACACGAGCACACCAACGCTCCATCGACGACAACCGAGCACGATCCGCACTCGCCCTGTTCGCACGCGTTCTTCGATCCCGGAAACCCGAGGCGCTCCCGCAACGCGTACAGCAGCGATTCGCCGATACCGCCATCGGTCACCGTGTGCACGACGCCGTTGATCTGGACTGAGTAACTCATCGAAGAATCCTCCGTGCGGCGCGCGCCGCGCACACCCGAACCGCGTGGCGACGGTATTCGGCCGTGGAACGGTGATCGTCGATCGGTCGAGCCTCGGCAGCCACTCGGACCGCGAACTCGTCGACCGCCGCGACATCGAGACCACGAGCGGCGAACCAGGCTTCGGCGTCGCGGGCGCGCAACACGGTCGGACCGACACTGCCGAGCGCGACGTTGAGCCGAGCGCCGATCCGCACCACCGCGACGCTGGCGACCGCGATCACCATCGCGTTGCGCATCCCGACCTTCACGAACTCCTGCCGTTCGCCCAGCACCGGCAGCGTCGTCGCCACCACGAGCTCGCCGGCCTCGAGCGCATTGCGCTTCGGCCCCACCAAGAAGTCGTGAATCGAGATCGAACGTGCACCCCGTGCGTGTTGTATGACCACCGTTGCGTCGAGCGCGCTCAGCACCGGGAGCAGATCACCGGCCGGCGACGCTGTGCCGAGGTTCCCGCCAACGGTGGCCGCATTACGAATTTGCGGTGATCCCACGGTTCGCGCCGCTTGAGCGAGAGCCGGCACCAACGCGGTGAACGGCGAACGCTCGAGCGTCGCGCACGTGACCCCGGAGCCGATGCGTAACCTGTCGGCTTCGTCCGACCACGACCGCAAGGCTTCGATGCGGTGCAACGACACGACCGATTCTGGCCGGCGATGATCGAAGTTCACCTCGACCATGAAGTCGGTACCGCCCGCGACGACGTGCGCTTCGGGATCGGCGGCCAACGCCTCCAGTGCCTCGTCGAGCGAGTCGGGCGACACGACGCTCACGCGCTCTCCCGGATTGCGTTCAGGTAGTTGTAGATCGTGATGCGACTCACGCGCATGGAGTCGGCGACTTCGTCGATGCTCTTGCGCAGCTGAAACGCTCCCCGATCGGCGAGTCGCCGAACTGCCTCTTGTTTGTCGGTGCGCGACAGTTCGCGTAACGATGCGCCGAGTTCACGCTCGACCTGTTCGATCAAACGCGGCAACGCATCCTGGAGATCCGGGAGCCGCAAACCGCCGACGAGCTCGCCGTCCCAATGCAACGGGATGTCCGATTCGATCACACGGCGCGCGGTGACGAGTTCTGCGCCAAGCCGATCGGCAACCGGTTCGAGCGCTCGGAGCAGCGGGTGGCGTGCGGCCACCTCAACCTCGCGACCCGGGGCCGGACACCGGGCCGGACTCGATCACCAGCGACACGCGGGTTGCGCCAGCCGCGATCGCCGCGCCGCTCAACACCCGCACGGCATCGAGCACGACCTCGGCTGCACCGGCAATCGAAGTCGCGAACGGACCCACATCGGGTTCGAGACCCGCGGCTCGGGCCGCTTCGATCGCGGCATCGACATGGGGACCGGGAGATCCCACCCGGAACGGCTCGACCGTGAACTCGGCACGCAGTTCCATCACACGGAGGTCCATCACTCGAAGTGTACGGAGCGCAACAGCTCAGCTGTAGGGATTGCTTGACATTTTGTAAAGTAGGTGCCGATGATGTCTCGATGAGCCCGCCGCCCGCGCCTGCGCCCGAATCGGGCCCTGACTCCGCTCGCGCGACGTCCGGTGCGGTCGCGACCCACGCGTTGCGCATCGACGCAGCCCGCCTGGCCGAACGGCTGCGCGAACTCGCCCTGGTCGGCGCGATCGACGGCGGCGGCGTCTGTCGACTCGCCCTCACCGACGCCGATCGCGATGCCCGCGACCTCGTGATTGGTTGGATGCGCGACCTCGACATGGAAGTCCGCATCGACGCCGTCGGCAACGTCGTTGCCACGCGGGGTGGCGATCCTGCGCTTGCGCCCGTGATGTGCGGATCGCATATCGACACGGTTCGCACTGGCGGCAAGTACGACGGGAACTTCGGCGTGCTCGCCGGACTCGAAGTCGTCGAAACCCTCGCGGCCACGAGAACCGATACCGTTCGCCCCCTCGCCGTCGCGTTCTTCACCGACGAAGAAGGCGCCCGCTTCCATCCCGACATGCTCGGGTCGCTGGTCTACGCCGGAGGGATGAGCACGGAAACCGCGCTCGAACTGCGGGGCATCGACGGCACCCGACTCGGCGATGAACTGGATCGCATCGGGTACGCCGGTTCCCACCCCTGCCCCGGTCCCGTGCCCTACGCGTTCGTCGAGGTCCACATCGAGCAGGGACCCGTGCTCGAAGCAGCCGGCATCACCATTGGAGCGGTGACGGGCGTCCAAGGGATCCACTGGGAAGAGATCACCGTGGAGGGCCGCTCGGCGCACGCAGGGACAACCCCGATGTCCATGCGTCTCGACGCTGTGCACGCGGCCGCGGCGCTGACGATGCGGGTACGCGAGATCGTCGAGACCGTCGGCGGCAGCCAAGTGGGAACGGTGGGGTCGTTCGACGTTCACCCCAACCTGGTCAACGTGGTCGCGGCGCGCGCCGTCATCACGGTCGACCTGCGCAACACCGACGCCAACGAACTCGAACGTGCCATTGCCGAACTCGGGCGGGCCTGCACCGACATCGAACGCTCGGACTCCGTCGTGATCACCCGGCGGGTCACTGCCGACTTCGATCCCGTCGACTTCGATCCCGCAATGGTCGATCGAGTCGAAGGGGTTGCGACCACACTCGGGTTGTCAGTGCAGCGCATGCCGAGCGGCGCCGGTCACGATGCACAGATGCTGGCGCGGGTGTGTCCGGCGGCGATGATCTTCGTCCCGTCGGTCGCAGGTCTGAGCCACAACGTTGCCGAGCACACCGAACTCGACGACCTCGAAGCCGGCGCGAACGTCTTGCTGCACACCATGCTCGACCTTGCGAACGAGGCACCGTGACCAGCTCACCCGCGCTCGACCACGGAATGGGCGACGACACGACAATTGCCGCCTCCGAACGGATCCTCCGCGTTGCCGGCGCCCAACTCGGGCCGATCGCTCGCGACGAACCGCGGGCAACCGTCGTCGAACGGTTGATCGGGCTGCTCGAAGCTGCCCACTCCCAAGGCGCCGAACTGGTCGTGTTTCCCGAACTCGCGCTGACAACGTTCTTTCCCCGTTGGTACTTCGACTCCTGGGACGACATCGACCCGTTTTTCGAAACCGAGATGCCCTCGCCGATCACCGCGCCGCTCTTCGAACGCGCCCGCGCCCTAGGAGTCGGCTTCTCCCTCGGCTACGCCGAACTCACCGCCGATGGGCACCACTTCAACACGACCATCCTCGTCGAACGCGACGGCAGCGTCGTCGGCCGTTATCGCAAAGTGCACGTTCCGGGGCACGAAGCGCACGAACCGTGGCGGCCGTTCCAGCATCTCGAACGGCGCTACTTCGAACCCGGCGACCGGTTCGACGCTTGGCAAGCGTTCGGTGGCGTCGTCGGAGTCGCGACCTGCAACGATCGCCGGTGGCCCGAGACCTACCGCGTCTTCGGGCTGCAAGGTTGCGAACTCCTCCTCATCGGATACAACACGCCGATCCACTACGCACCCGATCCGGGACAGAACCGACTCGCTGGCTTCCACAACGCCCTCGTGATGCAAAGCGGTGCCTACCAGAACGGCATGTGGGTCGTCGGCGTCGCCAAGGGCGGCGTCGAAGAAGGCGTCGACTCCCTCGCCGAGAGCTGCATCATCGGACCTTCGGGCGAGGTTGTTGCTCGCACCGACACCACCGGCGACGAGGTGATCGTCGCCGACTGCGACCTCGCCCGCTGCGCGAACTACAAGACGACACTGTTCGACTTCGATCGGTATCGACGCCCCGAGGTCTACACCCGCATCACAGCCCAACGAGGCGTGATCGCACCGGAGGGCTCATGACCACGACCGAACCGGCGACGGTGGGTTTCACGCTGAACGGTGCACCGGTGCGTGTGCGGGCCGACCATCCGCATCTCCTCGCGGCGCTGCGTGAGGAACTCAACGTCACCTCGCCGAAGGACGGGTGTTCGCCGAGCGGGCAATGCGGATGCTGCACGATTCTCATCGACGGCAAGGCCTCGATTTCGTGCCAGCTCGACCTCAGCCGAGTTGCCGGTCGCGACGTGACGACGCTCGAGGGCCTCGCCGAGTGCGATCGCAATCGGCTTGCACACGCGTTCGCGACCTGCGGCGCACTCCAATGCGGGTTCTGCACGCCCGGGATCGTGATGCGCACGAAAGCGCTGCTTGACAAGGACCCGCAGCTGTCGCGAGACAAGGCGGCACGGCACCTCGGCGCCCACCTCTGTCGCTGCACGGGTTACACGAAGATTCTCGATGCGATCGAGCTCCTCGCCGCAGGCGACCCGATCCCCGCCCCCGCCCGATCGGGCGCAATCGGCGGAAGCGGCGCCAAATACGAGGCCACCGAGCTCGCCCTCGGCGACCGCGGTTACGTCGACGATCTACGGGTCGACGGCATGTTGCACGCGGCCCTGCGACTCGCCGACCACGCACGCGCCGACGTGACTCGGATCGATACGAGCGCGGCGTTCGCCGTCGCGGGCGTCGAAGCCATCTATACGGCGGCTGACATTCCCGGCGAGCTGCGGGTCGGCATCATCCATACCGACTGGCCCGTCTTCATTCCGGTCGGAGGCCGCACCAGCTATCTCGGTGATGTGCTCGCCATCGTGGTCGCCACTGACCGCGCGACCGCGCGCCGGGCCGCGGAGCTCATCGAGGTCGGCTACGACGTGCATCGACCCATCGTCGATCCGCACGCCGCCATCGCCGACGACGACGTCGCCGTGTGGGGAACTGACAGCAACGTGTTGTCGCGATCGACCTATCGGCGGGGAGACGTCGACGATGCGTTGCAGGCGTCAGCACACGTCATCACCGAAACGTTCACGACCCAACGTATCGAGCATGCATTCTTGGAACCCGAGTCGACCCTCGCGGTTCCCGATCCCGCTGGGGCCACGCTCCACGTCTACTCCGGTGGGCAAGGCGTGTGGGATGACCGCAACCAGATCGCGTCCTTGCTCGGCATCGACCGCGACCAAGTCACCGTCGAACTCGTGAGTAACGGCGGCGCATTCGGCGGCAAAGAAGACATGAGCAATCAGGGGCAGACCGCGCTCGCGGCCTGGCTGCTCGGACGTCCGGTCAAGTGCACCTTGTCGCGCGAGGAGTCCCTCGTGCTGCATCCCAAACGCCACCCCATCCACATGGAGTACACAGTCGGCTGCGACGTCGAGGGCCAACTCACGGCGCTGCGGGCGCGCATGGTCGGCGACTCCGGCGCGTACGCGAGTGTCGGCATGAAGGTGCTCGAACGCGCTGCGGGTCATGCGAGCGGCCCGTACCACCTGCCCGCCATCGACGTCGACGCGATCGCGGCGCGCACGAACAATCCAGTGTGCGGCGCGTTCCGCGGCTTTGGCGCGAACCAAGCCCAGTTCGCCATGGAGGGCGCGCTCGACCGGCTGGCCGACCGCGCCGGCATCAGCGGGTTCGAAATCCGAGCACGCAATGTCATCCGACCGGGCCAGGTGTGGGGACCTGGCCAGGTGATGGACGACGGCTGTCTCGGCGCGAGCGCATGTCTCGACGCGATCCGCCCACACGTCGATGCGGCGGTCGCCAACGGCAAAGCGATCGGGCTCGGACTCGGTTTGAAGAACAGCGGACTCGGCAACGGATTCAAGGAGATCGCGCGAGCTGTCGTCCGGTTCGAGACCGACGGGACCTGTGAGGTCCGCCACTGCTGGACCGAGATGGGTCAAGGCATCCACACCGTCGCAATGCAGATCGCCGCCGAGGAACTCGCCATCGATCCCGAGCGCATTCGTGTGATCGTCGACACCACGCGCGAACTCGGCGCTGGCCAGACGACCGGGTCGCGCGGCACGCTGATGGGAGCCGGATCCGTGCAGGCCGCGTGTCGCGCCGCGATCGCGGATGGCTGTCGGGTGGGTGTCGACTACGAAGGTGAATACCGAGTCGACTGGACGAACTCGTTGTCCGAGGGGCTCGAACGTCCGGTGATCCATTCGACGTTTGGCTATGCCGCGCAACTCGTCGTCATCGACCGCCCAACCGGTGCTATCGAACGAGTCGTCGCCGCGCACGACGTCGGGAGAGCAATGAACCCGTTGCTCTGCGAAGGTCAGATCGAAGGCGCGGTGCACATGGGGCTCGGGTACGCGCTGAGCGAAGACTTCCCCGCCGACGAGTCCGGCCGGCCGACGAACATGACGTTGCGGTCACTCGGAATCCTGCGAGCCAAGGATGTGCCACCGATCGACGTCATCTTGGTGGAGTCACCCCAACCCAACGCGCCCTACGGGATCAAGGGAGTCGGCGAAATCGGCCTCGTCCCCACCGCAGGGGCAGTGGCTGCTGCACTCCACGATCTCGACGGCGGGTGGCGCACGTCGCTGCCGATGCGGCGAGACGCCTGAACCGCAATGGCGTCGACCACACCCGGCCTGGTCAACAGCCATCATCACCTCTACTCCGCGTTGGCCCGCGGCATGCCTGCACCTCCCCATTCGCCGACGAACTTCCGTGAGATCCTCGAACAGATCTGGTGGCGGCTCGATACCGCGCTCGACCTCGAGATGTTGCACTGGGCGGCGATGCTCGGCGCGGTCGAAGCCCTCGAATCGGGATGCACTGCAATCGTCGACCATCACGAGTCACCCAACGCGATCGAAGGGTCACTCGACGTCATCGCAAACGCGTGCGCCGAGGTTGGTGTCCGGATCGTGGCGAGTTACGGCGTCACCGATCGACATGGCCCCGACGGTGCTCGACGCGGACTCGAAGAGAACGAACGCTTCATCCGCAGCGGCGGACGCGGGTTGGTGGGAATTCACGCGGCCTTCACGTGCACCGACCCAACCCTGCGCGCCGCGGCTGAACTCGCCGCAGAACTCGACGTCGGCGTCCACGTCCACGTTGCCGAAGGCGTCGACGACATCGACGCGTCGACTCGCCTGGAATCGATGTCCCGTGACAACTGGCTCCTCGTGCATTGCGTTCATCTCTCGAACGACGCCGCGATCCGCGGCACCATCGTGCACAACCCACGATCGAACATGAACAACGCCGTCGGTTACGCCGCACCGACCCGATTCGCCAACCCGGTTGCACTCGGCAGCGACGGCATCGGGTCCGCGATGCTCGACGAGTTCCAGGTCGCCTACGCGCGGTTGCGCGAACACTCAGTGACCGAAACCCCCACGACCGCATGGAGTTGGCTCGAACACGGTTGGGCACTGGTACCCGAAGCGGCCAACGACGTCGTGACCTGGTCGTACGACGGGGTCGACGATCCGTGGCGACTGGCATTCACTCCCGGTGTTCGGGCCGTCGATGTCGACGTCGACGGCGCACCGGTCGTTCGAAACGGCACACCGACCCGCGTCGACGCACACGAAGTTCGTGCCAAAGCCGCCGAGCAGGCATCTCGCTTGTTCGCCACATTGTGAAACTCCGCAATCCGGCGCCGCCCGGGTACTGGACATCCCGAGAAGAGGACCAATGAGAGTCGCGCTCTACCTCCAAGACGCCCACCCGATTCGCGAGGCGATGGACCTCGCCGCCTACGCCGAATCGCGCGGGTTCGAGGCGGTGTGGCAGGCCGAAAGCCGACTCGTCCGCGAGGCAACGGTGCCGATGGCTGCAATGGCCGCGACCACCGAACACATCAAACTCGGTAGCGGCGTCGTCGACTGTTGGAGCCGCAATCCGGCTCGGCTTGCCGCGACGTTCTCGACCCTCGACGACCTCGCACCCGGACGCATGATCTTGGGCATCGGTGCGTGGTGGGATCCGTTGGCGCAGAAGGTGGGCATCACGCGATCGAAGCCGCTCACGGTGATGCGCGAGATCGTGACGGCCGTGCGCGCCTTGCTCGCCAACGAACACGTGACGATGCACGGCGAGTACGTGCACCTCGATGGCGTCGAACTCGACTACGTCTACCAAGAGCGACGGGCCAAGGACGTGCCGATCTACATCGGCGCGACGGGCATGAAAATGATGGAGCTCACGGGTGAGATCGCCGATGGCGTGGTGCTCAACTACCTCGTGTCGCCGCGCTACAACGCGCAGGCAATGGCCGCGTTGGCGACCGGCGCTCGGCGTGCGGGGCGGTCGGTCGACGATCTCGATCGTCCCCAACTCATCGTCTGCTCGCTCGATCACGATCGCCAGCGCGCCTTAGACGCAGCCCGCATGATGATCACGCAGTACTTGGGTCAGCAACCGCACATCATGAAGGCGAGTGGCGTGCCGGCCGAACTGCTCGACGAGATCAGCCAAGTGCTCACGTGGCCGGCGACACACGAACAGGTCGAAGCCGCGAGCAAGCTCGTGCCAGACGACATCGTCCAGATGCTGGCTGCCGCGGGAACGCCCGATGAGTGCAAGGCGCAGGTCCAGCGCTACATCGACGAGGGTTGCACCTGTCCGATCTTGTATCCACTCGGCGACGACGCGCGTGCGATGATCGACGCGTTCGCGACGGCGTGAGGAATCGATGGGCACCGAAGAGCTGATCCGCAACCCCGCGCGCGGCGCGGTGACGAACGACGGCGACTCCCACGCGGGGCCGCTCGCCTTCCACCGGAAGCTGCCGGGTTACGAACCCACTCCGCTCGTCGCCGCACCCAGCATCGCGTCCGCGCTCGGAGTGCACCGCGTGCTCGTCAAGGTCGAGAGTTCTCGGCTCGGCCTACCGGCGTTCAAGATGTTGGGCGCATCGTGGGCGACGTATCGATCGTTGGTTGCTCGTTTGGGGGCCGAACCCGAATGGGAAACACTCGACGAGCTCCGCGTCGCGGTCGCACCGCTCGGAAAATTGACGCTGGCGGCGGCAACCGACGGCAACCACGGTCGAGCGGTGGCGCGAATGGCGAAGCTGTTGGGGTACGCGAGCCACATCTTCGTCCCTGACGACATGGTGGCTGCTCGCATCGACGCGATTCGCAGCGAGGGCGCCGAGGTCACGATCGTGCATGGCACCTACGACGACGCGGTGGCGACGAGTGCTGCCGCAGCGGGCGACACGACGCTGGTCATCTCGGACACTTCGTGGCCCGGCTACACCGAGCCACCCGGATGGGTGATCGACGGCTACGCGACGATCTTCGCCGAGGTCGACGACGCACTGGGTGGCGTCGAAGTCGACGCGGTGTTCCTTCCGACCGGTGTCGGCGCATTCGCTGCAGCCGGCGTTGCCCACTACCGCAGCTCGGGGTCGGCGACCCGCCTGGTGTCGGTCGAACCTTCGGATGCCGATTGTGTGCTCGAGTCGATTCGGGCGGGCGTCATGACCGAAGTTCCCGGACCGCATCGCAGTTGCATGGTCGGTCTCAACTGCGGCAACGCCTCGCTGATCGCGTGGCCAAGGTTGCAGGTCGGGCTCGATTTCTGTGTTGCGATCGACGACCACCGAGCCGAGGACGCGATGCGGCGACTTGCGGCCGAGGGCATCGTCGCGGGCGAGACGGGCAGTGCTGCATTGGCGGGCGCGTTCGGCGTGATGGCGATGGGCGGCTCGGCCGAGGTAGGGCTCGATGCCGACTCCGACGTGCTCGTCATTGCCACCGAAGGCGCCACCGACCCGGTCAACTACCAACGAGTCGTCGGCCGTACCCCCGAGGACCACCACCACACGTTGCACAAAAATACAGAATTCCTCAAATTTGGAAAGGTGATCTTGAATCTGATATTGGAAAAGCACTTTTGGCATGCAGTGATGATGGGCCAACAATTATGATGGTTGTCAAC
>SXIR01000008.1 GCA_005772765.1 Actinomycetota bacterium
GCGCCGGCGAGCCGGCCTGACGCTGCGGGCCCTCGCCGAACGGGCCGAGACATCGCATTCGACGCTGTCGGCCTACGAGGCGGGGCGAGTGATCCCGAACTTCGACACGATCGAGCGGGTGGCCGACGCAGCCGGTTGGCGACTCGAGGTCGCCCTGGTCCGCCAGGTCGCACCCGACCACGTTCGGGCAGCGGAGTTGGTCGACGTGCTCGACGTTGCCGACCAGTTCCCCGTCCGACGTGACCGTGACCTCGACGCGCCGGTGTTCGGTCGTGCCTGAACCGCGCGCGAAAGGAGGCGATCGCGCGCCGGACGAGCCGGGCCTGGTTGCCAAGATCGTGGCCATCCACGATGCGCTCGACTCCGCGAACCTGGCGCACGCATTCGGAGGCGCGCTTGCGCTTGCGTGGTGTACCGAACAAGCGCGCGGCACCAACGATGTCGACGTCAACGTGTTCGTCGATGCGGCGCAGTCCGCGCGGGCGCTGGTCGCGCTGCCATCAGCCGTCGCCGTCGACGACGATGATGTCGAACGCTGTCGGCGCGACGGTCAGGTCCGGGTCTGGTGGGGTCGTAACCCGATTGACGTGTTCCTGGACACGACCGACTTCCATCGCGACGCGGCCGCTCGCGCGGTCAGCCACGTCTTCGGCGGTCGGTCGATGCCCTTCTTGCACTGCAGCGATCTTGCCGTCTTGAAGGCATTCTTCAACCGAAGCAAGGATTGGGTGGATCTCGAGATGATGCACGCGGCGGGGCAGCTCGACGTCGCCCGAACGCTGGGAACCCTCGTGCAGTATCTCGGCGTCGACGACGAACGAGTCGACCGGCTACGGGATCTCATCGCGGGGACGTGAGCATCACCATTCGATGGATGATCGCCTCGTGTCCGTCGGCAGCGACCAGCGCGGTCGACACGGAGCGCGCGCCGGCGACTGCGACCCGCCCGACCCAGGTGAGCGAGTCGGGTTCGATCGCGCCGACGAACGAACGGGTGTCGTCGTCGACATGCACCTCGACGCGGGCGCTGTCGTAGTCCTCCTGCGTATCGTTCACGACGTGCACGTCACCCGTACGCGGGTCGACCAACGCAAGCAGCGGACGCGACGCCGCGGCGACCGCGTGGAACCCGAGTTTTGGAACTCGTTCGTGATCGAGCACCGACCAGCTGATCGCGGGGTGCGGGTCGGCGAACGAAAAGATGCAGTACCCGCCCGTAGGTCGGTACTTCAGCCGCCGCAGATCTTCGATCTGAAGCTGGAGCAGGTTGGCTTGGTAGCGCTGGGTGGCGAGTTGCCACTCCTCGAACGACGCGTAGTCAGCGACGGGGACGCGTTGATCGAGTAATCGGTGCTGGAGGCAGTGGTCGTCTTCGAGGCGGTCCCATTCGAGGACGGGCCAGCGATGTGGTTCGCAGAAGTCGGCGGTCGTCGGCACGGCCTGCGCGCCGAACTCGCTGACGAACCGAGCGAGGCGCGGCACGGCGCGCAAGGCTGACGGCAACTGGTCGGGTTCGCCCCAGTACCAGCCGAAGTAGAGGTGGCTGTCGGTCCCGAGACTCGCCGGCCCCGGCAACACGCCGGAGTGATCGTTGACGAACCGCGAAGGGTCTGCGGCGCGCATGGCGTACGCGACGCTGCGATCGAGGACGCTCTTGTTCCACGACGGCAACAGCATCGACGCGCCGACGCGAGCGGCAACCGACGGAGTGATCGCATCGGCGGTGACGTCGACCGCCAACGGTTCGTTGTGCGCGCACCAGGTGACGATCGACGGGTGATGCGCGAGTCGGTCGACCATCGCTCGCGCCTGGGTCACTGCGCTGCGGCGCGCGCTGCGGCCGTAGCCCCATTGCAGCGGAAAGTCTTGCCAGACCATGAGACCGGCAGCGTCGGCTGCCTCGTAGAACTCGTCGACGGTGACGTGCGCGTGCACGCGCAACAGGTTCAAGTTTGCGTCGAGCGCGAGGGCGATCTCGCGATCGACGTCGGCGCACGTGATTGTCGCCAACGAGCGCCGGATCGGAGCCGCGTTCGCGCCCCGCACGAACTGACGGACGCCGTTGATCGTGAAGACCCAATCGTCGACCTGTACCGAACGGAGACCGGTGCGGCAGTGCGCGCGGTCGGACTCGGCACCCGCGGCGAGCACGGAGATCTCGACGTTGACGAGCGTCTGGTCGCCCAAGCCAATCGGCCACCACAGCGGCGGGTCGGCAATGTTCACCTCGAGGCGGAGATCGGTGGTTCCTTGCGTGGGGACCACGTCGCGTTCGGCTCGGCCCAGCTCGATGCCGTCGTGGCTGACGACAACGATGACCGTTGCGGTGTCGGGTGGGAAGCCACCCGCGTCGAACTCGATATCGGTTCGGACGGTCGCCGCCGCGGCGGTCGCCGCGGTGCAGAGCACTCGCGACCGTTGGATCACGATGGGTCCGGTCTCGTGCACGGTGACGTCGCGCCAGATCCCGCCCGGATTCCAACGGTCGTCCATCGCGTCCCAGTGACCGAACACGCCCGTGATCGTGCGCTTCGCCGTGCGGTCGCGCTGTGGAGGGGATGCGACCTCGACGGCGAGGACGTGCCGCTCGTCGCTCAGGAGTTGTTCGGTGATCTCGAACTGGTGCGCGGTGAAGTAGCCCTCGGTGGTGCCGAGGTAGTCGCCGTCGAGCCAGACATCGCCGAAGTAGAAGATGCCATCGAAGCGAAGGAACGCCCGTCGGCCCCACCCGAGCCGTTCGCACGTAAACGGATGGCGGTACAACACGCTGTCGTCGTGCTCGGCGAAGTCGACGTGGTCGCGCCAATGGCCGGGAACCGGCAACGAACACCATGCCGAGTCGTCGAAATCGGGTTCGGCGAAGGTTTTGATCAGCTCGCGATCGCCCGCGGTTGCTCGCCAATCGCTTCCGAGCGATGCCGACGTCATCCGGGCGAACCGCGCTTCATCGGGTTGAGACTATGCACGGTGCCCTCCAACCCGTCGTCGCCGAGTGTGAACGACGGGTGCGGGAACTGCTTGCGGAGATTGCACCGCTGTCCTGATTGGCGACGATCCCCCTACACTCCGCGCCGCACCACTCGCGGCTGCACCAGTTGGGCCCTACCACTCGGCGGAGAGGGAAATCGATGAGTCGTCCGGCAACGCTTGGCGAACTGCGTGAGAGCGGCTGGATCAGCCGTCCGGTCAAAGAAGAACTGCGCGCCAACGCGATCGAGCGGCTCCGGCAGCGCCGTCCGTTGGTCGAGGGCGTCGTCGGTTACGAAGACACCGTCATGCCGCAGTTGGCCAACGCCATCCTGGCTGGGCACGACGTGATCTTTCTCGGCGAGCGCGGCCAAGCCAAGACGCGCATCATTCGGTCGCTCGTCGAGCTGCTCGACGAGTTCCTCCCCGGGGTGGCCGGCAGCGAGATCAACGACGATCCGTTCCATCCGATCTCGGCGCACGCTCGGCACCTGATTGCCGATCGAGGCGACGACACGCCGATCGAATGGGTGCACCGGAGTCGACGGTTCGGCGAAAAGCTGGCGACGCCCGACACCTCGATCGCGGACCTCATCGGTGAGGTCGATCCGATCAAGGTTGCCGAGGGCCGCTATCTGTCGGACGAACTGACGATTCACTACGGGCTCGTGCCGCGAACCAATCGCGGCATCTTCGCGATCAACGAGCTCCCGGACCTCGCCGAGCGCATTCAGGTTGGCCTGTTGAACGTGCTCGAAGAGCGTGACGTGCAGATCCGCGGCTACAAGGTGCAGTTGCCGATCGACGTGATGTTGTTCGCCTCCGCCAACCCAGAGGACTACACGAACCGCGGCCGCATCATCACGCCGCTGAAGGACCGATTCGGTAGCCAGATCCGGACGCACTACCCGCTCGATACCGAACTCGAAGTTGCGGTGATCGAACAGGAGGCGAATGCACTGGCGGTCGACGGGCTGACGGTGAACGTTCCCGGCTACATGACCGAGATCGTGGCGGAAATCAGCCAGCTCGCGCGTCACTCGCCACACGTCAACCAGCGTTCCGGTGTCTCGGCTCGCATGTCGATCACCAACTACGAGACGCTCGTCGCCAACGCGACTCGCCGTGCGCTCGCACACGGCGAACACGAAGTTGTCCCGCGCGTCTCCGATCTCGATCAACTCGTCCCTTCGACCGCAGGCAAAATCGAAATCGAGACGCTCGACGATGGTCGAGAGGGGCAAGTACTCGATCGCATCGTGAAGGCGGCGGTGCTCGAAACGTTCCGGGCACGCGTGCGTCCCGAACACCTCGGCGCGCTCGTGCAAGCGTTCGAAGGCGGACTCCAGGTGAACACCGGTGAGGACGTGCCCGCGGCCGACTATGCAACCGTGCTCGGCGAGGTCGAGAGCCTCGCCGGGGTGCTCGGCGATCTCGGCGTCGGCGAGTCGCCGGCCGCAGTCGCGAGTGCGGTCGAGTTCGTGCTCGAGGGGATGCACCTCACGAAACGGTTGAACAAGGATTCGATCGGCGGGCGCGCGACCTACCGCGGGCGAGGCTGAGCCGCGAGCGTCGTTGGTTCGCCGGAGCGTCTGCTCCTCGTCACCTCGGCGTTGCCCGTCGGTGAGGTATGGCCGCGAGCCTCGCGTGATGCGCAGTATCCCTGCCCGCTCGTGACCGACGGCGTCGCGTCCGTTCGGTGCTCGGCGACGAATCGATGCAGCGCGTCGTGCGTGGTTCGACGGCCGAGCGCCGGCGCCACGTCCGAAGTGTCACCGCTCGAATCGCTCCCAGCGAGCAGCGACCAGGGGCCACAGCCGTTCTGCGACCCATGGTGCGGTGGCGTTGGTGAAGTGGCCGCCATCGTTGGGACGCACGATGACGCCGTCGACGTCACTCGGGCACGGCACGCCGGTCGGGCACAGGACGAGCGAGAACTCGACGACGGCAGCGTCATCTGGGTGACGGGCAGCAAGCGCGTGGAGTCGCGTGCGCAAGGCGGCGACCCGCCCATCCTCGTCGAGGTCGGCGGGTCCCGCAGGTGACGCAGCATTCGGTGTCGTGTCGACGAGTACGACCCGGGCGCCGAAGCTCGTGACGCTGCGTAATCGTTCTTCGAGCATCGCGTCGAGGTCGGCTCGCCAGCGCGCCGAGCCCGCCGGGGCGACGGTGCCGTCGACGATGCGATCGGCCGTCTCCCATCCCGACCACCAGATCACCGCGTCGGGATCGTGGTCGGCAATGAACTCGGCAAGTCCCGGTCCGATCACGGTGGCGCAAGCAGGTGTCCACGGGATCAGGTTGCCGTCGTCGTCCGCGACCGGCCCGATGGCGATCCCGCAGCCCGGTACGACGTAGCTCACCAGGTCGACCCCACGCGACGCGGCTTCGGCTCGGAATCCCTCCAGCGCCGAGGCCGGCACCGAATCTCCAATGATCGCGACCGAGCGAGGACTCCACGGTGCCGCCGCGCCGAGTCGTTCGCACCCGACGAACGAGTTTGCCCACGTGAGTCCGAAGCAATCGTCTGTGCCGCTTCCACCGCGCAACGCGTTGTTGCCCTGACCAGCGATGAGGACGTCGTCGCCGCCGTCGCCGCACAATCGATCGTCTCCGGCGCGACCCTCGAGCGTGTCGCTGCCGGCGCGGCCGACGATGACATCATTCGCGGACGAACCTCGGAGCACATCCGATCCGGGCCCGCCGACGTGGGTGGCAACGAATCCGTCGCACGTCGGCACGCCGCCAGCCGCGGGCGTCTTCGTCACCGCAAAACCGGCGGGCGCGGCCATGTCGTCGGCGCGATAGCGCGGCGTTCCGTTCCGCGGTTGCCCGCACACGAGGTCCGGGCTCAAACACACCTGCGTAGTTCGCCGCGCCGCCCAGGTGGGGACCGCACGCGTCCCCAAGATCCCACGACAACGTTGGACGCCGATGTGACGAACGCCGGGTTGAGGACCCGAACACTGAGGGTCGGAGACCAGGACGACGGCCAACACATCGGCGCGCCGGGAGTTGGCCAGACGGTCGAGCGATCGGCGGATGACGTGCGCCCCTTGCGAGTAGCCCGCCAGCACGAATCGAGTCGTCGCGCCACAGCGATTCGAGAGGACGTCGATGTGTTGCAACACCGACCTGACCCCGCGCTCGACACTGCGGGCGTACTGGGCGGTCGTGCTCGAACCGAGTGGCCACGGCGCGTCGACCGCTGGGTAATCGACGGCACTCGCGACCGTCACGATCGGGCGGTTCGTGTCGGTGGTGCGGCGGTCCGCCTCGACCAACGCAGCGCGATACGCCCGGAACAGGCGGACCATCTCGGGTCCGATTCCGAGGTCGGTGGTGTCGGACTGGTCCGAACCTCGCGCCGCGACGAAGAAGACCTCAGGGCACGAGTTCGGAAGGCGGGTAGGGCTGGTTGCCGCGGCCGGGCGCGTTGTGGGTACGGCGAGTGCCACACAGGCGGCCAGCGCCGCCAACCAGCTCCGCATCGGCGCACTGTACCGAGGTGTTCGCCGGCGTGAAACGGACGGTGGCAGAGGTCACCGTGGTTGGGCGAGGGCCCAGGCGCGAGCGATCGCCGCGGCGGGTTTCGGTTCTCGGTTGCGCGTGAACAGTCCGAACTCGGCGGAGAACCCGTGATCCCACTCGTAGTTGTCGACGCCGGTCCAGAAGAACACGCCCCGCAGGTCGATCCGATCGTTGATCGCTTCGGCAACGATGTCGAGGCACTCGCTGAGGTAGTCGCTCCGGGCGTTCTCTTCGTCGACGCCGGTACGCGATCCGAATCCGAGTTCGCAGAGCAGCAAGGCCCGGTTCGGGAGCTCGTCGGCGAGACGGCGGATCGTGAGCCCAAGCCCTTCGGGCCAGGGCGCGTAACCGAGCGGGCCGCGGGGAAGGTTCGTCGGGTAAGGAACCATCGACAGGTCGGGGAGAACCCCGCTCGCGTTGTAGTAGGAGAACCCGATCAAGTCACCCACCCCCCGCAGGTCGTCGACACGTTGTTCGACGCGACCGGGGAAGGCCAAGACGCCGTCACGTTCGGCGCGCAGCCAGATCCCCCACAGCACGTCGTCGATGACGTTGCGCGCGTTCTTCCCTTCGGGGGAGTCGTGCATTGCGAACACCGGCGAGAGGTTGTGGATCGTCGCGACGGGTTTGCCACCGCCGCGCAACTCGCGCCACGCGTCGCGTTGCGCGAGCAGCACCCCGCGATACGCATCGAAGAACTTGCCGAGGTCGGTGAGGCCGGGTGGGTTGACGCCCATCAGGTAGCCGCCGAACGCGTAGGCAACGGGCTCGTTGATCGGCTTCCAACCGAACACGAGATCGCCGAACGTCTCGGCGCAGAACGCGACGTGGCGGGGCCAGTAGTAGCCCCGGGCCTTGTCGTCGAGGAACGCCCGTTCGTCTTGGAACCAACCCGGCAGCGTGAAGTGGTGGAAGCAGACCCACGGTTCGATTCCACTCGCTCGTGCGGTCTCGAGGATCTCGAGGTAGCGCTCGATCTCGGCCTGGTCGCGTTTGCCTTCTTCGGGTTCGATGCGCGCCCACTCGATCGACAGGCGATGGTGCGTGAAACCGTGTTCGCGATACAGCGCGAAGTCGTCGGCGTAGCGCCGGGCGAAGTCGTTGCCGTCGCGCGATTCGGGCACCTTCTTGCGGCGCTCCCACTCGAACCAGTCGGACGCGGGCGCGGCCCCTTCGCATTGCGTCGACGACGCCGCAGTGCCCCACCAGAAGTCGTCGCGCATCTGTTGCACACTACGGCGGAGCGGAGCGCGCGCTTCAGGCGATGAGCGCCGCCGACGAGAATGAGTGCACGCCGCCGTTCGAGGAGATCGCTTGTCCGACCATCCAACGGTTTCGAGCGGGAGTGAGCCCCGGCCCGAGGTCAGCCCGCGGCGATAGGGTGCCGAGATGGCGAAGTTCCGGTACTCCCGGTGGGACGGCACCCAGGTCGGGTTCGACTACGACGCCGATTCGCTGCTCGGCGAAATGACCGACGATCTGCTCTACCACGGTGATCTCAACGCCGCGATGCGTCGCCTGATGCAACAAGGCATGCAAGACCGTGAGGGCCGCGACATGCAGGGCCTGCGCGAAATGCTCGACGAGCTTCGCCAACGACGACGCGAGATCCAGGAGCGCTACGACCTCGGCGGTGTCTACGACGACATCAACCAGCAACTCGATGACGTGATCGACCAGGAACGCGCCGGCCAGCAGCGGCGCGTCGACGAGGCGCAAGCACAGGGTGACGAGCGGCGCCAGGAAATGCTCCAGCAGATGGCGGCGGAACGGCGGATGGAGCTCGACAATCTGCCGCCTGATCTCGCGGGTCGAGTGCAAGAACTCCAGAACTACGACTGGATGGACGACGCAGCGCGCGAGCGGTTCGAGCAGTTGATGGACGACTTGCGCAAACAGCTGCTCGACAACATGTTCAACCAGTTGAGCCAGGGTCTGTCGCAGCAGTCGCCCGAGCAGCTGCAACGCACCAAAGACATGATGGCCGAGCTCAACGAGATGCTCCGCCAACGCGAAGCGGGCGAGGAACCGGATTTCCAGGGCTTCATGGATCGCTACGGCGACATGTTTCCGGGAAATCCGCAGAGCCTCGACGAATTACTCGAACAGATGGCGCAGTCGATGGCGGCCATGCAACGGCTGCTCAACTCGATGTCCCCAGAACAGCGTCAGCAACTCCAACAGCTCGCCGAGTCGTTGCTCGACGACATGGATCTGCGTTGGCAGGTCGACGAGCTCGCCCGCAACCTGCAGAACGCATTCCCGCAGATGGGTTGGGGTCAGTCGATGCCCTTCCGGGGCGACGAACCGTTGCCATTGAACTCGATGACGGGCATGCTCGAACAGATCGGCGACATCGACACGCTCGAGAACATGCTCCGCAACGCGACCGACCCGAGCAAGCTCGCCGAAGTCGACCCCGACCAGATCGCCGATCTGCTCGGCGACGATGCGGCTGACTCGTTACGTGAACTGCAGAAGCTCGCCAAGACGCTCGAAGACGCCGGGCTCATCGAACAGCGCGAGGGTCGCTACGAACTCACGCCGAAAGGCATCCGTCGGATCGGCCAGCGGGCGCTCGGCGATTTGTTCCGCAAGCTCGTGCAAGATCGAGCGGGCAAACACGAGATCGAACGCAGCGGCGCGGGTCACGAACGCAGCAACGATCACAAGCCGTACGAGTTCGGCGATCCGTTCCACCTCGACGTCGGCGAGACGATTCGCAACGCGATCTGGCGTACCGGTGGTGGAGTGCCGGTGCGGCTGTCACCCGAAGACTTCGAGATCGAAGTCACCGAACAGATCAGCCGCAGCGCGACCGTGCTGATGCTCGACGTGTCGCTGTCGATGGAGATGCGCGGCCGCTTCCTTTCGGCGAAGAAGGTCGCGATGGCCCTGCACTCGCTGATCTCGAGTCAGTTTCCGCGCGATTACCTCGGCATGGTCAGCTTCGGGCGAGTCGCACGCGAGGTGAAGCCCGAGAAGCTCCCCGAAGCCACGTGGGACTTCGAGTGGGGCACGAACATGCAGCACGCGATGATGTTGGCGCGCAAGATGTTGGCCCGACAGACCGGTCAGAAGCAGATCATCATGATCACCGACGGCGAACCGACCGCGCACATTCTCCCCGGTGGCGGCACCTTCTTCGACTACCCACCCGACCCGCGCACGATCGAAGCAACGCTGCGCGAAGTCATGCGGTGCACGAAGGACGGGATTCGCATCAACACCTTCATGCTCGAAGAGAGCCACTATCTCCGCGACTTCGTCGAACGCATGATGAACATGAATCGAGGTCGGGCGTTCTTCACGACGCCGGAAAACCTCGGCGACTACGTGCTCGTCGACTTCCTCGAGCACAAGCGCAAGCACCGCCGAGCCTCCTGACCTGGTCGAATCCCAGGCCGATCCGTTTCGTTCGCTCCCGAGCTCGTGTACCTCAGGCTTCGCCGACCGCCTGCCGATGAAGAACCGTCCGCAAGGAAGCGGACGCCACGTCGACTTGTCTCGACGCCGATGACAACGACCTTGGAGAGGCACGGATGCCGACGAACCCGAACCCTTGCGTGTTGGTGGTCCACGATGACCCGGCCGTTGCCGAGGAACTCGCAATCGTGATGCCTGACTGGCATGTCGGGTGCACTGAACACGGCGACGTCGCCGTCGACGAAGCCGGCGCGTTCGATGTCGTGGTCGTCGATCTGGAGCGCGAGCCGGTCGACGGATGGTTCGTCTTGGCGCGCTTAGCGCCGACCGGCGTCGACGTCGTCGCCCTGGCGATGCCGCGGCACGCGGCACGCGCGATTGCGCTCGGCGCGCACACCGTTGTGACCGACGC
>SXIR01000080.1 GCA_005772765.1 Actinomycetota bacterium
CCCCCCCCCCCCCCCCCGCCTCAGTCGTTCAGAGGCCCAGATTCTGGTGGATTTCGCGCGCTGCGTAGGCGGTGGTGCGGTTGAACGCAAAGAAGTGCAGCCCGGGGACGCCCTCGGCGAGCAACTCCTCGCACAACTCCGTAGCGGCCTGGATTCCAACGTCTCGAACCGCAGCCGGTCCATCGGTTTCTGCCGCATACAACCGGTCCGTCAGCCCGACCGGAACTTCCGAACCCTGGAGTTCCGCCATGCGTTTGATCGACGCGATGCTTGTTACCGGCATGATTCCGGGAATCACTGGTTTCGCGCAACCGAGCAATTTGAGTGATTCGACTAGGCCGAAATAGTGATGCGCCTCGAAGAAGAACTGGGTGATCGCGAAGTCGGCCAACTCGAGTTTCGCCGCCGTGTGGGCGCGGTCAGCCGCGACACTTTCCGAACGAGGATGCGGCTCGGGATGGGCAGCAACACCCACCGAGAACTCGCCGATCGAACACACCAGCTCGACCAGCTCCGACGCATAGGTCAGCTCACCAGGCGGGCCGTCGTAGCCGACCGGCGGATCACCTCCCAACGCCAAGATGTTCTCGACCACACCGCTGTCGCGATAATCCGAGACGAGGGCTTCGAGCTCTGCACGACGGTGCGCCGCGCACGTGAGATGCGCCATCGTCGTGACCTGGCGATCACGGTTGATGTCGACAACCAGATCGCGTGTGGTGTCTCGCGTTGACCCGCCCGCGCCGTAGGTCACCGAGAAGAACGACGGCGCAAGGGCAGCCAGGTCGTCGAGCGTCGGCCAGAACTGCGCCCACGCGTCGTCGGTGCGAGGCGGCGAGAACTCGAACGACCAGCTCTTCCCCGCAGCAAGAATGTCCGAGATCTTTGCCATCGGATTGCGCAGCGTAGGCGGTCAGCGGAGCGCGTTCCCCGCTGAGCGCCCCACGCGAGCGCTCGGGAGCGTCGAGTCCCGGCTAGCGCATTCCCGTGAATCGGCGCAGTCGAAGCGAGTTCGTCACGACGAACACCGAACTCGCGCCCATCGCGCCCGCCGCGATCATCGGGTCGAGCCAGCCGGCCGCCGCGAGGGGGATCGCCGCAACGTTGTACGCAAACGCCCAGAACAGATTGCCTTTGATCGTGGCGAGCGTCCGCCGAGCCAGCCGGACCGCGTCGACCGCGGCGCGCAGGTCCCCCGACACCAGCGTCAAGTCGCTGGCCTCGATCGCCGCGTCGGTGCCCGTTCCGATCGCAATCCCAAGATCCGCCGACGCGAGGGCTGGGGCATCGTTCACGCCGTCGCCCACCACGGCGACCGTGGCACCCGCCGCCTGCAACTCGGTCACGACTCGCGCTTTGTCGCCCGGCAACGTCCCCGCGACGACCTCGGTGATACCCACCGCGTCGGCGACCCGGCGCGCGGCCATCTCGTGATCGCCCGTCACCATCACGGTGCGTATACCGAGATCGGCGAAACCTTTGATCGCTTCGGCCGACGTTGCCCGAATCGTGTCCTCGACGACCACGACCCCACGCTCGCTCCCACCCCACGACACACCGATGACCGTGGCGCCGCGAGCAGCAGCGTCGGTTGCGAACACGGCACGTCGGATCTCGACCTCGCGGCCATCGATCGTCGCGTCCACTCCGATACCGGGGTGATCGACGAACGACGTCGGGGTCGTCACTGCAATCGCCCGGTCGCGCGCCGCCCGCACGATCGCCGCAGCAATCGGATGGTCGGAACCTGCTTCGGCACTCGCGGCCACTCGGAGGACTTCAGTTTCGTCGACCGTCTCGTGGTCGACAGCCGCAACTTCGGTGACGGCCATCGCACCTTCGGTAATGGTGCCGGTCTTGTCGAGCAACACCGTGTCGATCGAGCGCGTGGCTTCGAGCACCTCGGCGCCGCGAATGACGATGCCCAGTTGGGCGCCACGACCAGTGCCCACCATCAAGGCGGTCGGCGTTGCCAGGCCGAGCGCGCACGGGCACGCAATGATCAACACCGCAACCGCGGCAGTGAAGGCCTCGCGCGCGGTTCCGCCCGCGATCAACCAGCCGCTGAGCGTCGCGATCGCAATGACGAAGACGACCGGAACGAACACTGCCGAAACCCGATCGGCCAACCGCTGGACCGCAGCTTTCGATCCCTGTGCGGCGTCGACCAGGGCGGCGATCTGTGCCAGCGCGGTCGCTTCGCCGACGTGTGTTGCCTCGACGACCAGCCGACCGTTCGTGTTGATCGTGGCGCCGACGACGTGGTCACCCGGCCCGACATCGACCGGCATCGGTTCGCCCGTGAGCATCGACGCATCGACGGCTGCGGTGCCGTGCACCACCTGGCCGTCGGTGGCGATCCGTTCTCCCGCTCGCACGATGAAGCGGTCACCGACTTCGAGGCTCGCGATCGGAATCGAGTCACCCGATTCGAGTGTCGCGGTCTTGGCACCGAGCGACAACAACGCGCGCAGTGCTGCGCCGGCGCGTCGGCGCGCGCGTCGTTCGAAGTACCGCCCGAGGAGCACGAGGGTGACGATGACGCCCGCGGTCTCGAAGTAGACGTCGGCGTTGCCCCCATGCATCCCGGTGCTCGCGGCCGCATCGAAGAAGACGAGCGCGACCGCCGACCAGACGAACGCGGCCAGCGTTCCGACCGAGACCAACGTGTCCATCGTGACGGTGCCGTGACGGGCATTGACGAGTGCCGCGCGATGAAACCCGGCGGCGGCCCATCCCACGATTGGGGTCGCCAACGCGGCGGCCACCCACTGCCAGTTCGCGAACTGCAGACCTGGGATCATGGAGATCGCCACGAGTGGCACCGAGAGCACCGCGCTGACCAGCACTCGCTGGCGCAGGTCGGCTAACTCGTGATCGTGATCGTTATCGCCCGTGCCGTCGTCGACGAAGTCGGCGACCGAGTACCCGAGCGACTCGACCTTCGAACGGAACGCGTCGGCGCCGGTGGCGGCCGGATCGAACGTGACGGTCGCCTTGGCGGTTGCGAAGTTGACCGTCGCCGTGTCGACGCCGTCCAGCTTGCCCAGGCCCCGCTCGATGCGGGCCGCACAGGCCGCGCAGGTCATACCGGCAATGGGAAGGTCGACACGCTCGAGGGTGTTGGTGGATTCCGTCATGTCGTGTAGTATACCCCCCTACCCTATCTAGACAAGCCCCAAGATGCTCGCCGACACCACGACCGAGAGGAACCCGCGATGCGTGGATACACGATGCACAAGGACGACTACCGCAGCCGGCTCCGGCGCATCGAAGGTCAGGTGCGAGGGCTGCAACGCATGATCGACGACGACGAGTACTGCATCGACGTCCTGACCCAGATCGCATCGGTCAGCAAAGCGCTCCAAGGCGTCGGCCTCGGATTGCTCGACCAACACCTTCGTCATTGTGTTCGCCACGCGACGGACGAGGGCGACGGGCCGTATGACGACAAGATCCACGAAGCTGTTGCGGCTGTCGAACGACTGTTGAAAGCATGAACGAACGAAAGGACCCTCCCATGGATGTACGCACCTACTCCGTTCCCGGTGTCAGCTGCGATCACTGCAAGCACGCGATCGAAACCGAACTCGCTGAGGTCGCTGGAGTGACCGCCTCCGAGGTGAACGTCGAAACCAAAACGGTCACGGTGCACGGCGATGTCGACGAGGGGGCCATCGTGGCCGCGATCGACGAGGCCGGCTACGACGCCACCCCGATCTGAGGCGAACGGATCCTGGGAGTTGCCCGGAATTGACGCCCGACCGTAGAGTCGGGCGATGCGGGGCATTCGGGCGGTTGCAGTGCTTTTTTCCGTCGGCGCGGTTGCGCTGTCGGGGCTCGCAGCGACGCCGCCGAAGGTCGGGGCCTGGGATGGCACCTTCGTCGTACGGGGCAGCGTCGAACAACTCGCGGTTCTCGACGCAGAACCTGGTGCGACCGTTCGCTTGTGGAACCCTGACGACGCCGTCATCGACACGGGCACGGTCGACGCACAAGGCTCGTTCCTGTTCCGGGCAGTTCCGCCCGGCACCGGCTATCGCGTCGTGCAAGACGACAACGGCAACGAGACCATCAGCCGAGCCGTGTCGGTACTCGATCCGAACGTCGACCCACCGCAGAGCTTCTACGACGCGCAATCGCTGAGCGTGGGCTTCGGCTACATCACGACGCGAGACGGCACGAAGTTGTCCGCAACCGTTCAGCTGCCCGGCCCGCCCGAGAACGGCCCGTACCCAACGCTCATCGAATACAGCGGCTACAGCCCGAGCAACCCGAACGCTCCGCAGCCGTCGACGTTGCTCGCGAGCGCCCTTGGCTATGCCACCGTCGGCGTGAACATGCGCGGTACCGGCTGCTCGGGTGGTTCGTTCTTCTACTTCGAAACGCTCCAAGCACTCGACGGATACGACATCGTCGAGGCAGTAGCCGCACAGCCGTGGGTGCAGCACGGCAAGCCGGGAATGATCGGCATCAGCTACCCCGCGATCTCGCAGTTGTTCACCGCCCGCGAGCAGCCGCCGCATCTCGCTGCCATCGCGCCGATGTCGGTCATCGGCGATACCTACCGATCGACGTTGTTTCCCGGCGGCATCTTCAACGATGGGTTCGCGCTCGACTGGGCCCGCGAACGTGTGCGCGACGGCCGACCGTACGGCCAAGGTTGGGAGCGCGGCATCGTCGACGCCGGCGGACCGAACGGCGCGCAGTGCGCCGAGAACCAGAAGCTGCGCCTGCAGAATCCCGACCTCGAAGAGCTCATCGGCGCCACGTCGTACTACGTCGACTTCGTGCACGATCCGTTGTCGCCCGAGACGTTCGTCGATCGCATCGATGTCCCCGTCATGCTCGCTGGCGCATTCCAGGACGAACAGACCGGCGGACACTTCGCCAACCTGCTCGACGACTTCACCGCAAGCCCTGACCGACACTTCATGATCACCAACGGCGCGCACGTCGACCCCTGGCTCGCCCAACTCGAACGGTGGTACGAGTTCCTCGAGCTCTACGTTGCCCGGCGCGTTCCCAACCTCGACGACGGTCTGGCTGCGATCATCGCCCCGATCGTCGGCGACACGGTCAACATCGATGGTGTGCGCTGGGGCCAAGACCGATTCGTCGGACTCGGCTACGACCAGGCGCTCGCGCAGTACCAAGCCGAGGGCGACGTCCGAGTGATCTTCGAGAACGGCGCCGGCGACCCGGCAATTCCCGGCGCACCCGTCGGCACCTTCGAACGGACGTTCTCGGAGTGGCCGATACCCGAGACGGTTGCGACGACGTGGTGGTTGCAGCCCGATGGCCAACTCACCCAAACGCCGCCGACCATCGGCGCGGCCGACCACCGTGCGGCCACGCCCTATCAGTACGACCCGACAGCAAAGATCGCCAAGACCATCGCGGGCGGCACCGGTGATGCATGGGTGAATGCACCCGCCTACGACTGGCGGCCGATCCCCGACGGCAAGGCGTTGGCGTTCGAAACCGCCGCGCTCGCCGACGATCTCGTCATGGTCGGTACCGGCCGTATCGACCTCTGGGTGCAGACCACCGCGCCCGACACCGACATCGAGGTGACCCTCACCGAGATCCGACCGGACGGCCAAGAGCGCTATATCCAGACCGGTTGGTTGCGAGCATCGCACCGTCGCCTCGACCCGTCGAAATCATCGCTCCTCCGTCCGTTCCACACCCATCACGAGTCCGACAGTCAACCGATGCCCGCAGGCGAGTTCGCCGAACTGAACGTCGAGATGTTCCCGTTCGCTCACGTGTTTCGCACCGGTTCTCGGCTGCGCATCACGGTCGAAGCACCTGGCGGCAATCGCCCGGCGTGGACGCTCGACGCGCTCGACGCCGACGGCGTCGTGACGAACCAGATCGCGCACTCGAGCGTTCATCCTTCGCGGGTCATCTTGCCTGTGATCTCCGGCGTCGAACCGCCCGCCGCCCTGCCGCCCTGCGTTTCGCTGCGCGGCCAACCCTGCCGCACATATGTCGCGCCATCGGCCCCGACCGGCGTCACAGCCGAGTCGCTCGACGCCGACTCGGCACGGGTGCGTTGGAACCCGCCCGCGCGCATCGGCGCGACGACCTACGTGGTGACCAACCTGGCAACGGGCTCGACCGACGAGACCACGGCGACCGATATCCGGTTCGACGACCTCGCGCCGGGCGCGCACGCCTTCGCGGTGACCGCGCGATTCGGTGCCGCGTTGGGCAACCGCTCGACCGCGTCGGCCACAATCGTGCTCCAGGTCGACGAGACGACGACATCGTCCACCACCACTTCTTCGACCAGCTCGTCGACCAGTTCTTCGACCACGACGTCGGTCGGCGGCTCGTCGTCGGTGTCGGACTTCGGCACATCGAGTAGTTCGGCGAGCACGACGGCAGCTGGTCAGAACAACCAAGGCAGCGGCGGCTCGCTGCCGTATACCGGCGCGGCCGTCGGCGGGTTGTTCATCATCGGAGTCGGATCGTGGTCCGTCGGTCGTTTGCTCGCCCGACGCCGACCCCGCGCCTGATCGCGCCAACGTCGATCGGTCACCTGACAACACGGGGAGCGCTCTCGTAGGGTCCGCGTATGCCGACGATTTCCTGCGCGTTTCCGCCCTCGATCCACACTCCTGCCTACGCTGCAATCGCCGAGTCGCTCGGATACGAGCGGGTGTGGCTCTACGACTCACCGGCGCTCTACCACGACATCTGGGTAACGCTTGCCCGGGTGGTGGAACGCACCACTCGGATCGGCGTCGGTACTGCGGTGCTCGTTCCGAACAACCGGCATCCGCTCGTCACGGCCAGCGCGATCGCAACGATCGAAGACCTTGCGCCGGGACGGCTCGCCGTCGCGATCGGAACTGGGTTCACGGGGCGCATGGCGATGGGCCACAAGGCATTGCCGTGGCAGTTCGTGCGCGACTACATCGAGACGTTGCGGGCATTGCTGCGAGGCGAGGCCGCCGAGGTCGACGGCAAGATGGTGCAGATGATCCACCCGGACGGTTTCGCGCCGCCGCGACCGCTCGCAACGCCGATCGTCGTCGCGGCGAACGGGCCGAAGGGCTTCGAGGTCGCTCGCGAACTCGGCGACGGAGTGATGACCGTCACCGGCGGGAACCCTGCGTTCGAGTGGTGCTCAACGCTGGTGTTCGGCACGGTGCTCGACCCGGGCGAGTCCGTGACCGACGCACGCGTCATCGCCGCCGCGGGCCCCGCACTGACCGTCGTCTACCACGCGATGTACGAAGGCGATCCGTCGTCGGTCGAGGGGCTACCCGGCGGCGTCGAGTGGCGGCAACGCCTCGAAACGGTTCCCGAGCCGATCCGTCACCTCGCCACCCACCAAGACCACCTCGTGAAGGTGACCGAACGCGACGCGCCCGTGATCGATCCGAACCTGTTGCCCGCCTTCACGTGGACCGGTACGCCCAGCGACGTCGCGGCCCGGGTCGAAGCTGCGGTCGCATCCGGTGTCACCGAGTTCATCTATCAGCCGATCGGCGACACGCCAGCCGAGATCGAACGCGAGTTGCGGGCCTTTCACGGCGCGGCGACCTGACCGAGTAACCGCGGGTCGTCACACGACTGGATCGATACCGAATCGCCTTCGATCGGTTCGGCGACGCCGTGGCAGACTCCCCCCATGGTCGCCACCGAACCCCAAGCCGAGAAGAAGGAACGCTGGACCTTCTCCTGGAAGCATCTCTACGACGAGGTCGTCACGACCGGCCTGTGCACGGGATGCGCGGGTTGCGTGGTCGTGTGCCCGCACGACGTGCTCTCCTACGACGACCAGAACGGCGTGTACAAGCCCTGGCAGAACGAAGCGGAGTACGGCGGCCCTGCAGATTGCAGTCACGGCGACAAGGCGTGCACCACGTGCACCCGCGCGTGCCCCCGATTTCGCACGTGGGAAACCGAGATCGACAACTTCATGTTCGGGCGCGAACGTGAAGCCGACGAACATTCCGGTATCTACAAAGACGTGCTGCTCGCGCGAGCGGCCGACCCCGAGCTCCACGAGAACGGCCAAGACGGAGGCCTGGTGTCGGCGATCCTCGTCTACGCACTCGAGCACGACATGATCGACGCGGCACTCGTGAGCTACCTCGAAGGTGACGGATCGACGTGGAAGGCGATTCCCGGCATCGCTCGGACCCGCGAAGAGGTCATTGCAAGCGCGGGATCGCGTTACACCTACAGCGCGAACACGATGGCGTACATGGACCTCGACAAGGAAGAGCAACGCATTGCCCTCGTCGGCATGTCGTGCCAGTCGAGTTCACCGCCCGCGATGAAGGCCCGCAAGGCCGGAAAGGCCGCGCGGCGCATCTCGCTGAACATCGGTTTGTTGTGCTCGAAGACCTTCGACGATGCGATCTTCGAAGAGCTGTTCGAAGCCAAGTACGGGTTGAAGAAATCCGAGATGCGCAAGATGAACATCAAGGGCGTCTTCCAGATCTGGATGAAGAACGGCGACTACCACGAGGTGCCGCTGAAAGAGTGCCACGCGTGGACGCGTGAGGGTTGCAAGATGTGTCCGGACGTCGCCGCGGAACACGCCGACATCTCGACCGGGGGAATCGGTGCCTTCAACGACTGGACGTTGACGGTCGTGCGCACCGACACGGGCCGCGAGTTGATGCAACGCATGATCGACGACGGCTGGATCGAAACTCGACCCGGCGACGACGACCCAGGCGCAATCGCGCTGATGCACAAGCTCGCGGCGAAGTCGCGCAAGCGTTGGCCGGAGTTCGCGGTCGACGCACCCCGACGCTTGACCAAGGACTGACCGAGTGCGCGTCGTCGCGCTCGTGACCGACCTCATGGATCAGTCGCGGATCCGAGCCGCGCTCGACGATGTCGTGTTCGTTCGCTCGGTCGACGACGTCCTCGCCCGCTCCGATCTCGACACCGTCGATTCGGTGATCGTCGACCTGCGACGGTGCGCCGACGTGGCGACCGATGTCGGGGCGTTGCGGGCGAGCGCACCCGACGCCTACATCGTCGGGTTCGGACCCCACGTCGACGACGCCACCCTGGCTGCCGGCCGGTCGGGCGGCGCCGATGTCGTACTCCCGCGGAGCCGGTTCTTTCGCGATGTCCGAAATATGGGGCTTCGTCCAGCTACCGGCGAGTAAGTTACAAACGTGTAACCCTGCGCGGGTTCGTGGGTCGGACGCACCATGCGCGCCAACCCCACCAGCCACTCGCTCATCACCCGCATTGAACAGGCCGCCGAAACCGACGGCAGCATTCGGTTCTTGTGCTCGGCCGCCGGCAACGGCACGGTCGAAGAGGTCCCGTGGGGGCGTCTCCACGACGAGGCCATGGCAATGGCTGCAGGACTCCAGGCCCGTGGCGTCGGGCCCGGCAGCCACGTCGCCATCCTCGGTCCGACGACCCGGCCGTTGGTGACTGCGATCGAAGCCACTTGGTTGTGCGGCGCGGGTGCCGTGATGATGCCGCTGCCCATGCGACTTGCGTCGATCGACGAGTTCGTCCGCCAGACCCGCGCTCGCATCCTCGCCTCCGATGCTGTCGCCGTCCTCATCGACGGACAACTCGCGGAGTTCCTCGATCCGCAACCCGGCGATCCGCCGATCATCCGCCTCGACGAACTCGTTCCCGGATGGGGGCACTGCCGGGCCAACCGCTACGTCCGTCCGGCCGACGACCCCGATGCGCTCGCAATCTTGCAATACACCAGCGGTTCGACCAGCGACCCCAAAGGCGTGATGCTGCCGCACCGCGCGGTGTGCGCCAACCTCGACGCCATCGTGCGCGGCGGGCAGATCGATCCGGGCATCGACGTCGGTGTCAGCTGGCTCCCGCTGTATCACGACATGGGACTGATCGGGTTGCTCGCCACGCCCATGACCACGGGTCTCGATCTCGCGCTCAGCTCACCCCAGGACTTCCTGGCCGCGCCCAGTCGGTGGATGGAGTGGATGAGCGAGTTCGGCGGCACCGTCACCGCCGGGCCGAACTTCTCCTACGTCTTGGCCGCTCGTTCGCTCGCGCGCATGTCGAACCTCGACTTGTCGGCGTGGCGCATTGCGCTCAACGGCGCCGAGCCGGTCGACCCGGCGGGCGTCGAGCGATTCGTCGAAGCCGGCCGGGCGCACCACCTCGACCCCGGTGCGGTCTTCCCTGCCTTCGGCATGGCCGAAGCCACCTTGGCGGTGACCTTCCCGCAACCCGGAGCGGGACTCGAGACCGACATCGTCGACGCGCGGGTGCTCGAGCACGAACGCTACGCACCCGCCGTCTCCGGCGATGCAGCCGACGCTCGACGCATGGCACGCCTCGGACGGCCCATGTACAACCTCGAGATCCGCGTCGTCGACGAGACATCCGGCGCGGTGCTCGGCGAACGAGCAGTGGGCGAGCTCGAAATCCGCGGCGAGTCCGTGACGACCGGCTATTACCGCAACGCCGCTGCGACCGACGCGGTGTTCCACGACGGTTGGCTCCGCACCGGCGACCTGGCCTACCAAACCGACGGCGAGCTCGTGGTGTGTGGCCGGATCAAAGACGTCATCATCCTCGGCGGACGCAACGTGTACCCACAGGACGTCGAACGTGCGGTCAACGACCTCGACGGAGTGCGCGCCGGCAACGTCATCGCGTTTGGCACAACGAGCAAGCGCGGCCGCGAGTCGCTCGTCGTCGTCGCGGAGACGAAGGAAGCTGGGGTCGCCGCCGTGCGAGATGCCATCAAGGACGCGGTGTACAACTCGGTCGGGCTCCCGCCAGCGGACATCGTGTTGGTCCAGCCCGGCACGTTGCCCAAGACCAGTAGTGGCAAACTCCAACGTTCGCTCTGCAAGCAGAACTACACCAACGGCGATCTCCTCGCCGTCTGACCCCACCCCACGATCGATGTCCTCGGCCTGCGCGTTCGGTTCGGGCGCCACGTCGGCGCCGAACGATTCGGGCGCAGGTCAGACGAGGGGCCAGGGGTAGTTGCGATAGTCGTCGTCGGCGATCGGATACCGCCGCGTGGTGAGCAGTCGTTCGAGGCGGGCGATCGCCGCTACGAGTTCGCCGGGCGCGAGTAGCTCGTCGAGTGCAGTGTGGGTGCCGATCAGGCGATCCCGAGCGCACTCCAGATCATCGAGGACCGTGTCGGCGATGGCTTCGCCGCCGAAATCCCAGATCACGGTGCGCACCTTCCACTGTTCGTGGAAACACACGCCG
>SXIR01000081.1 GCA_005772765.1 Actinomycetota bacterium
TACTTCTTGAACGTCAAGGGCCCCGAACTGCTCAACAAGTACGTCGGCGAAACCGAGCGCCAGATCCGCCTGATCTTCCAGCGGGCGCGCGAAAAGAGCGAGGAGGGCGTGCCGGTCATCGTGTTCTTCGACGAGATGGACTCGTTGTTCCGCACGCGCGGCACGGGTATCAGCTCCGACATCGAGTCGACCATCGTGCCGCAGTTGCTGGCTGAGATCGACGGCGTCGAGAGCCTGAAGAACTGCATCGTCATCGGCGCATCGAACCGCGAAGACCTGATCGACCCGGCAATCCTGCGTCCGGGTCGACTCGATGTGAAGATCAAGATCGAACGGCCCGACGCCGACTCTGCGCGCCAGATCTTCTCCCAGTACCTCACGACCGAACTCCCGATCGCCGAGGACGAGACGAAGAAGGCGCGCGGCGACGACACCAAGGCAGTCGGTCGCATGATCGAGCACGCGGTCGAGGCGATGTACGACACCGGTGACGAGAACAAGTTCCTCGAAGTGACCTACCAGAACGGCGACAAGGAAATTCTCTACTTCAAGGATTTCTCGTCGGGCGCAATGATCGAAAACATCGTGCGTCGAGCGAAGAAGCTCTCCATCAAACGGGCGATCGCAGGGGGCGGCAAGGGCATCTGCACCCAAGAACTGCTGGACTCGATCAAACAAGAGTTCCGCGAACACGAAGACCTGCCGAACACCACGAACCCCGATGACTGGGCCAAGATCTCGGGCAAGAAGGGCGAGCGCATCGTCTACGTGCGCACGATCGTCCAACGAGGCGAGGAAGCCAAGGGTGGCAAGCAGATCGAACGGGTGACCACCGGCCAGTACCTCTAGGCGCCCCGAGTCGTCGGCGCAACCAGCGCCGCGACGATGGATCCGACCCGACCATCCGTCCGCCGATCTTTGCGGACGATTCGCGCCGCAGCGCGAGGCGCGGTGCCGCGCCGTCGTTGACTCCAGCGTGTGTCGGACGAATGTCCTGTCCGGTTCCACCTAGGCTCGCCCGGTGGCCGTACCGAAGCTCTGCGGGATCGAGACCGAATACGGCGTGGTCCTGCGCGGCGCAGCGGACCCCAACCCCGTTTTGGCGTCGTCGCTCCTGATCAACGGCTTTGTCGATCAGCGCCGAATCGGTTGGGATTTCGAGGACGAGTCACCCGGTACCGACGCTCGCGGTTTCGCCCGCGACGGCGCGCAGCCGCCCGACATCGAGACGCACCTCGTCAACGCAGTGCTCACGAACGGTGCTCGCTACTACGTCGACCACGCGCATCCTGAGTACTCGAGTCCCGAGTGCAGCGACGCGCTCCAGGCGGTGCTCTACGACAAGGCCGGTGAACGGATCCTCGCCCGATCGATGCAAGCGGCCCGTCGTCTGGTCAACGAAGGCCAAGAGATCGTTGTCTACAAGAACAACTCCGACGGCAAAGGCAACAGTTACGGCTGCCACGAGAACTACCTCGTCGATCGCGGCGTGCCGTTCGTGCAACTGGTGCGCAACCTCGTTCCGTGGTTCGTCACTCGACAAGTGTTTTGCGGCGCAGGCAAGGTCGGCAGTGAGAACGGCGCCGAACGCGTCGATTTCCAAATCAGTCAGCGCGCCGACTTCTTCGAGGAAGAAGTCGGACTCGAAACCACGCTGAAACGACCGATCGTCAACACGCGCGACGAACCGCATGCCGACCCCCAGCGATATCGGCGCCTCCACGTCATCGTCGGCGACGCCAACTTGTGCGAAGTGTCGACCCTGTTGAAAGTCGGCACCACGTCGATCGTGCTGGCAATGATCGAAGACGGGTTCGTGACAAAGGATCTCTCGATCACGGCGCCCGTCCCGGCGATGCAGCAGGTCTCGCACGATCTCACGTTGCGCCGACCGCTCGCGATGGCGGACGGCTCGCGCGCGACCGCCATCGAAGTGCAGTGGGAGTTCCTGCGGCTCGCCCGCAAGTACGCCGACGAGGTCGGTCTCGACGCCTGCGGCGGCGACGAACTCGGCGCGGTCGTGCTCGATCGTTGGGAGCAGACACTCGCAGCACTGGAGCGCGACCCCGATGAACTCGACGGGGTGCTGGATTGGGTGACGAAGTACCGCCTCTTGCGGGCTTATGCCGACCGCGACGGGCTCGACTGGCGTAACGCCAAACTCGCGCTGCTCGACCTTCAATATCACGACGTCCGCCCCGATCGGTCGCTGTACGAGCGGCTCGTCAATGCGGGCAAGGTCGAACGTGTGCTCAGCGAATCCGACGTGACCGCAGCAATGGTCGAACCGCCGCCCACGACCCGGGCGTTCTTCCGCGGCACCGTGCTGCAGCGTTGGCCGGACGCCGTCGTTGCAGCGAACTGGGACAGTCTCGTGCTCGACGTCGGCACCGATCCGCTACGACGGATTCCGATGATGGAGCCCACGCGAGGCACTCGCGAACACGTTGGCGCGCTCTTCGAGGCGGCGCGAACCCCTCGTGACCTGGTGGAACTGCTGCAAGGTCCGTGAATCCTCGGCCAAAGCCGCAACTCGCGCCAGTGCGGTGCCGATAGGTGCATAGGATCGCCGACGATCGCCGAGGAGGGTCCTTCACCCATGGCCGAGCGTGAGCGCAAGCAAAAACCCGCACCGAGCAAACGCGACGAACCGGTCGCCGACGCCGCCGCGCCCAGTGAGAAGGGCGAGAAGCTGAAGGACGAGCTCGACGACCTGCTCGATGAGATCGATTCGGTTCTCGAAGCGAACGCCGAAGACTTCGTTCGTTCGTACGTACAAAAGGGTGGCGAGTAACCCGTCGTAGCTCGGGTCGCCCCCTAGATTCCGCGCCGATGGTCGATCACCCGCTCCCGTTCTTTGCCCCGACGTTCGATCCGGGCCCGTCGTTCCTCGAATTGCTCCGCCGCGTGCACCCGGGATCGATGCCGGGTGTCGGCCTGTCGCAGACGAGCGCCGCGGCCCCCGAGATCCCCCACGCGACCACCGTGGTCGCGATCCGGTGCGCGGGCGGGGTCGTCATGGCCGGTGATCGGCGGGCGACCGCGGGCTACACGATCGCCGGCCGCCGTATGGAGAAGGTCCAACCGGCCGACGATTTCTCTGGCGTTGCGATCGCCGGTAGCGCCGGGCCAGCGGTCGAGATGATTCGGCTCTTCCAGACCCAACTCGAGCACTACGAGAAGGTCCAGGGCGATCAGCTCAGCCTCGAAGGCAAAGCGAATCAACTCGCTCAGATGGTGCGGGCCAACTTGCCTGCCGCGATGCAAGGTTTCGTGGTCGTTCCGCTCTTTGCGGGTTACGACCACCGTCGTGAGCGGGGCCGGGTCTTCACCTATGACGCCACCGGTGGACGCTACGAAGAACTCGACTTCGCGACCACGGGCAGCGGATCGGTACACGCCCGCAACTGGATCAAGAGCGGCTGGGCCGAATCGATGAGCGCCGACGACGCCGTGGCGCTGGCAATCCGCTCGCTGTTCGCCGCGGCCGATGAAGACGTTGCAACGGGCGGACCCGACCTCGTGCGGCGCATCTACCCAACCGTCGCGATCATCGACGCGGATGGTTACCGCGGGCTCGACGACGACACGGTCGAACAACGCAGCCACGAGTTGCTCGGCGGCCCCGAACGCGGCGGCGACGGGGGAACGAACTAATGAGCACACCGTTCTACGTCTCGCCCGAGCAGGTGATGAAGGACCGCGCCGAGTACGCGCGCAAGAACATCGCCCGCGGCCGTGACCTCGTTGCGATGTGTTGCGAACCCGGTGTCTTGCTCGTCGCCGACAACCCGAGCAGGACGTTGTCGAAGATCAGCGAGATCTACGACCGCATCGCGTTCGCGGCAGTGGGCAAGTACAACGAGTTCCAGATGCTCAAGGTCGCGGGTATCCGCAGCGCCGACATGAAGGGTTTCAGTTACAGCCGCGAAGACGTTGCGGCTCGTGAGCTGGCCAACGCCTACGCCCAGACGCTCGGCCAGGTGTTCACGCACGAGATGAAGCCGTACGAGGTCGAGCTCTTGGTGTGCGAGGTCGGCGAGGAACCCGACGGTGACGAGCTGTACCACATCTTCTACGACGGCGTGGTCATCGACGAGCACGGTTGCTCGGCAATGGGCGGCAACGCCGAGTCGGTCCTCGAAGCGCTCCGCGCTCGGTACTCGGTCGATCTCGATCTCGAAGCGGCCGTGAAGCTCGGTGCCGAAGTGCTCGGCGGTGAAGCCGGCGCGCTGGCGGCCGAGCAACTCGAGGTCGCGTTCCTCGATCGCGGGCGGGGTCGTCGCACATTCCGACGGATCAAGAACGGCGAGCTCGACGCACTCCTCGCCTGAGGGTCGGTGATCTCATGGATCGACGCATCTTCGGGATCGAGAACGAGTACGGCGTGACGTGCACGTTGCGAGGTCAACGCCGCCTGAGCCCCGACGAAGTCGCCCGGTATCTGTTCCGACGGGTCGTGTCGTGGGGTCGCAGTTCGAACGTCTTTCTCGAGAACGGCGCGCGGCTCTACCTCGACGTCGGAAGCCATCCCGAATACGCCACCCCCGAATGCGATTCGTTGCTCGACCTGGTCGTGCACGACAAGGCAGGGGAGCGGATTCTCGAGAACCTCGTCATCAGTGCCGAGCAACGCCTCCGCGAAGAGGGGATTCGGGGCGAGGTCTACCTCTTCAAGAACAACACCGACTCGGCGGGCAACAGCTACGGATGCCACGAGAACTATCTCGTCGAACGCGAGGGCGACTTCGCGAAGGTGACCGATGTTCTGATCCCGTTCCTCGTGTCGCGCCAGATCTATGCCGGTGCCGGCAAGGTGCTCCAGACCGCACGCGGCGCGATGTTCTGCATGGCCCAGCGCGCCGAACACATCTGGGAAGGTGTCTCGTCGGCGACGACTCGCTCCCGCCCGATCATCAACACACGCGACGAACCGCACGCCGACGCCGAACGATTTCGTCGGTTGCACGTAATCGTCGGCGACTCGAACATGAGCGAGTACGCGACCTACCTGAAATGCGGAACGACCTCGATCATCTTGAAGATGCTCGAAGAAGACGGCGCGCCGTGGCGCGACCTCACGCTCGAGAATCCAATCCGGGCAATTCGCGAGATCAGCCACGACATCACGTGTCGTCGGCGGGTGCGATTGGCGAACGGCCGGGAGCTGTCGGCATTCGAAATCCAGACCGAGTACCTGACACGCGCGCTGAAGTTCGCGAAGCGTCGCGGTCTGCCGGACCAAGAGCAGCGGGCGCTCGACATGTGGGAACACGTGATGACCACGATCGAACGTGACCCGCTCGAGCTGCGTACTGAGGTCGACTGGGTGATCAAGCACCACCTCGTCGAGGCGTACCGAGCCAAACACGATCTACCGCTCGCGCACCCGCGGGTCGCCTTGGTCGACCTCGCTTATCACGACATCACCCGCTCGCGATCGCTCTACTCCAAGATGGCCGACCGTGGCCTGGTCGAACGCCTGGTCGACGACGAAGCCATCGACCACGCGGTCGACAACCCGCCCGAAACCACCCGGGCGCGGTTGCGCGGCGCGTTCATCAAACGGGCCAAGGAGCGCAAACGCGACTACACCGTCGATTGGGTGCACTTGAAGCTCAATGACCAAGCGCAGCGAACGGTGCTCTGCAAGGATCCGTTCAAGTCCCGCGACGACCGCGTCGAACGGCTCATCGCCTCGCTCTGACGACGACGTTGTTCGGGAGCGACAAACTTCCCGATGGCGCGAACACCTGCGGGCGACACGCGCGTAGGGTCGGGCAATGGTCGCGTTTCGCAGCGGGGTTGTGCGCGAGGTGATCGACGAACGCGCCGGGCTCCAGAAGATCCGTGTCGACATCGATGGCGCTGCCGCTCGTGCGTACGTCCTGACCGACCTGATCGGCGTCGTAGCGGTCGGCGACGAAGTCGTCTGTAACACAACCGCGGTCGAACTCGATCTGGGTACCGGTGGCTGGCACTTCGTCCACTGGAACTTGGCCCGGCGGTCGTTCGAACAACGCGGCCGTGGCCACATCATGAAGTTGCGGTACACGAGCCTGCAGGCCGACACCGGCAGTACCGAAGAACGTGAACCGGCGCTGGCCGCCGTTGCGAGCACGCCAGGTCTCGTCGTGGTCGGAGCGAGCCTGCACAGCCAGGTCGCCGGCATCGCCGTCGCGGTGCGGCGAGCGGCGCCGAACGCACGGATCGCATACGTCATGACCGATGGCGCAGCGTTACCACTGGCGCTTTCCGATCTCGTCGCTGCGTTGCGGTCGGCAGGGCAGATCGACGTCACGATCACCTGCGGGCACGCGTTCGGTGGCGATCACGAGGCGGTCTCGTTGGCGTCGGCCTTGGCGATCGCCCACGTCATCGAGTCGGTCGACGTCGCAATCGTCGCGATGGGGCCGGGCATCGTGGGCACCGGCACTGCGCTCGGGACGACCGCGATCGAACTCGCAACGGTCATCGACACCGCGGGCGCGCTCGGCGCTCGCGTGGTCGTGGCGCCGCGCGGCAGCGACGGCGACGCTCGGGATCGCCACCAGGGCGTCAGCCATCACACGACCACCGCGCTCGCGCTGGCGGCGCGCCCGGCGCTGATCGCCACTCCGGCACATCGCCCTGACGTCGCTGCGTCGCTCGCCGCCGACGAACGTCTCCGTCACCATCGGGTTCTGTCGGTGAGGATCGAAGACATTGCGAGCCAGTTCGCTGCGCTCGGCCTCGACGTGCGGTCGATGGGTCGCGCCGCGGCCGACGATCCGCTCCCGCACGAATGCGCCGCGGCCGCAGGTCATGCGGCGATGGCCTCCTAGCCTGTCTCGAATGGCGACCGCCGACGGCCCCAGCCGCAACGAACGCGTCCTCAATTTGGTGGCGTTCTTGCTCGACCGGCGCCGCCCCGTGACCCGCGCCGAGATCTTGCACGAGATTCCCGGCTATGCGGGTGACAGTGAGGCGGGCCGACGTGCGTTCGAACGTGACAAAGAGATGTTGCGTTCAATGGGAGTTCCCGTCCAGGTCGTCCTCGGCACCGATGCATCCGATGCGGCGTACACGGTGGATCCCGACGAGTACTACTTGCCCGAACTCGGGCTGACCGACGACGAGACGGCCGCGCTGCGCGTCGCGGTGTCGGCGGTTGCGCTCGGCACGGGCGCCGGAGAAGGTGCACTGTTGAAACTGGGCGGATTCGCGGGAGGGGAGTCGGCGCCGATCGCGGCGTTGCCGCTCGTGCCCCAACTCGCAGCGATCTTCGACGCGTTTCGTCGCCGTTGCGTTGCCACCTTTGGCTATCGCGGTACGAAACGAACGGTTGAAGTCTGGGGCCTCACGAGCCGGCGCGGCCACTGGTACGTGATCGGGTACGACCGCGATCGTTTGGCGAACCGCACGTTTCGTGCGGATCGCATCGACGACGATGTGAAGATCGGCCCGCCCGACGCGTTCACAGTTCCGGACGAGTTTCGGCCCGACGACGCGGTCATCGAACAAGCCTGGCGCTACGGAGACGACGCGGTCACTGTCGAAATCGCGGCGGACCCGGTGCGGGTCGACGAACTGGTCGCGATCTTCGGGACCGATGTCACGGTCGGACCGCACCCTGACGGGCGTACGTTGGTCACGGTGGAGGTTGCGAACCCTGCTGCGTTGTGCTCGTTGCTGTACGACTTCGACGACACCGTCGAGGTGATCGCGCCCGACACGGTACGTCGCGAGATCATCGAATGGCTCCAAGCGATCGTTGCCGCGTCGTGAGTACGAAACCGCGCAAGGTTCCCGGTGCCGACATCCAGCGGATCTTGGCGTTGGTGCCGTTTCTGGTCGCCAACCCCGGTGTCGAAAAGGTTGTCGTCGCCGAACGATTCGGGCTGACGCTCGACGAACTCGACGCCGATCTCGACTTGGTGCTCATGATCGGTGTACCGCCGTTCAGCGGCGGTGACTACATCGACGTCGACGACGATGGGGAGCACATCACGTTGCTGATGGCCGACTCGTTTCGTCGTCCGGTTCGTCTCTCGCCGGCAGAGGGTCTGGCGCTGTTGGCCGCGGGACGAGCGTTGTTAGCGGTTCCCGGTGCCGATGCCAGCGGACCGCTGAGTGCCGCGCTGGCGAAACTCGAAGTTGCGCTCGGCGCTCCTGAACTCGTCGTGTCGTTGGCCGCGCCAACGCATCTCGACGCGGTGCGCGACAGCTACGAACGACAGGAACGCATCGAGATCGACTATCTCGGCGCGGCGCGGGCCGAACCGACGACACGGCGGATCGATCCGACTGCGGTGTTTTGCGCGGTCGGGGAGTGGTACGTCGAAGCGTTCTGTCATCATGCCGATGGCGAACGGCTGTTTCGCATCGATCGCATTCGCGCGGTGCGTCCGACCCGAGAACGCTTCGTTCCCCCGGACGACCTCGCACCGGCGCTCGAGGTGTATCGCCCACGCGCCGACGATCCCCGGGTCACGATCGACCTGCGACCACGCGCGCATTGGGTTGCCGAGCGGTACCCGGTCGAAACTCAGACACAGCGTGACAACGGCGACCTGCGGGTCCGAATCGCAGTCACCGAGCGCGCGTTCCTCGAGCGTTTGTTGGTCAGGCTCGGACCCGACGCCCGCGTCGTCGAACCAGCCGAGTGGCGCAGCGTCGCGGTCGAACCGGCTCGGCGAATCCTCGCCCGCTACGGTGCCGCTCCGTTGGGGAACCATCCCGCTCAAGCCGACGTTGGAGCAGCCGAAGGTGAATGATGACGGCGCCTCCGACTCGGCGACCGACGGCGGGAGCCAATACGTGACGAACACCATGGGCGGGGGCGGATCGACCGCCGCCGACGTGCGCAACAGCGACACCGACGTCGACCCATTGCTGAGGCCTGGCGAGGTCGCACGCGAACTCCTGCCCGACGCGCACACGCGACGGCGCCGAAAACGGTCGAACGGTTCGAAGCTGCTCATCGAATGGATTGTGCTGATCGTTGCCGCGCTCACCATCGCGCTGCTGATCAAGACGTTCTTGTTCCAGGCTTTCGTGATTCCGTCGGAGTCGATGGAGCCGACATTGCACGGCTGCACGGGGTGTTCGAACGACCGGATCCTCGTGAACAAGTTGAGTTATCGGTTGCACGATGTGAACCGGGGCGACATCGTGGTGTTCGCGGCGCCTCCGGGGTTCGACAACGGCGGCATCAAGGACTTCGTCAAGCGGGTCATCGGTCTGCCGGGCGAGACGATCGAGACGCGTAACGATCAGGTGTTCATTGACGGCAAGCCGCTCGAAGAGCCGTACATCAACCCGGATTGCACCGACCGCGGTGGCGCGATCGAACGGCAGGAGATTCCGGTTGGTCACGTGTACGTCATGGGTGACAATCGGTGCTCATCGAGCGATTCGCGTAAATTCGGAACGATCGACACCGACACGATCGTCGGGCGCGCGTTCGTACGAATCTGGCCGCTCAGCCGCTTCAAGTTCCTCTGACCGACAGGTACCCGACTCCTCGCCGGCGCGGCCACGAGCGCCGCAACGACCTGTGCTCAACGGCCCTGTGCTCAACGACGTTGCGCCCCCGGTGACTCAGCGCGGCACCCACTCGGCGATCGTGGCGACCAGCCGATCCGGACGGTCGCAGTAGAGCGCGTCGATGCCGACGTTGAGCATGGCGCGCAGGTGGCGGACTTCTTGTGCGTCCCACGCAAAGGCACCGACGTCGAAACGGTGGAAGAGCGACACGAGACCGGCAGTCCATTCGCTGTGGTGGAAGTTCATCGCGTCGATACCCGCTTGGGCCAGGTCGTAGGCGTGGCGCTCGATGGGCGTCGTGATGGTGCCCCGAAGACGGCTGTGGACAAGTCGCGCCGATGTTTGGTCTCGCCAGGGCCGGAGCACCTCGAGATCGGGATGGCACACCCACAGGCGGGTGGTGGCCCGATGCTCGTCGGCGACGGCGATCATCGGACCGATGACCTCGTGATGCTCGGCGTCGATCGAGAAGTCGAAGTCGGTGCCGAGCTGCGCATAGACGTCGGCGAGACGAGGGACGCCAAATGCCCCCAGCTCCTCGGCTGAGGTCTCGCCGACCTTCCGCCGGCGCAGGCCGCGCCCGACCGTGGCGTCGTGCACACAGACGACCTCGCCGTCCTGGCTGAGCCAGCAATCGGTCTCGAGCCCTCGGGCGCCGGCGCGCAGCGCCAGGTCGAAGGCTTCGATCGTGTTCTCCGGCGCGTCGAGCCGCGCCCCGCGGTGCGCGAAGCCGATCACCGGGACAGAACGTTCGGAAGGGTCATTGAGGGCAGACATGAGGGCAGCTCCGCCGGCAGTTTCGGTCACTCGCCGTGGTCGGTCGATATTGGATCCTCAAGCGCCCCTGGGTCCCTGCCGAAGGGATACCCGACACCGACCGGGAGGGTCGGCGCGGGGCTTACCAGGGACGGTAGACGGTGACCACGATCAGGGCGAACTGTCCGAGCTGCGGTGATGTGCAGCTCAAAGCGAGCGATCTCATCGTGCGCGTGTGTTCGGACGACGAGCGAGGCTCGTACACGTTTCGCTGTCCGGACTGCCACATGCCGGTGGCGAAGGACGCGAGCCGACGCATCGTCGATCTGCTGGTCGGCAGCGGCGTGCGGATGCAGGTGTGGCGTTTGCCGGCCGAGCTGACCGAGCAGCACGCAGGTCCGACGCTCACTCCCGACGACCTGCTCGACTTCCACTTGCTCCTGCAGACCGACGAATGGTTCGAGGGCGTCGCCGAAGAGGTCCGACGCACGATCGACCAACCGGGTCGCTAGCGTCACGAGATGACGCTGTTCAGTCTGACCGCAGTCGTGCTCACCGCCGTTGCGCTCGTCGTCGTGACCCGTGCCGCGCTCGCGGCGTCTCGTTCGGTCGACCCAACCTTGCGCGCCATCGATCGGCTCCGTGGCGACCTCCAACCGGCGCTGGTCCGGGTCCGCGCCGAGCGCGAACGGGCCGCCCAGCTTCGCCACCGTCGCTGACCCCGGTCGGTAGGCTCGGCAGCGATGTTTAACGTCGGGGGACTCGAGTTCGTGGTGATCGCGGTCGTCGCCCTGCTCGTGTTCGGCCCGAAACGTCTGCCTGAAGTGAGCCGCCAGGTCGGCACTGCGTTGCGAGAGCTACGCCGAGTCCAGACACAGGTGAAGTCCGAAATCGACGACGTGTTGCGCGTCGATGACGACGTTGCCAAACCCACCCGTCGTACGAACCGCGCCGCGCTGGAATCGCGTCCGGTCCCGCAGCCGGGTCGGCCCGACGTGCCACCCGATATCGGCCCCGATGGTCCGGCTCCGGCTGGTGATTTGCCGGGTGAGCCGCCGGACACGAGCTTCGACTGAGTGGTTCCTTTGTGGATGTCGCATCGATGACCTCGGCGCTGCCATGACCTCTGTGCCGGCCGACGACTCGCGCATGACGCTGGTCGAACACCTCACCGAGTTGCGCAATCGGCTCTTCACGTGCCTGATCGCGGTGCTGGTCTGTGGCGCCGTCGTGTTCTGGTTCTATCCCCAGTTGCTCGATTTCGTCTCCGGGCCCTATCGCGACGTCACCAAGACCATCGACTCGTGTCGGCCCGATGGCTGCGACCTCACCGCCATCGACCCGCTGGCGCCGTTCCTCACCCGAGTGAAGGTCGCGACCTATGGGGGTATCGCGCTGTCGTTGCCGATCCTGATGTTCCACCTCTGGCGTTTCATCTCGCCGGGGTTGCACACCCACGAGAAGCGCTACGCCATTCCGTTCCTGGCATCGGCGTGGATCTTGTTCCTGCTGGGCACGGTGTTGTCGTGGTTCACGCTCGAAAAGGCCCTCGACTTCTTGTTCACCGCTGGTGGCGACATCGAACCCAACGTCGTTGTCGACAAGTACCTCAATCTCGTCACGTTCATGATGCTTGCCTTCGGAGCGGCCTTCCAGTTCCCGGTGCTGCTGGTGTTCTTGCTGCTCGTGGGCGCGATCAACACCGGACAGTTGCGTCGTTCCCGACGCCACGCAGCGGTCGGGATCGTGATCGTGGCGGCGGTCATCACCCCCAGCCAGGACCCCTATTCGCTGTTCCTGCTGGCCCTCCCGATGTACCTGTTCTACGAAGTGTCGATCATCATCGGTAGGGTGATGAAGCGATGAGCAACCGACGCCGAATTCGACGCCAGACCATCCACATCGGGCCCAGCCCGCGCGACAAGGTCATTGCCGGCCTGGGTGCTGCGGGCGTGGTGGTCTTCACTGCGCTTGCCGTCTGGGCGCTGCGACCGGGTGGCCCGCACCCGAGGTTCGGGCATGGCCTCACCGGTGGGATCGCCCACCGCCAGTCGAAGGTGACCTTGCTCGTCGCCATCACGGTCATCGTGCTGGCGTCGTTGCTCTCGTACGCGTATAGCCGTGTCCAACAGGGACGCCCGCTGCGTCGCAGCGGATTGATCGCCGCCACCGCGGTCGTGCTCGTTGCCGCCGTCGGTGCCGGATTCGCGTGGCCGGGCGGCCTGCTGTACCACTGGGATCCGCCGGTGCTGCCCGACGATCTGCCCGTGCCCGAAGACACGGTCCCGCTGCCGCAGCAGACGACCGTGCCCGAAGGCTCGACGACGGCGCCCGAGTCGACGGCGGCGCCGACGAGTGTGCCTGACCCGTCGGTCACGACGACCGCAGCCGAGACCAGCGACGGGTGAACGGCGCCACGACGCGCGCCGCTTTTGCCGCCCGTCGCCCGTACCCGCTCGACGACTTTCAGATCCGGGCGATCGACGCCCTCGACGCCGGCGAATCGGTGCTCGTCGCCGCGCCGACGGGATCAGGCAAGACGGTCGTGGCGGAGTACGCCATCGCCCGCGCACTCGATGCGGGGACCAAGGTCTTCTACACGACCCCGCTCAAGGCCTTGTCGAACCAGAAATTCACCGACTTCGTCGCCGAGTACGGCGCGGCACGGGTGGGGCTGCTCACTGGCGACAATGCCATCAACGGCGACGCTCCGATCGTGGTGATGACCACCGAAGTGCTGCGGAACATGATCTACGCCTCGAGCGCTGCGCTCGACGGACTGCGGTATGTGGTGCTCGACGAGGTCCACTACCTCCAGAACCGCTTTCGTGGTGCCGTATGGGAAGAAGTCATCATCCACCTGCCACCTGAGGTCGATCTCGTGTGCCTCTCGGCCACGGTCTCGAACGCCGAGGAGTTCGCTGAGTGGATCGCGACGGTGCGCGGTACCACCGCTGCAATCATCGAGGAGCGCCGTCCGGTCGAGTTGCAACATCTCTACGCCGTCGCCGAGCGCGGCAATGCCGACCTGCATCTGTTTCCGGTGCTGGTCGGCGATGGTGACGACCTGCATCCGAACCCGGAGATGAACCGACTCGACCGGCGCAGCCCGACCGCTCGCGAAAGCCGCCCTCGACGAGGTCGTCTGGCCACGCCGTGGCGGGCCGACCTCATCGAGCGGCTCCGCGACGAGAAGATGTTGCCCGCGATCTACTTCATCTTCAGCCGGAACGCCTGCGACGACGCAGTGTCGCAGATGCGCCGCGAAGGATTGCGCTTGACCGAACCGGAAGAGCGCGTCGAACTCCGAGCCATTGCGGAACGACACACCGACATGCTGAGCGACGACGACCTCGACGTACTCGGCTACGACGAATGGCTCGCAGGGCTCGAAGCGGGGTTCGCGGCGCACCACGCCGGCATCGTTCCGCCGATGAAGGAAGCCGTCGAAGAAGCGTTCGCGCGCGGACTCGTCAAGACCGTCTTTGCCACCGAGACGTTGTCGCTCGGCATCAACATGCCGGCACGTTCGGTCGTCATCGAGAAACTCTCGAAATTCACTGGCGAACGACACGAGTTGCTGACCGCGGGCGAATACACCCAGCTCGCCGGACGAGCCGGTCGCCGAGGGATCGACGACCTCGGGTTCTCGATCGTGTGTTGGAATCCATACGTCGGCTTCGATCAAGTTGCGGCCTTGGTCGGACGGCGTAGCTATGCACTGCGTTCGTCGTTCCGACCGACCTACAACATGGCGGTGAACCTCGTACGGCGAGGGACTCGTGACCGCGCCCACGAGTTGTTGAACCAGTCCTTCGCGCAGTTCCATGCCGATCGTGACGTCGTGTCCCTCGAACGCCAGACCGTACGCCTGCGCGATCAACTGCGACGCTTCGAAACGACCGCCGCCGATGACGACGGCAGCCTCACCGAGTACCGCACGCGACTCGCGGCGCTCGACGTCGCCCGCAAAGACCGGGGAGCCAGCCGGGCGTCGCGCATCGAAGCGCTGCGACCAGGTGACGTGGTTGCGCTTGCTCGACTCGGACGGGCAGTGATCGTCAAGCAAGACCGTGGCCGCGCGCCGGTACGAGTGCTCGTCGTCACCACGTCGGGCAAGGTCGTGCGCGCGGGTGCTGACGACTTCCCTCGGGGAGCGGAGCGACTCGCGTCGATCGAGCTACCCCGCCCGTTTCAGCCGCGCAATCCGGAGTTCGTGCGCCAGGTCGCCGAACGTCTGCGCGCTGTCGAGATCGACGAACACCGCGACGATGTGGACTCGGTTGCGGCCGCCGAGCGTGCGCTTGCTGCGCACCCACTCCACGACGCGTCCGACCTGTCGGTTCGGCTCCGAGCCGCGGTCGGTGCCGAACGAGTCCGGCGCGACCTTGCCCGGGTCGAGCGGCGCGTACGAGAACGTGAGGAGAGCCTCGCTCGTCAGTTCGACCGAGTGTTCGATGTCCTCACCACGTGGGGCTACGTCGACGGCTGGGGCCTCACCGCCGCAGGCGAGTTGTTGGCCGGGATCTATACCGAACTCGATCTCGTGTTGGCCGAGACGGTGCGTCGCGGGCTGCTCGACGGTTTGTCGCCCGCTGAGGTTGCCGCCGTCATGTCCGCGTTCAGCTTCGAACGCCGGGGGCCCGACGGCGACGAACCCAGACCGCCGCGTCGGTGGCCGAGTCGCGCCGTTGCCGACGCCTCCCGCCAGATCGAACGGATCTGGCGCGACCTGTCCTTGGCCGAACACGACGCTCGGCTTCCGCAAACGCGCATGCCCGATCCCGGGTTCGCCGCGGCCGCGGCTGGGTGGGTCGCGGGCGATGATCTTGCGGGTTTGCTTGAAGACGAAGAGATGACCGGCGGAGATTTCGTTCGCAACGTCAAACAACTGATCGACCTGCTGCGCCAGGTTGCGATCCTCGCCCCGTCGCCGGCGACCCGCGATGCCGCATCCGACGCCGCCGACGCATGCCGCCGGGGTGTTGTCGAGGCATCGAGCGGAGTCGGGACGAGCGTCTGACGGCGATGAGCGGCGTGCGACGAGGAGAGCGATGGGAACAGCCGGTCGATCCGACCGAGCTGGCCAACGTGATCGAGGTCGTGGGCTCCGATGTCGACCTGGCGTCGGCTGTCGAACGGTCACCCGGTCGACTCCTGCGGTTCCGGCCCGACGTGACGTCGCAACTCGCCGCCACCCTCGGCCTCGGAGCCAGGGGAGCGCTCGTCGCAGCGCAGGCGGGCCAGGTGGTGGCGGTCGATGCGCTCCGGGTGACACTCGACACGGCGTCGCCTCGGATCGCAGTGGCGTCGGTCTGCTGCGGGATCGCTCCGGACCGAACGCGAGCGTGGCACCGTCGTCAAGCCGTCGAGATCGCGGTCGGTTCACGTCGCGCCCGCGCCCGTGTGACCGGCGTGGTCGCCCTGAACGCCCAGCACCACCACGACAACCGCCTGGTCACGAGCGGCCATCCCGGCGACGGTCGCTTCGAGGTGCTCTGGATCGGGCTCGCGCCCGGGGCCCGCGCCGAACTGCGTCGCCGGATCCCGTCCGGAGCCCACCTCCCGCACCCCGACATCGGCCAGGCAACGGGCCGTTCCGCAGTGATCGAGTGGCCGGTCGCGGTCCCGGTGGCCCTCGACGGGGTCGCCGCCGGATCGGCGCGACGGGTCGAGATCGAAGTCCTCGGCGGGGTTGTGCGCCTCCTCGTCTGAGCCGGCCGGGAGATGCACGGTGGACCGTTGACCCACCGATACGATCGGCCGCCCATGTACTCGCGCGAGGCCTTCACCGACGACGAAGCGGCCAAGCTGCGCCCGTACTTCACCAACCTCGATCAACCGATCTTTGCGCTCACCAACCTGCCCGAAGTCGTGAAGGGAGCCCTCTTCGCTCGCTATTCGCGCAGCGACAAGAGCTTGCGACGGTTGTTTCTCGACGAGTTCGTTCCCGACCTCGACCTGACGGGCGACCTCACGGTGGACGCCACGGTCGGGCTGCGTCGGGCCGAAGAGCTCTACGACCGCGTGTTCCTCGAGTACGGCGACGACTCGGTGGCCCAACTCGGCGGTGTGCACCTCGCGTGCGAACAGGCATCCAACCTGTTGACGAAGGTGCTCGAGTGGGGTCGGCTGATGTCGTACCTCGAGCAATCGACGCGTTACATCCCCTACGACAGCCGCGTCGATGGCCGGTATCGGTATCACCGGCCTCCTGAGGTGCTCGGCGCTCGTCACGGCGCGCGATACGTCGCCGACATCGACGGACTCTTCGATTCGTATCGGACGTTGTTACCGGTGCTGACCGACTGGGCTCGACGGCGCTATCCAAAAGACGACGCGACATCTGACTTCGTCTACAAGCAGACCATCAAGGCCAAGGCCTGCGATTCCGTCCGCGGCATCCTGCCCGCCGCGACCCTGTCGAACGTCGGGATCTACGGTACCGGCCAGGCGTTCGAGGCGCTCCTGCTGCGCATGCTCGCGCACCCGCTCCCCGAGGCCCGCAGCTACGCGCACGACATGCTGAGCGAACTGCGCAAAGTGATCCCCTCGTTCCTCACCCGTGTCGATCGTCCCGAACGCGGGGGCGCGTGGGTCGATTACTTCGCGACCAACGCCGCCGCGACGCGTGATCTGGTCGAGCAGATGTTCGCGGCACCGGTGGCGGCCAACGCCGCGCCGACGAGTTCTGGGCCGCAAGTGCGCTTGCTCGACTTCGACCCGGACGGAGAGGACAAAGTTCTCACCGCGATTGCGTTCGCGGCCTCGGATCGCCCCGAGGCGCAGATCGCGGCCGAAGTTCGCCGCCTCGGTGCCGACGACCGAGCGGCGCTGCTGCGGGCCTATGTCGGCGATCGGCAGAACCGCCGACACAAACCGGGACGTGCGTTCGAACGCACCACCTATCGCTTCGAGATCGTCGGCGACTACGGCGCGTTTCGTGATCTCCAACGCCACCGGATGCTCACGATCGAGTGGCAACCACTCACGCCGAATCTCGGCTTCGACGTTCCCGAATCGGTTGACGAGGCGGGAGCCACCGCGATGTTTCACGACGCGATGGGCCGTTCGGCGGACTTGTTCGAAACGTTGCGCGACGATCACCCCGTCGAAGCGGGTTACGCGGTGTCGTTGGCCTACCGGGTCCGCTACGTCATGCACATGAACGCGCGCGAAGCGATGCACCTGATCGAGTTGCGCAGCGCACCGCAAGGTCACCCCGCGTATCGACGTGTCGCCCAAGAAATGCACCGCCAGATCGCTGAGGTTGCCGGACATCGCCTCATCGCCGAGGCGATGAAGTTCGCCGATCACGAGACGTACGAACTCGAACGTCTCGAAGCGGAACTCGCAGCCGAACGTCGACGGCTCGCATCGACCTGACGAGCCCGAGAGTTTTTTTCGCGACGTCGGGACCGGGAGCAACGCGCGTCGTTCCCGGTCACGTGGTCGAGAGTTCGCACGCTTCGGTTTGACAGCGGGTAGCTGTTTTTGGCGAAATAGCGGTGCCCTTGCGACCCAGCACCTCGAAGGCCGGTGCAGCTCATACGTTCGCGCCGAGCGCGTGATCGTGACGCTGGAAGGACACTGGCCGACGAGACCGACAGCAAGAGCACTGACTGGAGCCAACGTCTGGGGTCAGACCCAGGTGATCGGGCGAGGGGCGACGTAGGCGCCGGTCCAGGAGACCAAGTAGAGAACGCTGTCCGTCGGCCGGGGGGCTCGGATGCCAGCTCTGGCTGGAGGATTTCGGACCCCGGGCGGGGCGGGCAACGGCGGCCCCAACAGTCTCCTGGGCCGCGTCGATCGACGACGCGACCGATATGCACGGTCTTGCAGGTTCTTACCCCTATACTCCGGCCGCCCTGCCCCCGGTAGCGCGTGAAAAGCCATGAGTGACGACGATTTCGAAGAACCAGACGACATCGATGATGACGGCCTCGAGGAGTTCGACGCCGACGACGAAGCCGATCTCGACGACGACGACCTTGTGGTCGTCGACGCGGTCGAGGACGCGGAAGCGCCGGTCGACGACGACGAGGACGACGATGATGTCGTCGCGGTCCCAGTTGCCGACGACGACGACGTCGTCGATCTCGACGAGGAACTGCACCCCGACGATGTGGAAGAGGCGCTCGACGTGGTGTTGCGTGAGCGCACCGCCAAGACCGGCCTCGAAGAAGACGACGAAGAAGACGAGCCCGCCGATCTCGGCGAATCCGGTACCAAGATCGTGCCCCGGCGTCCTGGCGAGTTCGTCTGCTCGAGCTGCTTTCTCGTGCTGCCGCGTCACATGCTGGCCGACGAGAAGGCATCGCTCTGCCGCGATTGCGTCTGAGGCGGCCGCGCGCTGACGTTGTCGCCGCGTTGGCGAGTGGGGTCGTCTCGGCCTGCGCTCGCCCTGGGCCCGACATCGGAGTCCTCGCGTTCGTCTCGCTCGTGCCCTTGTGCGTCGCCTGGCACGGCGCACGACCCCGTCGAGCCGCGTGGCTGGGCTTCGTCGCCGGTGCGACCTACAACGGGATCGTCGTGTCGTGGGCGTGGTACTTCGGCGCTGTCGCAATCGTCCCGTTCGTCGCCGTGCTCGGCGCGTACTGGGCCCTCATCGGTGCTGTGGTGGCGTGGCTCGAGCGTCGCAGCGTTGGCCACCCGGTGCTCACAGCCACGATCTGGGTCGTGGGGGAGGGGATCCTCGCTCGCTGGCCGCTCGGCGGATTCTCCTGGGGTGAGATCGGCTACTCGTTCCATGACTTCGCACCAATGCGATCGCTCGGTGCGTTGGGCGGCCTTGCGCTGATCAGCTGGGTGGCGGTGGCGGTCAACGCGACGATCGCCGACCAGTGGGTGCATCGAGGATCACCAACCCGGTGGCGGGTGCGCTCGCTCCCCGCGGTCACGTTGCTCGTCCTGGCGACGGCCTGGGCTGTGGCGATCCCTGAACCGGATCGCTCGGGATCGTTGCGCTACGCCCTGCTCCAGGGCAACGACGTGAACCGCGATCTGACCGACGACGAGTTCTTCGGGACGGCAGCCAACGGGTTCGAAAACTTGCTGGTGGAGAAGCACTTCGCGTTGGCGGATGCGCTCGACGGTGACTACGACCTGATCGTGTTTCCCGAAAGCAGCTTTCCAGATGCGCCCAACGCCCCAGATCTCGACGATTTCCCATTGGCGCGCTGGCCCGAGCAGCTCGCGGGGATCGCCCGCGAGCACGACAGCTACGTCTTGGCCAACGGCGTGGGCGACGCGCCCGATGGGCGAGCGCTCAACCTCAACGTCCTGTGGGATCCGAACGGTGCAATCGTGGGCGAGTACGCCAAACGCCACCGAGTCCCGTTCGGCGAGTGGGTTCCGTGGCGGTCGACGATCGAACGGTTCGTCGATGCCGTCGACCAGATTCCGCGCGATTTCGCGCCTGGTACCACCGATCCGCTCATGACGGTTCGTGATACCCCGATTGCCACGATCATCTGCTTCGAATCGATGTTCGGCGCGGAGGTGCGACCAGCGGTTGCCGACGGCGCCGAGCTCATCGTCGTCTCGACGAACAATCGCTCGTATCGGCGATCGCCGAACTCCCGTCAGCATCTTGCCGCGGCGCGCATCCGGGCGGTCGAGACCGGCCGACCGGTCTTGCAGGCGTCGGTATCGGGGATCTCTGCTGTCGTCGACTTCGACGGGGCCGTCCTCGACAGCCAACCGTTGTTCGAGAACGGCATTCTCGAGGGCGTCATCGCCACCCGCACCGGTACGACGGTGTATGTCCGATTCGGCGAGTGGGTGTGGTGGGGGAGTCTCCTCACGGTCGGGGCGCTGGTGATCGTGACTTCGATCCGGACCCGTCGACGAGAGCGCGACGCGCTGGGGTCCGTAGACTCCGGGGCAGTATGAACAACGAGGCGCGGGCGAAGATCGAGCGGTTCGTCGAGGTTGCGGTCTTCGCGCCGGTCGGCGTGGCGCTGACGTTGCGGGACATGGCACCGACGTTCGTGAACATGTTCGTCACGCGCGGTCGAGCCGAAGTCGACCGTCGCCAACACGGCATCGAACGGCGGGTACAGACCGTCAAGAGCACGGGCGAAGTCGCGTTGGCGTTCGGTGTCCCCATGGTGCGCGACCGGATCGTCGACGGCATCCACCGGCTCCGGGGCCTCGACGAGGCGACGGCTGCTGCCGACGGTGGCGACGAACTCGACCCGGTCCACGACGTCGCGACAGACAACGGCTCGGGCCTTCCAGCAGTCCGGTTGATGCTCGACCGGCCGGAACATCACGACGCGCGTGCCGACCTCGCCGATGCAACAGCACACCCAACGACGACAAACGGATCCGGCGGCGGAGCCGACGCCGACATGGCGGCGGCGAACCTCGCGATTCCTGGGTACGACTCCTTGGCGGCGAGCCAAGTCGTCGAACGGCTGATCGGGCTCGACGCTGCGGAGTTGCTCGCGGTGCGCGCCTACGAGACCGAGCACCGCAACCGGCGCACCATCGTCGGCAAGATCGACCAACTCGTGGGTTCGTAGCCCGTCATGGAGTCGGCTCGGCCAGCGGGGGCCGACGACCTCGCCGCCATCGTCGCGTTGATCAACGCGTGCGCCACCGAACTCCGACCGACACGCGGCGGTGACGTGTGGTTTCGCCGGGAAGGTCCGACACCGCCACCGGAGGACTACCTCGCGCGACGGCTCGCATCGCCCGACGATCACGTCATCGTCGGATTGATCGATGCGGAGGTCATCGGCTTCGCGACCGTCGCGCTCGAGACCTTGCGCGACGGCACCCGCCTCGGCGTCATCGACGATCTCTATGTCGATGTCGAAGCGCGAGCGATCGGGGTGGGGGAGGCAATGGCGGTGGAAGCCGTTGCATGGTGCGAGTCGCACGGCTGCTTCGGGATCGACGCCTCGGCGTTGCCCGGTAACCGCGCCGCGAAGAACTTCTTCGAAACCCATGGCTTCATCGCTCGGCGCATCGTGATGCACCGACGCCTTGGCTGAGCGCGGCGACTGGCTCACCCAGCGCGGTTCGGCTGCCTAGCCTCGGTCGGATGACGATGACCGACGATTCCGACCTGGCGGCCGCTGCGGTTGCCTGGGACCTCGAAACCCTGCTCCCCGAGCCCGGCGACGCCGGGATCGACCGCCTCATGGCCGAAGCCGACTCGATCGCCGACGAGTTGGCGACGGCGCGGGGAAGCGTGGCCGACCTGGATGCCGCGGCCCTGGCCGACTATCTGACCCGCAGTGCCCACCTGGCCGAACTGGTCGGCCGTGCCGGCTCGTATGCCGGACTCCAGTTTTCGGTCGACACCCAAGACCCGGCAAACGGTGCACGCTTGGCCCGGATCGAAGAACGTTCGACGGCGATCGCGACGAAGCTGATGTTCTTCGAACTCGAGTGGGCCGAGGTGCCCGACGACCGCGCGGAGGCGTTGCTCAGCGACCCGCGGCTCGACTTCGCCGCGCACCATCTCCGTTCGGTGCGGCGCTACCGACCGCATCTGCTGACCGAACCCGAAGAGATCATCCTGACCGAGAAGAGCGTCAGCGGGTCGTCGGCGTGGGTCCGCTTGTTCGAGGAACTCCAAGCCGGCATCACGACCGAGGTCGACGGCGAGACGCTCAAACTCGAATCCGCGCTGTCGTTGCTCCAGTCGCCCGAGCGCGCGGTACGCCAAACGGTGGCTGGCGCGATCACCGAGGGACTCGAACCTGGACTGCGCACCCGCGCGTTCGTGTTCAACACGTTGCTGGCCGACAAGGCGACCGACGACCGTCTGCGTTCGTACCCATCGTGGGTGGCGAGCCGCAACCTGTCGAACGAAGCAAGCGATGAATCCGTCGCAGCGCTCGTCGACGCCGTGCAGCGCCATTACTCCATTGCGCAACGTTGGTACGCGCTGAAGGCGCAGTTGCTCGGTCTCGATCGCCTGGCCGATTACGACCGCAATGCAACGGTGGCCGCATCCGACGCGACCATCGGGTGGGCCGAAGCAACCGACATCGTGTTCGATGCGTACGCATCGTTCTCGGGGGAGTTGGCCGACATCGCGCGGACCTTTGTGCGTGAAGGGTGGATCGACGCACCAGTCCGGCCGGCCAAACGCGGCGGCGCGTTCTGCGCGTACACCGTGCCGTCGCATCACCCGTACTTGATGCTGAACTGGACGGCACGGCGTCGCGACGTGTTGACGCTTGCCCACGAACTGGGTCATGGCCTCCACGCGTACTTGTCCCGCTCGCAAGGCGTGTATCACTTCTCGACGCCGCTGACCTTGGCCGAGACGGCGTCGGTGTTCGGCGAGACCGTGACGTTCGGGCGACTCCTCGACGCGACCAGCGATCCATCGGAACGTCTGGCGCTGCTCGCCGAGAGTCTCGAGGGTTCGATTGCGACCGTGTTCCGCCAGATCGCGATGAATCGGTTCGAACACGGCGTGCACACCGAACGGCGCGAGCACGGCGAGCTGTCGGTCGAACGTTTCGGCGAGATCTGGTTCGAGACCCAAGCCGAGATGCTCGGCGACGCCGTCGAGATCACCGAGGGCTATAAGACCTGGTGGTCATACGTACCCCACTTCATCGCCTCACCGGGTTACGTCTACGCGTACGCGTACGGTCAGTTGCTCGCCTTGAGCGTCTACGCCCAGTACGAACAGCACGGCGACGCGTTCGTGCCGCAGTACCTCGAGCTGCTGTCGGCCGGTGGGTCGAGGGCGCCCGAAGCGCTCGGTGCAATGGTCGGCGTCGACCTGGCCGACCCCGGGTTCTGGGACGGTGGTTTGGCGATCATCGAACGCCAGCTCGCCGACACCGAGGCCGCGGCTCGGACCGCCGGGAGGCTGTGAACGGCGCCGGTTCTCGGCCGTCCGAGCCTGGCGCCGCAGTCCCCCGGACCGCCGATAATCCTCGTTATGTCAACTTGTGGAGTCGCTGACCTGGACACGCAATGCTGCGGCACCGTGCCAGGCGCGGCTGATTTCCCCAGGAAATCCCCCGGTTGTCGTACTTACGATCCCCAGGGCAATCGTCGTACCGTCGTTGCATGTTCGAGATCGAGATCACCGATGGTTCCGTCGAGGTCGTCGAGACGGCTGACAGCTATGTGCTGGAGGGGCCGCTCACGACCTTCTTCGTCGGCGACGGCCGCTCAGGGAAACTCTCGGCCTTCTCCACCCGAGTGGCGAGCTTTCGCACCGAGCGGATCGTGTCGGTCCGGCGGGTCGATGCGCCGCAGCTTCGTGTGCTGCCCGGATTGGGTGAGGCGCTCCAGGCGGCGGGCCAATGACCCAATGACCCAATGACCCAATGAGCCAGTGACCCAGTGACCCAGTGACCCAGTGACCCAGTGACCCAGTGACCCGTCAGTCGTCGTCGGTGATCTGCGCGATACCGATCCCGGAGAACCCGCCGACAATGCTGTGTTTCGGTTCGACCAGCCAAACGAAGAACAGCTCGTCGCCTTCGGGCATGGCATCGGCATTGACGGTGACTGGGATCGTGGCCATGGTCTGACCGGGGGCGAACACGACCTGACCCCAGGCGGGGACGAAGTCACTCCCCTGGCTCGCCGACCAGGGCAGCGTCACCCAGCCGGCGCTCACCGTCCGTCCCGACGGTCGGTCGAGGTACACCGGTACGTTGATGGTCGTCGTGCCGGCGTCGCCCTCGACCGCTGTCCCCGTCGTCGGCAGCAGTACGGGCAACGGATCGTCGTCGACGATCAGCCCGAAACCAATACCGAAGAACCCACCAAGTTTCGCGTTCGTCGCCGGCTTGAACGACACCAACAGCAACTCGTCGTTCTCGTCGAGCGTGTCACCCCGCACTGTCACGTGCGCGAACCCCTGGGTTTGTCCGATCGGAATCGTCACCGCGCCCGACGCGCCGCTGAAGTCGCTCCCAGATGTGGCGGTATAGCCAAGTGTCTCCCAAGGAATGGTCACGACCCGATCGGTTGCGAAGCTGAGAGAGACTGGTACCGACACGACCGCGGTGCCGGTGCCCGGGGGTTCGTTGACTGCGGCAAGTTGCGGCGTGGCAATCGGAACCGCACGGTAGGTCGCGGTCAGCGTGCGCGCTCCGCTGACGGGCGGAAGCACATGCGACGCCGCTCCCCCGTCGCTCCAACCGACCCACTCGTAGTCGACGCCTGCAAGTTGGGTCGTCAGTGGTGCCGTGGCGGTCGGCGTGCTCGCTTCGATCACATCGACGTCGAGTGGGGTCGCGCCGCTGCGGGTATTGAGCGTCAGCGACACGCCAGGCGGCGACGACCGCAGTGCGATCGTGTGCGTTCGCGGGTCGAGTCGACGGGCCACGGTCGTTTGGAGCCCGGCACTGTCGGTCGCGCTGATGCGCACCTCGAGGTGCGACGGAAGTTCGTGGTCTGTCGCGGTGAACGATCCACCGCTGACGCCTTCGTACTGCTGGAACTGGTGCTCGTGACACTGCGTGATGTCGGACGGGTTGCAGTGATACTGGACGATCGCCCACGTGAAGGCTGACCCAGCGAGTGCGCCGTCCTGACCGTCGGTTGCGGTCGCTGCGAACGCGATCTCGTCACCGACGGCGAACGTCGTAGCGGTCGGGAGGACCAGTGTGACGTTCGGGGGTTGTTCTCCCGGGCGAAGCACGAACGAATCGGTTGCGATCGCGCCACCCACGTCGGTGACGCGTAAGCCGATCGTGATCGTCGCAGCCGAGGGGTATGAGCGTGATGGTGTCGCTCCGGTCGCATCGTCGTATTGCCCATCGCCGTCGAGGTCCCACGCGAACGAGAGCGGCTGCGCTTCGGGGTCGCTGCTCGCCGAACCGTCGAACTGCACGTTCAACGGGAGTGCACCGAAACGCACGTTGGCATCGGCGACGGCGACAGGTTCGGCGTTGCCCGCGGTATACCGCAGTCGACGTATGCAGTTACAACCGAACAGGCTGAGGTAGTACAACTCCCCTGCCGGGCTCACCTCGAGATCGGCCATGTTCACCAAGTTCGACGCGAACAGCTCGGTCGTTGCCGGGTCCGGTACTCCCCCGGCGCCGGGTGCCATGCGGTACAGACAGTTGCGCGTCAGATCGATGAAGAACAACGACCCGTCGTAGAGGTCCGGGTACGGGCCGGACTCGTAGAAGGCCAGCCCAGTGATGGCCCCCGCTCCGGTCGGGCAGCCGTCGCCGGGAACCGTGGCTGAGTCGTGACGCCACTCGAAGTGCGGCGAGGTGACCGCGCTCGGACCAGCGGCATAGAGGTTCTCGCACATCGTCGCGTCGGCGTTGTCCCATGCCGCATGACGCGGTGTGCCCTCGTAACACGGCCATCCGAAGTTCTCGACCGTCGCGTCGTTGACGTCCGCGATGCGGTTCAGCTCTTCGCGTTGCAGCGCGCCGACGTCGCCAATCCACAGTTCGTCGGTACCGGGTCGAAACGCCATACGCCATGGATTGCGGAAGCCGTGGGCGATCATGCGCTGGGCCATCTCGTCGGCGGCACCCGCCATCGGATTGCCGGGCGCCGGCGCGCCCGTCGCCTTGTCGATGCGAACGATGCTGCCGTTGAAGCCGAGCGGATCGCCCGGCGTCCGAAGGTCTTGCGACCGCAACGAGCCACCCTCGGCGTGCGGCAGCGTCAACGCCTGCCCCAAACCCCCCGGCGGATCGCCACAGGGGTTTGCGGGGTTCCCGCCCGCTCCGTAGTCGAGCCCGTTGCGCGCACCCTCGCCACTCGATGCGTACAGGTAGCCGTCGGTCCCGAATGCCAACGACGCCGGGCCGTGATACGGGCCGTGGTAGCAACCCGCCTGCAACAACACCTGTTCGGCGCCGGACATGACGCCATCGACGATGCGCAACCGCGACACGCGCCCCTGAACCGGACATCCCGGTTCGTCGAGGTTCGGGCACGTGTCGTTGTAGTACGGCGGCGTGGTCCCCGGTGCTGCGTCGAGCGAGTAGTGCACATAGAGGTAGGGCGTGGCCGGATACTCGGGATCGACCACGATGTCCTCAATGGCGTGGTCACCGGGTGTGTAGACGACCGGACGCAGATCGGCCGCCAGGGTCGGCGTCGCGTCTGCGGTGCTCGTGAAGCTCCAGATCCGTCCGTCCTGTTCGCCGACGAACACCTCACCGTTGGGCGCGAACGCCATCGAACTCGGGTTGACCAGCCCCTGGCCGGTGCCCCAAACCACCGTGTTCGTAAAGCCCGCCGGCAATGCCGCGGCCACGGGCCGGCTGTCGATCGGAACCAGTGACGTCGCCGCAGCGAACACCACGAACGCGACGGACGCCCGGCGGGCGCGACCTCCCGCGCGGAGCCCGATCCAACGTCGCCTGCGCATCGCCGCAGTCTACGAACGATCCGGACGATTCGGACAGTCGAAGGGCCGGGGACAGGCCAGACCGCGGCATCACACCGCAGCGTCGAGTCAGTCGAGTCAGCCGAGTCAGCCGAGTCAGCCGAGTCAGCCCAGTCGGTTGGTAGCGCCGAGCCCGAACTCGGACAGCAGCACCGGTCGCCCCTCGTCGATCGAGCGGTGCGCGGCCTCGCCGACCGCGACCGACCACAACCCGTCCTCGACGGTCACCCGCGGCGGTGTGCCGGCCCGCCATGCGTCGGCGAACTCCGCGACCTCGAGAAAGCTCGCGCCGTGATGTGCCCCCGAATACGCCACGCGATCGTCGCCGACGATATCGATCTTGTCGACCGACCGCCGCGCCCGATCGCCGACATAGACGTATCCGGGCCCCGGAACGAACGCCTCGATCTTGCCGCGCGGTCCCGTCGCCACCAACTCCTGCTCGTTGCGGCCCGCCTCCGCGAACATGCACAGGTCGAGCATCGCTCGCGCGCCGCTCGCGAACTCGACGATCACGTACGCATTGTCGAGCATGTCGGCCGGCTCGCCGTCGTACACCTCGTCGAGGTGGTTCACGTCCTGTGCTCCACTTGCCATCACTCGAACCGGGAAATCCTCGGGGCGACTCGTCTGCATCGCAAGACGCATCAGGTCGAAGAAGTGACAACACTTCTCAACGAGCGTCCCGCCGGTCTTGTCACGAAAACGATTCCAGTTGTCGACTTTCACGAGAAACGGAAACCGGTGCTCGCGAATTGCGAACATCGCAAGCGGCCCCGCAACATCTGCCGCGATCTGCTCGAGCAACGTTCGCACCGGCGCCATGTAGCGATACTCCAAACCAACCCACGTCAGCGCGTCGCGCTCGGCCGCCAACGCGGCGACGCGACGGCAATCGTCGACCGTGGTGCACA
>SXIR01000082.1 GCA_005772765.1 Actinomycetota bacterium
CGCGTACCCGGGCGCGAATCGCGCGGAGCTGACCCGCAGCATCGAGGCCGTCGCGACCGCGCGTACGCACGCCGGCCTGCGCTCGCTCCTTCAGCGCGGCGACGCGAACCTGAAAGAACTCATCGAGGTTCGAGCTGAAAATGGCGAGGAACCGGACGCGTTCGAGCAACGGGAGTTCAGGATCTTCGGCCAACTGCAGTACCCGCGCGTTGAAGTCGAGCCAGGACATCTCGCGGTTGAGATACCGAGTGCCGGGCTCGACCGGGTTGCCGACGGACGCGCAGTGCTGGACCACCATGTTTCATCGTACGAAACCTCATCGACCTTGGGAAGTCCGGGGAAATGCCGGGAAAACCTTCACCGGCTGCCCGTGTAATCGGACGGCGGTCGCATGGCGGTCGCATGGCGGTCGTGATGGCGAGGAGTGGCCCGACCGCACGTGCACCGTACGGGTCTCCGGTGCACAGCGACACCCGGCTGGATGACGTCGCAGCGAACGTCGCGTGAAGGTCCGCCGCCCGACCTGGGTGACCCAACGTGCCGGTACGCTCCGGCCACGAACAAGCGCGCCTATCCCCGAGTTCCGCGATCGCAGGTTTCGTCGACTGCGTCGCCGTTCGCGCGCCTTGCGCTCGCGCACGTGAGTGGCGTGACCGGCGATCTCTTCGTCACAGTTGCGCTCGCAGATTCGTTGTTCTTCTCCGCGGCGACCAGCGAATCACGCATGAAGGTGCTGGGGTATCTCGCGCTCACGATGGCGCCGTTCATGGTGATCGCGCCCCTGCTCGGACCGGCCCTCGACCGCAGCCGCGGCGGTCGGCGTGTGCTGTTCATGGTTACGGCGGTCTTGCGGGGCCTGATCGCGCTGGTGTTGGCCAATCACATCGACGATCTCTGGCTCTACCCACTGGCGTTCGCCTCCCTCGTCTGTTCGAAGAGTCAGACCATTGCGAAAGCGGCGTTGGTTCCTGCGGTCGTGGAGCGACCAGAAGAGCTTGTGCTGGCAAACTCCCGTCTCGCGCTGACCTCGGTGCTCGGCGGGACCATCGGCGCGCCGATCGCGGGATTGCTGCTGAAGTTGGCCGGCGGTGACTGGGTGCTGCGAGCCGGTGCCCTCGTGTTCTTTGCCGCGGCCGTGTTCGCCTCGGCAATTCCGCGGGCGAAGCAGGTCGGCCGGCCCGAAACCGTCACCGATCGTGAAGCACTCCACGTGCCGACAATCGTCGCGGCGGGCAGCGCGATGGGCTTCGTACGCGGTGCTGTCGGGTTCATGACGTTCTTTGGTGCGTTCGTGCTGAAGGAGAACGAGGAACCCGCATGGGTGTTCGGTATGTTGATTGCTGCGAGCGCGATCGGCAACGGCATCGGCACCTTGCTCGCACCGAACCTTCGCCGCCGGTTCCGAGAAGAACCCATCATGATCGGTTCGATGCTCGTTCCTGGATTGGTCGTCGTCTTCGCCGCTCGCGCCGACAGCAATCCCTGGCTCGCGTTGGCGGCGGCGATGGTGGCGGGCGGCGCGGCATGCAGTCGTCTCGCGTTCGACAGTCTCGTCCAGCGCGACGCACACGACGCGGCCCGCGGCCGGGCGTTCGCTCGGTTCGAGACGCGCTTCCAGCTCGTGTGGGTTGGCGGGGGCGTCCTCGCGGTGTTGTTCCCGTCCTATGGCGCAGGGGGCCTGTTCATCATTGCGGTCACGATGCTGGCGAGCGGCCTCACCTATCTCGGAGCGGTGCGCCGACTCGACCGTGAGCACGAGGCGCTCGAGTCGCAGCGGCGACTCGACGACCCCTGGTTCGACGACGCGGGTTTCGATGATCCGGGGCTGACCCGGTAGTCGCCGCCGGCTGAACGGGAAATCGTCCGCGGTCGCGGTTGGAGTGGGCGAGACTGCTGCCTATGGCAGTCGTGGTTCGAGTGATCAACGCCGACGAGTTCGACGAGTTCGTGCGCGTCGATCAGCTCGCATTTCAGTTCACGCCCGACAAGAACGAGGAGCACGGTTCGCAGAGCTGGGCGCGTGGCGAGCTGGATCGAGCCTTCGGGGCGTTCGACGGGTCGACGATGGTCGGGATCGGCCGCAACTACTCATTCGACCTGACGGTGCCTGGCGGTGCGCGGGTGCCGGCCGGCGCGGTGTCGTGGATCGGTGTGCTGCCGACGCACCGTCGTCGCGGGATCCTGACCGCGTTGATGGACGCGTTGACCGAGGACTCGCGCCAGCGGGGCGAGCCGGTGTCGATGCTCACCGCCTCGGAAGGTTCGATCTACCGACGCTTCGGGTACGGCTGTGCAGTCGATCGCGTCGGATGCACGGTCGAGGCAGCCGCCGCTGCCTTCGTGCCGAGTTGGCGCGAAACCGGAACCGTTCGACTCGTCACTGCCGATGAGGCTGCAACGCGATGCCCGCAGATCTACGAGCAAACCCGTGATGTGGTGGGCAGCGTTGCCCGACCCGAGTATTGGTGGCCCGAAATCGCGTTCGAACGCACCGACGGGCCGCAATTCTGGGCCCTGCACGAGACCGACGGTGTCGACGACGGATTCGTCGGGTATCGCGTCACCGGCGATTGGCTCGGCGGGGTCGTCGATCGGACCGTGGACGTCTGGGATTTCCAGGCAACGACTCCTGCCGCGCGGCTCGCGCTCTGGCGGTTCGTGCTCGACATCGACCTCACGCGGCGCGTGAAATGCGTCCAGATTCCGATGCACGATCCGGTGCGGTGGGCCCTGGCCGACGTGCGACAGCGCCGACTCGATTTCGTCAACGACGGCTTGTGGGTCCGAGTGCTCGACGTTGCCGGGTTGTTGCAGGCCCGGCGCTATGAGCACGACGACGATCTCGTCGTGGCGATCGACGGCGTGCACTGGCGACTCGTCGTTGTCGACGGAACCGCGTCCTGTTCGATCACGACCGATGCTGCCGACCTCACGATCCCGACCGACGTGCTCGGCGCGGTGTCGCTCGGACAGCGACGGGTCAGCGAGTTTCCCGGCCCGGCCGAAGCGAACGAATCATCGGTGCTCGCGCGTGCCGACCGACTGTTCGCCACCAACGACCGTGCGGCGATGCTCAGCTTCTTCTGAGTCGGTGCAGGCGACCAAGCCGATCGCCTACGACCACCCGGAACCTGCGCCCCGAACCATGCCGAAGGGGCCGGCCGGCCAGTTGAAGCAATCCATCATCAGTTGGTCGACCTGCTCGTGGGTCGCGACGCCCTCGTCGACGACTCGTCGAGCCTCCGCGACCATGGCGAAGTACACCCGGTTCGCAACGAACCCCCACGCCATCGGCTGATCGCGCACCACGACTGGATTCTTGCCGCACGCACTGGCGATCTCGCAGACCGCCTCGGTCGTGGCGTCGGAGGTCTCGACCGTCGTGATGATCTCAGCCATGCGCATCACCGGTGCCGGCGAGGCCCAGTGCCAACCGATCACGCGGTCGGGTCGATCGGTTGCGGCTGCGAGCGCGGCGATGGGGAGTCCTGAAGTGTTCGACGCCAAGATCGTCGAGGGCGGGCACGCCCGATCGAGATCGCGGAACACGCGGATCTTCACATCGAGTCGTTCGGGGACAGCTTCGATGACGAGTTCGGCTGACGCGAGGTCGTCGAACTCGGCCGAGAAGGTCATGCGCGCAATTGCCGCGTCGGCTTGCTCGCGAGTGAGCTTCGCGCGCTCGACGCCGCGCTCGATGCCGTAACGGCCGGAAATGGCAACGTCGCGTCCCTTGGCGAGCGCGTCGGCGGAGATGTCGTGACAGACGACCTCGTACCCGTGGCTCGCACACACTTGCGCGATGCCGCCGCCCATGACACCCGCACCCAATACGCCGATCTTCATGGTCAGGATCCTCTCGATGATGCAGTCGATCGCGGTGATTCGGGTTCGGTGGTCTCGTCGACCGCGACGGCGAAGGTCGCGAGCTACTCGAGGTCGAGTTCGATGCGGGCGAGCCACAGGCCGGGCGCGGCGAACTCGTTCTCCGTGGGCAACATCGATTCGCGTTCCCACAGGCGATTCAGGCCTTCGATGCCGGCGCGTTCGACGACACCCTGGCAGAATGCCGCACCGGCTTCGTATTGGCCGCGGTCGATCGCGAGGCCGAGCATCTGCTCGACGAACTCGGTGTGCCGACCGTGTTCGACCCGGTGCCGTCGTAACGCTTCATCGACCCGCCCGGTCGCGGGCGAGAGTGTGGTGCCCAGTTCGGCAACGAGCGTGTCGGCGTAACCCTCGAGCACGCTCGCGAAACGAACCAACGACGCACGCACTGGCGCCTGCGCAGGCGTCTGCAAACCGGCCAGCAGCTTGACGGGATCGATGTCGATGTTCGGGATGTTCGCGAACGTCGACGGATCGTTGATGTCGATGGTCGCCGGATCGAAGTCGTTGAGTTCGGGGAGATCGCCGAACAGATCGCCGAACCGGGCCTCGAGGGCTTCGGGTCGGGATTCGTAGCCCGCGACATACTCCGATGAAAGCCGTACGAGACGCTCCCGTGCCCACGTGACCGAACGCGGCGCGCAACGCACCACTTCGCGTAACGCCAACGCGAGGAAGAGGTCGCGATGGTCGATTTCCCAATCGGCGGCGAACCGTTCGATGTTGCTCATCACGAACGCGAGTTGCGGTGCTCCGGCCAAGGGCAACGGCAGATCGTGTTGGCCGAGGGCGTGCTGGGCCAACAATCCGACGAGCGACCCGGCCTGCACGCCGAACAGTAACGGCGCGAGTGCACCCAGCATCCCGGCCAACATGTCCGGGTCGGCGCCACCCTCCGCGAACGGATTCGCCAGGAAGCGCGCCGGGTCGAACGTGGTCGACTGGCCTGCCGTCAGGGTCGTCGACAGCGACTCGATCACTGGGCGGAGTCCATCGAGGGTTGCGCGGGTCCACTCGACCGGCCCGACGACCCGCACCGGCACCGCGCCGACCTCCGCCAAGCCGCTCACGGCGGTCACGTGGGTCTGGGCGACCCGTACCAACTGTTCGAGTTGGTCGGCGAGGGTTCGATCGACGTTCGTCTCGGGCCGAGCTGAACCCGTCGTCGGATCGGCGGAGGCGATCGACTCGGCGCACTGACGAGCGATCTCCCAGTTCACCGGCCCTGGGGTCTGGAGCATGCGAAACACTTCGTGCAGATCGAGGTCGTTCAGTGCCGCAAAGGGGTTGAACGGCGGCGGATCGGACCCGTCGTCGCTCGGATCGGAATCGGGTGGTTGCGATCCGGCGCTCACCGGATCAGTCTACGAACCGTGGGATCTGATACTCCTTCGGGCATGCGCGTGGTGGTGACAGGGGTGTCGGGCCGACTCGGCCAGCGGTTGTTGGCTGAACTCGACGCCGCTGACGAGGTCGACGCGATCGTCGGACTCGATGTTGCCGAACCCGCTCGCGGGGCGCGCAAACTCGAGTTCCATCGCTGCGACATCACCACCGCCGACCTCAAACCGCTGCTCGAGGGCGCGACCGTGGTGGTGCACCTCGCCGCGGTGGTGGGACCCGTGACCGATGTGGGAGCTGCCCGACGCGTGAATGTCGACGCGACGCGACGTCTGCTCGACGCCGCATCGGCGGTGAGCGCACGTCGATTCGTCCGCGCGTCGAGCGCTGCGGTGTATGGCGCGTGGGCGAACAATCCTGTGCCGATCACCGAAGACACACCGCTGCGGCCGAACCCTGAGTTCGCGCCCGCGCTGCACGACGCGGAGTGTGAGCGCCTCATGCTCGAATGGTCGGACGCGCATCCCGAAGCGTCGACGGTGTCACTGCGCCTCGCTCCAGTCGTCGGTCCCGGAATCGAGTCACTCTTTGCCGCCGTTGCGGCCGGGCGGTCGCCGGTGCGCGTGCGTGGTGTCGAACGGCCGGTGCAAGTCGTTCACGTCGACGACGCGGCGAGCGCGCTGGCCTTGGCGGCGATCGGCGACCTCGACGGTGTGTACAACGTCGCCGCGAACGGTTGGCTGTCGGCGGCCGAAGCCGAGGCAGTCGCCCCGTCGACCAAACGTCCGGCGCTGCCCGAAGAACTTGCGGAACGCACGTTGCGCACGATGTGGAACAGCGGGTTGGGTGACGCGCCCCCGGCGGTGTTGCCCTACCTCGTGCATCCTTGGGTGGTCGCGAACGACCGGTTGCGGGCAGCCGGGTGGGAACCTCGCCACGGCAACGAAGAAGCGATCGTGCTGTCGGGCGATCCCGACCACGCTCGCAGTTCGCTGCCGTGGATTGCGGCCGTCGGTGCGGTGCTGACCGGTGCCGCGGGGGCGACCTGGTGGCTCAGTCGCCGAGGTGGGCGCGGGTCCAAGTGGTCCAGTCGTCGGTGAAGTAGCGGACCCGGACCTTCTTGTACTCCTTGATCGACCAGAGCAGCGCGTACTCGTCGACGCCGGTCTCGTCGCTGATCGCTTCGATCGTTGCTTCGCAATCGCGCGCGCTGCGACCGTGCACCATCGTGAACACGGTGTAAGGCCAATCGTCGTAGGTCGGTCGTCGGTAACAGTGCGACACGGCGGCGAACCCCGCCATCGCCGGGCCGATCTCGTCGAGGTTTTCCTCGGGCACCGCCCAGACGCCCATCGCGTTGGCTTTGTACCCCGCGGTGCGGTGGTTCATCACGGCGGCGAAGCGCCGCATCCACTTGCGTTCCTTGAACCGCCGGAGTTGCTCGATGACCTCGGCGCCGCTGATGCCGATCTGGTCGCCGTAGTCGGCGAACGGGAACTCGCCGAGCGAAAGGTCTTCTTGGACGACTTCGATCGTGCGTCGATCGAGGTCGCTGAGTTCGGGAATCTCCATATCGGGCCGACGTTCGGGACGTTCGTGCTCGAGCACCTCGGCCTTGGCGTTGGCAGCCGTGTTGCCGGTCATGTCGAGTTTGACGCCGATCTTGTAGAGCTTCAGCGTCGGCAACTTGCGAGTGACCGAGGCGCCCGACTGACGGTGCAGCACATCGAGGTGTGCGTCGAAGTCCTCGCCGGGTGGAACGGCAAGCGTGTACCAGAGGTTGTAGTCGTGATTGCGTTTGTAGTTGTGCGAGATGCCGGGGTGCGCGTTTAGCGCCTCGGCCGCCTCATCGATCGTGGTGGGGTCGATCTTGGCGGCTACCAGTGCTGAGCTGTACCCCAACGCGCGGGTGTCGAAGATCGCCGAGAGCTGCCGTAGGACGCCAGCTGCCTTGACCGTTGCGATGCGCTCACGAACCTCGGCCTCGTCAATACCGAGCCGTTCACCGATCGCTGCGTACGGCCGCTCGACGATGGGGAAGTCCCACTGGACCGCGTTCAGCAGCTCGCGATCGAGGTCGTCGAGGTCGGTCGGCTCCGACGCGGCACCGGGCGTGGGTGTGACGGTCATGGCTCCATCGTCGCGCACCGGGCCGGTCAATGGACCACCCAAGGCCCCGGGATTTCGGGTGAGGCGTTGACCATCCAGGGTGGCGCGTGGGGAACCCCGGTTGATGTGAGCCAATGTCTCGATGCTCGTTCAGTCGGGCGGAGGAGGTTGTGGCGCGTGCTGATCGGTGCCGAGCTCGACGTGCATGCGCAGGACGCGATCGCCCCGCCGCACCTCGAGGGCAACTCGGTCGCCCGGCCATGACCTCCGCACGACGGCGGTGACCTCGGCCATGGTGTCGACCCGGCGGTCGTCGACCACGAGGCCGACGTCGCCGGGCCGCAGGCGATGTGCCGCAGCGTCGGCGTCGACGCTCCACACGACGGGTCCGTCCTTCGTGTCGACGCCGACGAAACCCAGGCGACCGTGATCGGCGACGCCGTCGACGCGTAACCGCGCCGCGATTTCGGTGGCGTAGCGCATCGGCAACGCAAACGTGCGACGCGACTCGACGGTGGGCGCGAACAAGATGCCGAGTGTCTCGCCGTGTTCGTCGACCAGTGCGCCACCCGCCCACTCGGCGTCCGCGAGCGTGTCGATCTCGATGAGGCCGCTCATCGCCGGACCATTGCGCGTTGCGACCAACCCGTCGGTGGACGACACGATGCCCCGACTCACCCGCGGTGTCGCTCGACCGCTGCGGTTCGCCGCGACCGCGTAGATCGGTTGGCCGATACCCGGCATGCTCGTCGAGACCGGCGCGGCGATCAACGGCGACGAGATACGCACCAACGCGAGGTCGGCGGGCACGTCGATTCCGACAATCTCGGCAGTGATTCGGGTGCCGTCGATGGTCAACACGTCGACGGTGGTGGCATCGCCGATGAGGCGTGCGTTGGTCAGCACCTCACCGTCGGGTCGGACCACGATGCCCGAACCTCGCCGCAGGCCGGTGTCGTCACGAGCAGTGATCGCGACGATCGACGGTGCCAACTGTGTGACCACTTGGCTGGCTTCCGACGCGGTGGGCTCGTCGGGAGTCGCGTCGAGCGTTGCGGCCTGGTTGAAGTCGACCGAACCGAACGCGGTGACGAGCAGCAACGTCACGCCAGCACCCGCGAATGCGCTCGCGGCAGGGATCGTGAGCGATCGTCGGACGCGGTTCGATCGTCTAATCGGGCGTGCTGGCAATGGTCGCTGTCGCGATGCGGGATGGGGCGGACCTGCGACCTTGGACTGCCCGGTGAGTTCGGAAGGATGACGCCACAACCGATCCATCGGGTCGGGGACGGGCCGATCGACGCCGAAGTCATCGTTGGAGCCGAAGTCATCGTCGGGGTCGGAGAAGTCGCTCATACAGAAGTCGCTCGGTGCCACCATGACGGCACCGTGGCGGTGCGCGGTCGTGGCTGCGAAGTGTACGAACCGGGCGCGTTCGTGTGATCGCGGGCCGCCAGGCGTCACCTTTCCCTGGCTTGCGACCCCGGACGAAGCCCCTCGCCATGGGGATCGGCGTCGGGCCGTCCCTAGACTCGGGCCATGGCCGACACATTGCCGGGGGCGGCGTTCGACGCGCGCACCCGTATCGAGTTGGTCGACACCCCGATCGCAAGCGACGAACTGGTGGGTTGGGCGACGGCTCCGAACTGCGGAGCGGTGGTCTCGTTCCTCGGTGTCGTGCGCGACCACGCCGAAGGTCGTGACGGCGTCTACGCCATGACCTACGAGGCCTATCGCGATCCCGCGGTCGAACGACTCGGGGAGGTCGCGGCCGAGGCCCGGCGACGATGGCCCGATGTGGAGCGAATTGCGCTCGTGCACCGACTCGGCGAACTGGACCTGTCGGAGGCCAGCGTGGCGGTTGTCGTGAGTTCGCCGCATCGCGATGCTGCATTCGAAGCCGGACGCTTCTGCATCGACACGCTGAAACAGAGCGTGCCGATCTGGAAGAAAGAACATTGGCGCGGTGATGCCGCCGCCGAGGCTGGTTCGGCGTGGGCGCTCGGGGCGAACGACATCGCTCCCGTGCGCGCGTCCGACCCCCCAACTGGTGACGAGTCCCTGGGTCGGACCGCCTGATGGCTCGCGATGTCGCCATCGATCTCGGCACGGCCAACACGCTCGTGTATTCGCGCGGCCAGGGCATCACGCTCAACGAACCGACGGTCATCGCGCTCAACTCCCGCACCCAAGAAGTGCTGGCCATGGGCCACGACGCGTGGCAGATGATCGGCCGCACTCCGGGTTACATCGTCGCGGTACGGCCGCTCCGAGGCGGTGCCATCACCGACTTCGATATCACGCAACGGATGATCCGGTTGCTGTTCCAACGTGCGGGTGTCAATCGTTTCTCGCGCGCACGCGTCTTGATCTGCGTACCGTCGGCGATCACCCACGTCGAACAACGCGCGGTCCTCGACGCGGCACGGCGAGCGGGTGCTGCGCAGACCCATCTCATCGAACAGCCGTTGGCGGCAGCGATCGGCGCGGCGCTACCGATTCACGAACCGCTCGGCAACATGGTGATCGACATCGGCGGCGGTACGACCGAGGTGGCGGTCATTTCGCTCGGCGGGGTTGTCGCGCTCGAAGCCGTCCGAGTCGGCAGCTTCGACATCGACGCGGCAATCCAGACCTACGTGCGCAAGGAATACGGCATCGCTATCGGCGAACGCACCGCCGAGGAGATCAAGCTCGCCATCGGATCGGCCTACCCGGTCGCCGATGAGTGGAAAGCCGAAGTGCGCGGCCGCGACCTCATGAGCGGCCTGCCGAAGAACGTGATGCTCGCGCCCGACGAAGTCCGCGGCGCGATCGAAGAACAGCTCCGCGCGATCTGCGACGCGGTGCGATCGTGTTTGTCGCGCACGCCGCCGGAACTCGCACAAGACCTCATCCTGAACGGCATTCACCTCGTCGGCGGCGGTGGGATGCTGAAAGGGCTCGACTTGCGCATCTCCGACGAGACCCACCTTCCGGTGCACCTCGTCGACGCGCCGCTCGAATGTGTCGCGCTCGGTGCGGGCCGATGCCTCGACAACTTCGACATGGTCAAGGACCTGTTCATGGCGAAGACCGACCTGGGCGGCCGCTGACCAGGTTCGTCGCTGCCGTTACGCACAGGGTCCGAGGGAGAACATTCGACCGCCAGGGTCGGCTGGCCAATGGCCTTCGATATTGAGATCGATGGCGTCGGATTCGGCCATTGGGCGCTCGAGGTCCACGCGCACAAGCGCGGCGCCGTCTTCGTCGACTCGCAGCGCCCAGCTGCGCTTGCCCAAGGACCACGCCGCAGCGAGATAGCGGTCGTTGTCGGTGATTGGTTCGACGCGTGCGGACTCGAACTC
>SXIR01000083.1 GCA_005772765.1 Actinomycetota bacterium
CGGCGAGGGATACGTCAACCGGTTGGCCGAGGAGTCGCAAGTCGCGCTCGCGCTCAACGGCACCATCGCCAACGTCGCAACGGCACGCATGTTGAACGACGAGGGGGACGCCTTCTACATGGTGATGGTGCCCCCGTCGCTGATGGTCGAAGGCAAGAACGAACTCGCCGTCTACATCGTGACCGGTTCCCCGAATGCACCGAGCCTGCGACCCGTGGCCCTCAATCGCTGAGTCTCTGCGCGCACGGCCACGTCGCCACTTCGAGGATCAGCAGGGCCGAACTTTCGGTCCCTCGTCGTACACCTTGATCTCGCGAGCGCGGTCGTTCTGGTCACCCAGACGCCCTCCCCAGTGCGCAACGGTCGGACCAGTCGGAACGATTCGGTCGACAACCGCCACATCGCTGACCACCATCAACGACCTGACCTCGACCCCACAGGGAACCCGCCGCTCGAGTCCGTACGGCACCGCTTGCGGACCATTGGCGACGTAGACCTCGTGGCCCGCGCGCTCGAGATGCAGAATAATTCCAGGGGCATCGAACCGCGCGTGCTTGACGTTCAGGACCAGGACGGGCACGTCCGCGACGGCCCGCTCGATCCCTGTGGTGACGGTCCGCAGACTTGCTTGCTGGTCGGCTGCAGTCACGGCCGCGCTGTCCGCAGGAATCGGTTCGCGAACGGTTTCGATGATCGTGGGCGCGGCCAAACCTGCAACGGCCAACACCGCAAGCCATCTCATCGCCGGCCTCACAACGAGCCGCTTCGCAACCAAGACGCGCGTCCGAATCGCGGTCCCCCACGACAAGACCACCACGAACAACAGTATGAACTGCACAGCGATCGTGAGTCGGGTGAGGTACGCGAACACCGGGCTCACGATTCGGCTGACCGACACGACACTCACCGAGATCGTGACGAGCCCGACCAGCAGGAGCGCTCGCCGTTCGGAGGCACCGGCAGCATCGCGACACATCCAACACCCAGCGAGCGCCAACGAGATGAGCACGGGAACCGGCCACCAATGGTCGCCGACGACGAAGATGTCATGGCGTTGCCGCAGCCACTGGAACTTCGGCCCCCACTCGGCCCCCACGATCTGCAACGACCGCCCGAGGCCAATCGCGTCTCCACCGTCGCCCCCGACGAAGAACCGAACGAATCGCACAACGTTGCCATTGCGTTCGACGAAGGTTCCCCACGCCGCAGGAAACCACGCGACTCCCGTCACGATCGCCGTAACGGCGAACCCTCGGGTCGGCCGCCACGAACGAGCGGGCGCGTTCCACCATTGCCGAACGCGGACAACCGCGACCAATGCGACGAACGCTGCGACGATCGGCAGGAATCCGACGTGCGACTGCACGAGGAACGCAGCAGTGAGAGTGATGAGCCAGCCATACGACTCACGACGCACCATGAACGCCGCGCATGCCATCACGAACAAGAGCAGTGTCATGAGCGGAAGCGTCGGATTCCAGGCGCTCGCGACCTCGTTGCGACCCAACGTGAGGACGACGATGCTGAGCGCAACGGCTGCGCTCGTCGCACCGACTCGACCCCACGCTCGCTTCGCAATGCCAAGGACCCCAACCGCAGCAGCGATGTTGCAACATGCTGCGGCGACCGGCACCGACCAGGACGCTCGCCCCGTCACCCAATAGAAGGGTGCGATGACGTAATACAAGGCTGGTCCCGGATGCGACCACCCGAACCGCGAGTACGGGCCCACGGTCAAGAATTGGTCGGGAATCTTGCGGATCTCGAGTTCGAGCACGGCGAGATCGAAACCTGGATAGTACGACGTCCCGGATTGGACCGCTGCGACACCGGCCACCACGAACGGAGCGATCGTGACCATCGCGATCGCGACGTCGAACCCAGTCCAACGTCCCCGCGGCGACCCTTGATCGGGCGTGACGACCATTACCGGATTCGCCTCCCGAGGCGGATCGCCGGCCGCTCGATCAAATAAAAGCTCGCCGCACCGGCCAACACCGACAGCAGGACAGCGAGCACCCATGCGACGACCATCGGTCCCGCACTGCGGGTGGGCGAACGCGAAAAGAAGGCGTCGGCGAGCTCCATCTGAATCAATCGATGCCACAGGTAGATGCCGAAGGACACCTGGCCGATCCACGCGATCGGTCGCAACCGCAGAACTCGCACGACTGCTTCGGTGCGATCGACGAAAACGAGATAGCCAACGCCCGATGTTGCGACGGTCATGGCGGTCGCGAATTGGAGCCCTTGGAGCCGCGTCCCATCGAGTACTTGCGGCGGAATGTCGACCGCGACCAGACAAGCGACCCCGCCGATCGAGGCAATGACGCTGCACCACCGCCAACGATTCCGCGTCGTGGCCGAGGCGCGGTCGCGCCATCCGCCATGCACCAGTGCCGCACACAGCATGCCAACCGCGAAGTGCTGAATGTGTCCTGGGAGCCACAGCGTGATCGTGCTCAGGTCGAACCACGCACCCGTCGACGGAATCGTGCCCCGGGGTCGATGGTAGAGGTCCCAGAAACGAAAGAGAGGCCCCCAGAGAACGAGGCCCGAGGCTGCCACCACGTGGATGCGATACCAGCCCAGCAACGGCCACCGTCGGTCGACCACCCGCGCGATGGCGAACCATACGGGCAAGAAGGCATAGAAGCTGATCTCCATGACCAAGGTCCACGCCACGTCGAGCCCGCCAGTGAACATGCCGAACCGGTAGTTCTGGAGTAGCCCGAAGTAGGTCACGACTTGGCCGACGCCGTGCACATCGACACGGTCCCAGACGTACAGAAAGGCAACGAGCGCGGCCCAATACGCCGGCAGAATTCTTGCCAAGCGGCGGACGACGAACCGACGACCATCGACGCCCTTCGTTCGGCTGGAGAGGAACGGCATCGAGAGGAGATAACCCGACAACGCGAAGAAGATGGAAACGCCGATCGGTCCGAGCATGCCGAACACGTTCCAGTGTCGATGCGAAAACTGCACTGGGCCGAGCACGGTCACACCGTGGTACAAGAACACCGCGAAGGCGGCGATGACCCGCAGTCCGTCCAAGGCTCGATCACGGGTGGCCGCAGCGCTTGTCCCTTGGCCGTCGAGGGAATCGATCACGGTTCGACCTTCCGTTCCTCGGTGCCATTCGCGGCCATCCACTCGATCACGACATCCGCGATTGCCGAACCGTAGCGGTGCGCGCCCGGCGAATGCACTGCGCACACAACTCCGGGTTCGTAGCCAGCCGGACAGAAATGGACGCCGTCCGGCGCTCGGAGTATCGCCACGCCGCCACGACACGCGCCGACCGAGCGGTCGATCGGCTCGCACCGCCCTCGCTCGCTCCATCCCTCGCCATCGATCGACTCGCTCGGCGCAGCCGTCACGGTCACTGCTTCGTAATCGAGGGCAACGGTTCGGATCACCTCGGCAAGGGCGTCTTGCGCTCGCTGCAGGGCGCCGGGCGGGTCCGGCGGCGCAAGAACCACGATGACGTCGATTCCTCGGCGGGTGAGGCGGTCGAACATCGTCTGTAGGTCCGATCGATACCGCTCCGCGTATCCATCCTCGGTCGGGCCAACCGATCCTCGAGCGACGAAACAGTCGGTTCGATACCCGCCATGGGTTTCGAGCACGACGAGGTCGGGTCGCTCGCGTCGAAGCGCTTGCTCCACAAGCGCGTCGATGTCACACAGCGCGCCGCCAGGAACGGACAAGACGGTCGGCCAGATCCCATTTCGATCGGCCAGGAGTTTGGTGATCGTCGGTTGACTTTCGGCAACAAGCGAATCGCCAACAATCCACGTCGCTCGTTGACCAACTCCTGGTTCGCCGAAATGCCCCGCTGGAGCTCGGCCCAACACCGTGGCCTTGCTGGCGCGAGCGACGCCACGGGCGCCCGCCAACGAGAAATGCACGCCGTCCTCCCGCCCGGCACCTGGCCGTTCCTGACCGTCGCTTCCGCACACCAAGCTGTCGATATCGAGTAACTCCAGCTGGTCCGGGTTCGCGGCGACCACCTCACGAATCACTCGGTTCGCGGCTCGAACTCGATCGATCGGCGCCCGGTAGGCGCCTTCGAACCGCCCGCCACGCTCGCCCTGGCACGCGATCGTCGCCACCAGGACATCCGAACCGCCCGCGGTCAGGATCTCGATCTGCTCTCGAAGCAGCGCACGAAACGCTTCGTTCCACGCGTCCGATCCGGCCGAGACCACTTCGCCACCGTCACCCAGTCGAATGTCGAAGAGCTCGAGGTTTCCGATCACTAACAGCGAAAGATCCGGGTCGGCGTCGTTGACGCCCGCCTCGATTGCACGCCGCCAGGGACAGCTGCCGAGCCGCTTACCGACATCGTCGACAACTTCCCCTTCGAGCATTCGACACCCGGGGTTGACGACGCTGCTGACTCGGAACCCCTCGGCCCGGAATCCGGGCACCAACGAACCCGCGACCGAGTCGCCCACCACGAGCAGACCACCTGATCGCGTGGTGAGCTCGTTGGTCGTCGACATCGTTGTTGCGGTTGCGCCGACCGTCGCTCCGATGGCGGCAATGACCGCCACAGCAATCGCGACAACAAACCGGCGAGGTGACCCGAGGCCGCGTCGAACCGGCTGTTCGATCGCGAAGTAGGAGACCGTGGCAATACCGAGCGACGCTGCGAAACGTACGAAGAGCAGCGACCACCCGTCGAGGCCGGTCCGCGCAGTGTCCAGCACCAGGTAGACCGGCCAGTGATACAGGTAGAGGCCGTAACTGATCAGCCCCAGGGCACGCAACGGCGCAAACGACAGCATCCGCGACACAACTCCGCGACGTGGGTCGACACCGCTCGCGATGACCACCGATGTCGCGAGCCCGCATGCGATGAGCCCACCGCGATACAGCGCTGGGTCCGTAGCGTCAAGGGTTACCCAGGCGACTCCGAGCCCCGCGACTGCCGCGGTGGCTGCGATCTCGAGTCCGGTCCGCACACCCGTCCACTGCGATGCACGCTCCGCGCGGAAACTCCACGACGCGAGCGCGCAACCCATGAGGAGTGCTGCCATCCGAGTGTCGGTTCCGAGATAGGCCCGCAGCATCGACCGTTGCGTGACCGCGTCGGCATAGCGCGCCAACGTGCCGCCGGTCGCCACCGACGAGTCGGGCGAGTACATGACCTGCGCCAGCGTGATCGAGACCGCGGTCAACGCAACCGCGACCCATCCGATGACGGTCGCAGCGACTCGGGGCGAACGATGTCGCGTGAACGCAACGAACGCCAATGGCCACAGCAGATAGAACTGTTCCTCGATCGCAAGGCTCCAGGTGTGGAGCAGCGGCGAGGGCGACTGAAAGAGCGCGAAGTAGTTCGCAGGACTGGCGAGTTGATGCCAGTTGGCGATGTAGAACGTGGTCGCAAGCGCATCGCCGCGAATCCCGTCGAGTTGGGTTGCAGCACCCCAACGGCTGGTGTAGATCGCGACGCCGAGCAACGCGATCACCAGGGCGGGCATCAACCGCCGGGCTCGACGCATCCAGAAGGATCCGAGCGCGACTCGCCCTCGATCGCGATGTTCCGCAAGCAGCAGTGACGTGATGAGGAAACCCGACAGCACGAAGAACGCGTCGACTCCGAGATAGCCACCCGTGAGCTTCCCACCATGGAACAGCAACACCGCAAGCACTGCCGCGCCGCGGATGCCATCAAGCGCGGGCTGGTGCGGAATTCGCGAGTGCACCGCTCCGTCTGCCCCAGCGGAGGCGCTCAGTGC
>SXIR01000084.1 GCA_005772765.1 Actinomycetota bacterium
CCTTGACCCGGTCGACGAGGAACAGGTAGCCGTCGCCGTCGATGTATCCGGCGTCGCCGCTGTGATACCAACCGCCTCGGAACGCTTCTTCGGTCGCTTCGGGCTTGTTCCAGTACTCGACCATGAAGTTGCCGGCCCGAGCGCACACTTCGCCGGTCTCGCCCGACGCCAAGATGTTGCCGTCGGGGTCTTGGATCGACAACGCGACGCCCGGCACTGCCCGCCCTGCCGATCGCAACACCGCGCCGCCAGCACGGTGTTCTTGCGGTCCGAGCACGGTCAGCACCGCAGACGCTTCGGTCATTCCGTAACCCTGGTAGATGTCGACGTCGGGGAAGTCGGCGATCATGCGGTCGAGGATCGCTTGGGGCATCGGGGACGCGCCGTACGTGAGCACATCGAGCGACTGCAGCCGTTTCGGGTCGTACTCGGGGTGCATCATCATCAATCCGATCATGGTCGGAACCATGACCGTCATCGTGACTTGGTGCTGTTCGATCGCGGTCATCACTGCGCCCGGTTCGAACGACGGCACGAACGTTGAGGTTCCGCCCGACATCGGGATACCGAGGATGCCGCCCATCGACGCAGCGTGGAACATCGGCGTCTGGTGGAGGTACACGTAGTCTTCGCCAAAGCGAAACGCCATGGCGACGTGGTACATGTTGAGCATCTCGGCGCGTTGGTCGAGCAAAACGCCCTTGGGCAGCCCGGTCGTGCCACCCGTGTACATGAGGACCACCGGGTCGGTTTCTTCGGGTTCGTCGGGGATATCGGTGGACCCGCGCGACACGAGGTCCTCGTACTTCAGATCGTGCGGCACATCGCCTTCACCGATGAGTACGACGTTTTCGACCTTCGTGTTGGCGCGCACCTGGTCGACGAGACCGGCGAAGAACCCGTCGACGAAACACACCGTGGTCGCGGAGTCTTGGAGGATGTACTCGAGTTCTTTGACGGCGAGGCGCAGGTTGAGCGCGTTGATGACGCCACCACCGAGAAACCCGGCGTGCCAGAGTTCGAGGTACGGCAGCGAGTTGAGGGCCAAGACGGCGAACCGGCCGTTGCGCTGGACCCCGAGTTCGGAGCCGAGCGCGTTCGCCAACTGGCATACCCGCTCGGTGTGTTCACCAAAGGTACGGCGGTTGGGCCCATCGATGAATCCGACCTTGTCGGTCCAGCGTTCGGCCGCGGTCAACATCGAGCGGTGGTAGACGAGTTCCTTCATGGGCCGACAGGGTACTCAGGTGGTCGCGTTCGCGACCACCTGCCCGTCGGACGACGCGGCGGCCGAAATCACCAAGGTGAGACGGTCGACTGGAGCGGCGAGGCAACGCCCGCTGCGTACCCAGCAGACGTGGACGGCGTCGCGCCGGGACCGTCGAAGTACATCACCCGATTCGCGAGCAGGGTGTCGGTGCCGCCGAGGGCCGGGTCGGTGTTCGGAATCGCCGACGTGACGTAGGCACCACTTTGGGCGTAGGCGAACGCATCGCCCGTGCATTGCGTCACCGGCGGCGTGGAGTCGTCGACGTAGTAGTGCGTCAGCGTCGCGGGGAATGAGGTCGACATCCACCCGATGTGCGTCACGGTCCCTTGCGCGCCGGTCAACTGCTCCCAGGTTGGGAATCCGGCGGCGAGCGTGTCGGGGTTGCCGTCGACGGTGACCCCCCCGAGGTTCAGCGAGTTGCGGTACATCATTCCGTTCGCGGCCGGGCTGTAGTCCATGTAGTCCATCACCGAGGGGATGGCGTGCACGCGCAGGTTGGTCACGATGTCTTCGCGACGATCGTAGAAATAGTGGGTTCGCTGCGTGTTCGGGCCGCTGTTCGCACCAACGTAACTCCGGATCCCGCGGACCGGTCCGTTCTTGTTGATGATGAACGCACCTTCGACCGAGCCAGCAATGGGCATGTCGAACGTGTCTTCAGAACGGCCGCATACGCCGGGCGCGAACTGCGCCTTCTGGCGATCGAGGATGTCGACTGCGGTCGACCCGGGCGCGGTGATCGTGATCTCGTCGTTCAACCACCGGTCGCTGAAGTGACGCTTGTACGTCGCGCCCGTGACCTTCGAGTTCTCGAAGTTCGGGCCGCTGGTGAGTTGGTACGTCGTCTTGTAGCCACCCGATAGGAGCTTGAAGGTGTAGGTGACGTACTTGACGCCTGCGCTTTGCTTCAGCCCACTGGTGGCGGTCTTGCGAAAGAGGTAGACGTATCCCTCGGCGCCAGGTGAGAGCGGATCGGTGACGTGCACCTCGCTCCCGATTCCGGCGACGGTTCCCGCTGGCTGCGAACCGACCGGCGCCTGCACGCCGGCGTCACGCGCCATGAAAACGATCTCGTCGTCGCTGTCGAACTTCGCGTTCGTGTCGTTCCCCGTCCAGGTTGCGCTGCTCGTGTAGACGAGTTGGTTCACGAGTCCGGGTTGGCTGCCGTAGAAGACGGCGCTCGGGTTGTTGTAGATCTTGCCGAAGTTGACCACAGCGCGCTCGTCAACCTGCACCGGGAGTTGCGCCCACGCGGCCCCTGTCCACCGAAAGCCAACGATCGTCGCCTTCGACCCGTTGTTGAACACGGGCAACTGCGCACCGGTGAGCACGACCGGGTCGGCCGCTCGAGCCAACGGTGCTGCGTTCGCTGTCCGCGACGGCACCGTCGCCGCAACCATCGACCCGACCGCAACCAACCCCACCAACACCATCGCCCGAATCCGCATGCCGCACATCCTACTGAGGCGTCTTTTTGTTGCGCATAGCGCAGCAAAAAGACGCCTCACCGAATCAGGAGCGCAGCATTCGGCGGAGGATCTTGCCAGAGGCCGATTTCGGCACCTCCGCGATGAACTCGACGATGCGCACTTGCTTGTAGCTCGCGACGTGTTCGGCGACGAACGCCCGTACCTCGTCCTCGGTCAGCTCGTGACCCGGCTTCACGACGACGAACGCCTTGGGGATCTCCCCCGCTTCTTCGTCGGCAACCGGGATGACCGCCGCATCGGCGATCGCCGGGTGGGTGAGCAACAGCGCCTCGAGTTCGGCCGGCGGCACCTGGAAGCCCTTGTACTTGATGAGTTCTTTGACCCGGTCGACGATCTTGAAATGCCCATCGGCGTCGACGGTGGCCACGTCGCCGGTGTGCAACCAGTCGTCGGCGTCGATCGTCACCGCCGTCGCCTCGGCGTTGTTGAGGTAGCCCTTCATCACCATCGGACCCCGCAACCACAGCTCACCGTCGCTGCCTTCGGGCACGTCCTCACCCGTGTCGGCGTCGACGAGACGGGCCTCACAGTTCGGGAGCAACACGCCAATCGATCCGGGTCGCGGATCGTCGAGCGGGCACAGATGGGTGACCGGGCTGAGCTCGGTCATGCCGTAGCCCTGGAACACCTTGGCTCCGATCCGGGCTTCGGCTTCGGCCGCGAGTTCGGCGCCGAGCGGTGCGGCACCACTCATGACAATGCGCAACGACGACAGGTCGTAGTCGTCGACAATCGGTTGCTTCGCGAGCGCGAGCACGATGGGTGGCACCAAGTACGCGACGGTCACCCGGTGCTCTTGCACCGCTTGGAGGAATCCGACGAGGTCGAATCGCGGCATCGTCACCAAGGTCGCGCCGACCCGCAACCCCGAGTTCATGATGACCTGCATGCCGTAGATGTGGAAGAACGGCAGCACCGCGATGATGACGTCGTGTTCTTCGAACGGAAACACCGCGCACGTCTGAGCGATGTTGCCCGCGCAGTTGCGGTGCGTCAGCATGACGCCTTTGGGTAGCCCAGTCGTCCCGCTCGAGTAGGGCAAGACGACGGTGTCGTGCGGACCAACCGGCACCTGCGGGATCGACTCGGTCCCCGCCAACGCGTCGAAGCTGCCGCCGAACACGAGCACCTCGCCGATCCCGGCCTCGGCCGCGGCCTTGCTCGCAGGTTCGAGCCCGCCCGCCGCGGTGACGAGCATCGACGCGCCGGCGTCGCGCAACTGAAAGGCGATCTCTTCGGGGCCGTAGACCGGGTTGATGGTCGTCGCAGTGCCACCAGCCACCGCGGCACCATGGAACGCGACGGCGTAGTCGGGCGAGTTCGGTGCCATCACACCGAGCACGTCACCCGGTTTGAACCCGCGCGCCGCAAGACCCGCCGCGGTCCGGTGGATGCGATCGCGCAACTCGCTGTAGGTCCACGTGGATGCGGTCGCAAGGTCGACGAACGCCGCCCGGTCCGGGTAGCGGTCGGCGTGTTCGAAGACATAGCTGGTCAGCGGCCCATCGGGAATCACGATGTCGGGATGGGGGGAGCGGTAGATCGTGGTCATCGAGAACTCGATTCGTTGCTGTGGCGGTCGGCGGATCAGCCGGATTCGACTCGCCGACAGTTTGTCGCACGGCCGCGCCGCTCGGCGACCGCATCGGAATTTCGTGACGACTCGTCGATCGCGATCGGGGCTCGTAGATTCGGGCCATGACGCACGCCGCCGGTACCGACGACGGACGCGGCCGCTCCCCCATTCGTCGGCGACGCTGGACGATCGCGGGCAACGCGATCGTTCTCGTCGCCATCGTCGCAGGTGCAGTCGTCTGGCAGTCTGGCCGGGACACCGATACCCCGAACGAGCGTCCCGCCGACCAACTGCCGCTGGAGCTGCGGGTACTCGATGCCCGCAGTCTCGACGGCCGCGGCAATCACGACGACCCCTCGGTGGGCGCCGCGGGGCAGGCCTACGTGCGAGCACTTCCCGCGCGCTACGCCGACGGCCACGCCGAACCCGTCGACCACCCCGACGAACGGCGAATCTCGAATCGCATCTTCGACGACCTCGGACGCAACATCCACTCGGCACGGGGTATCACGCACTGGGGATACGCCTGGGGTCAGTTCGTGCTGCACGACATGGCTCGCACCCGACCCGGCGACGAACAAGCACCGTTGCGATTCTCGCCCGATGATCCGCTCGAACGGTTCACGAACGACCTCGGCGAGATTCCGTTCACGCGCAGCGCCGCCGGACCTGACGATGCCGACGGCGCGCGGACCCAGATCAACGAACTCAGCAGCTACCTCGACGGCTCGGCTGTCTACGGCACCACGCCAGCAACGCTCGATTGGTTGCGCGCCGGACCGCTCGACGGCGATCCGACGAACAACAGCGCCTACTTGATCAACGACGAGCTGCTGCTGCCCACTGCAGCCGATCGACCGGGTGCGCCCGCGCCCACGATGGAGATGACCGGGCGGTTGCGGGCCGATCCGGCTCCGGCCTTCATCGCCGGCGACGTCCGGGCCAACGAGAACTGGCCCCTCACGAGCCTGCACACGATGTGGGTTCGCGAGCACAACCGCATCGTCGCGGCGTTGCCCGACGATCTCCTCGAAGAAGCACGCTTCCAGATCGCCCGGCGCGTCGTGATCGCCAAGATCCAACACATCACGTACAACGAGTACCTCCCCGCGATGGGGGTCGAGCTCCCCGACTACGAAGGGTTCGACCCCGATGTCGACCCGAGGGTCGCGGACGAGTTTGCAACAGCGGCGTTTCGCATGCACTCGCAGGTGCACGGCGAACTGCGGCTGACCGATACCTACGGCGGTTTGTCGCCCGATGCCGTCGCAGCGCTCGCCTCCGAAGGGATCACGCCGCAACGAGGTCCCGAGGGCACCGAGGCGTTCGTTCCCCTCGACGTCGCGTTCTCGAACCCGGCGCTGCTCCAGGCGGTTGGTATCGATTCGATACTTCAGGCCCTGTCGTGGGATGTCGGCTACGCCAACGACGAGACCATCGACGACGCCTTGCGGTCGGTGCTGTTCCAGATCCCGGCGCCTCGCAGCGATCCCGCGGCGTGTCACGGCGCGACCGTGTCGCCGACGTGCTTTCGCGGCGTGATCGACCTGGCCGCCATCGATGTGGCGCGTGGGTACGACCACGGCCTCCCCACGTACAACGATTTGCGCGAGGCCTACGGCCTGCCGCGCGTCGGCTCGTTTACCGAACTCACCGGCGAGTCGTCCGAGGAACTCCCCGATGACGCCTCGATCGACGATCCGACAATCATGACGATTACCGCGAGTTTCGATCGCAATGGCGATCCGGTCGACGACGTGCCCGAACGGTCGTCCGCGATCGCACGTATCGAACGTTCGACGACCACCGCGGCGCGACTCCGTGCGCTCTACGGCAACATCGATGCACTCGATGCGTTCACCGGAATGCAGGTCGAACGGCGAAGTGGCCATCTGAAGGATGGCGCCTCTGAACTCGGCGAACTGCAACAGGCGATCTGGACGCGGCAGTTCGCTGCGATCCGCGACGGTGATCGGTGGTTCAGCGAAGGCGACCCTGTCCTCGACGCGATCGCGGCGGAGTATGGCGTCGACTACCGAACCACGCTCGATCAAGTCGTGCGCGACAACGCGCGCACCTTGCGCGAAGTCCCACCGAAACTGTTCGGACGCTGATCGCAACGCCGAGCGGCGACTGCTTCCACTGCAGCGCGGGCTAGAAGTCGGGTTCGGACGGCGCCAACGTGCTCGGACCGACGTTGCGTTCGAGCCAACGGTTCATGGCTTTGGCGTCGTCCCACACCGTGACGATCCGGTCGATCACCTTCGGCGTGTGCATCCACTTCGCGAGTGGGAAAGGACGGCCCATGGTGAGACCCTTCAAGCGGAGCAACTCGACGCGCGGGTGATCCTTCGGAAACCCGCGCGGCGCGGTCTTCAACGAATCCATCGCTGCGATCTCGTAACCCTTCGTGCGCACGTCATCGGCGACTCGCGCGATGGCGCTTCCGGAACGATTGGCGTCGATCGCGGCGCGGAAGCGCTCGAGTTGGTCGGTCGCCATCGTGTACATCCCGCACCCGACGAAGAGCCCTTCGGCCGACACCTGGACATAGAACAACGATCCGCCGTCGCTTTCACCCGCCGCGCCTGCCGCTGTCTTATATGGCGTCTTGTCCTTCGAGAACCGCACATCGCGATACGGGCGAAAGAGGCGCAGGGCGCTGAAGCGACGTTCGACGTCATCGGAGAGTTCGGCGAACGGTTGCTTGACGGAACTTTCGTAGATGGCCTTGTTCGCGGTCCAGAAGGTCTTCGAGTTGTCGAGTTCGAGCCGGGCGTAGAAGTCGAACGCCGCGGCGGGGAATCCGGTGAACGCCATCGACCCAGCCTGCCACGAATCGATTCGATGCGCCGCGTCGGTAGCGCGTCAGTCGCGCGGTAGGTGTGCGCCGAATCCGTGTTCGAACGCGTGCACCACGGCCTGCACCCGGTCGCGCACCTCGAGCTTGGCGATGACCCGCGAGACGTGAGTCTTTGCCGTGGCCTCACCGACGAAGAGTGCGGCGCCGATCTCGGCGTTGGTCAGGCCCCGACACAGCAGCTCCAAGACGTCGCGCTCGCGGGGTGTGAGCAACGCGAGCCCCGCTGACTCGCCGCGCGACCGGTTCTGTGCGAAGCAGGCGAACACCCGCGGGGCGACGGCAGCGTCGAGGACTGCTTCGCCGGCCGCCACGTGTCGAATCGCCGACGCGAGCGACTCCGGTCCGGAGTTCTTCAGCCAAAATCCCGCCGCGCCGGCGCCGAGCGCTTCGGCGACGACGGCGTCGTCGTCGAACGTCGTGAGGACGAGCACCCGAGACGTCAGTCGTTCGTCGTTGATCGTCGCCGTGGCACTGATGCCGTCGCGACCGGGCATGCGGACATCCATCAGGATCACGTCGGGGGCCGCCGCGCGCGCCAGCGACACCGCGCCGTTGCCGTCGGCCGCTTCACCAACGACGTCGAAGCCGAGGCCAACGAGTTGCTCCCGTAGCGCCGCGCGCATGTCGGGCTGGTCGTCGACGATCGCGACCGTGATCACGCGACGGTCCAGTGCAGACGCGCGCGCAACGAGAAACCACCGTCGGGACGCCGGCCCACGTCGAGCTCGCCGTCGAACAACTCGACGCGCCGAGCCACGCCCGCAAGACCGCGTCCGCCCGGTTCGCCATCTGGGGCAGCCGCACGAGGCGGACCGGGGTCGTCGATCATCAGCTGCAGCGATCGATCGCCGATCACGACCTCGACCCGGGCCGCGTTCGCGGTCGAGTGGCGGGCCACGTTGGTCAGGCCTTCTTCGATGATGCGATAAGCGCAGGCCGACACGTCGACCGGGAGCGAGTCGATCGGGCCGACGCCGCGCAGTTCGATCTGCATCCCCGCGGCGGCCCAACCGTTGACGAGCTCGTGGATCCGTTCGAGCGTCGCCACAGGTGCCCGTGCGGGGGTCGAGGCTTCGCCATGACGTGGGTCGAGCGTGTCGAGCAAGCGCCGTATCTCGCCGACCGCGGCACGGCTCGAGTGTTCGATCGCAACGAGGGCCGCGTTCGCAGCTACGGGATCGGTCGCGGCCGTGATGCGTGCTGTGCCGGCTTGCACGCCGATGAGGCTGACGTGGTGCGCGACGACGTCGTGGAGTTCGAGCGCGAGTTGCGCGCGATCTTCGAGCACCGCCCGCCGGGCTCGTTCGTCGCGTTCGCGTTCGGCTTGCTCCAACCGCGCTTCGACGGCGACGAGGTATTCGCGACGCATGCGCGCCGCGACTCCGATCGCGAACGGCAGCGCCACGATGGTCAACGCAAACGCGCCGCCACCGAGCACGCCGTTGTCGGGCATCGCACCGAGGAATCCGACAACCGTCACGACGACAGCAACCGCAGTCGCGGCCCGCGGACGCGTCGACCAACTCCCCGCCGAATGGATCAGCACGACGAGTTCGAAGGCGAGTTGAGCACTGGAGAGGCCGGGATCGCCGATCACACCGGGAGCAACGATTGCGATCAGCACGACGAGCCAGACTGCGAGCAACGGCCGGGTCCGACGCAGCAGCAAGATCGCAGCCGTCGCGATGGCGAACCCACCGGCCGCGAAGTCGAGCGGCGCTGCTTCGATCTTCGGGTCAGTTCGTGCCGCGTGGTGGGCGACGAGACCGATCAGGATCGCAATCGTCGTGGCGAGACCGTCGACCGCAACACTGATCTCGCGCCGCCACCGGTACGGCGACCGAACTGGGCGTTCGCTCACACCATCGATTGTACGGAGCGATCGCGACGCGGCCGTTGCGCCGACGCACGCATCTGGCGAAGTCCTCGCCCGATCGATCGCTTCAGACGTCGGAACGACTGCACTGGCTGACGCAACGAGGTCCACAGCGGCGGGAGGCCCCGAAACGGGTCGACGAGTTGTCCGGCGAGTCCAACGGAGACGGGTTCGTCGATTCCGTAGACCATCGGTCGACGATGTTCGGGCATGTAGTACGTGCCGAAGAGGATGTCCCACACCGGCAGGAACACCGAATAGTTCGAGCAATGCGCATCACGTTCGTTCGCATGGTGCCAGTGATGGAACTCCGGCGTGATGACGATCCGATGCAGCGGCTTCCACCGCCAGCGCACGTTCGCATGGAGAAACAGACCCGTCACAATCTGCACGACAACCAGCGCACCCGAGAACTCCGGCGAGAAACCAGCAACGAGCAATAGCACGAAGGCCGGCGTCAACAGGATCCCGTCGAGCGGATGGTTACGAAACCCCGATACCCAGTCGAGGTGCGCAGTGCTGTGATGAATGCGATGGAAGCGCCACCAGAACGGCACTTCGTGACCGAAGCGATGCGCCCAATAGATCGCCAGGTCGAACAACGCGATACCGACGAGCATTTTCGGCAGGGGTGGGAGCAGGTCGACCAACGGCCGCAAGGCAAGACCGGGAAGCCAGGCGAACGACGCGATCGACAGCACGATGCCACCGAGGATCGCAACGAAGTTCAGTGGTCCGCTGGCGACCGCCCACGCCAGGTCGGTACCGAGGTGGGGTCGACGGATGGGTTGTTGGTGACGGGGAAACCAGCGTTCGAAGGGCACGATCACAACGAACAACACGCCGAGCACCAACAGCGGTTCTTGCGTGACGAACAGCGTTGTACCGACTCCGAGCGCCGCCAATCCGACACCGAGGCGATGACGCCGTGTCCGAACGAATCGAGGCGGCTGGACGGGCGGAGGAACGAGTACTTGGGTCACCCTTCAATGGTGATCACTTTCGGCCTCGACGGCATCCGCCGATCGGCGGATTTCGACGCACACCGTGAGGGACGATCAGTCGTCGTCACCCTCGTCGTCGTCGTTGCCGTTGCCGTTCCCGTTGCCGTTGCCGCCAGACTGGCCGGGAGTCGAACCCTCACGACCAGGCGCATCGCCAGACTTGCCAGAGTCGTCGTCGCTGTCGTCGTCGCTGTCGTCGTCGCTGTCGTCGTCGCTGTCGTCGTCGTCGTCGCTGTCGTCGTCGTCGCTGTCGTCGTCGTCGCTGTCGTCGTCGTCGCTGTCGTCGTCGTCGCTGTCGTCGTCGTCGCTGTCGTCGTCGCTGTCGTCGTCGTCGCTGTCGTCGTCGTCCTTACCGCAATCCGA
>SXIR01000085.1 GCA_005772765.1 Actinomycetota bacterium
AGATCCATCGAGTCCATGACGCGTTCGTTCACGTCCTGGTTGTCACGGAACGCGCCTGACTGCCACAACATGGCGTCGACGAGCGTTGTTTTGCCGTGATCGACGTGGGCGACGATCGCGACGTTTCGGAGGTCATCACGAGTCGCCATAGGAGCGGATAACGCTACCGGCGGAGGTCGACGACGCTCCGATCGCACGGTTTCGCGGCATTGCTCGCAGCGTTGCTCACGCTGTGGCTCACGCAGCGACGATCGGACCGTCGCGTTATGCAGGCGGCGCAAGGCCAAAGTGGGCCGCAAGCATCTGCGTACAGGGATTGTTCGTCTCCATCGGACCGAACTCGTCGGGATTCGCCCCGTGGGCAATGTTGCTCTGCACGACGCGCATCATGATTCCCGCGAAGAACACCATCGTGAGGACCGTGTACCACTCGAGGTGTTCCGCCGGGCGACCCATGCGGGCTTCCCAGCGCGCGATCGAATCGGCTCGAGATGCGAAACCCTTCAGTCGCGGCAAGCCGATACCGGAGCTGAAATGTTCGTCGAACCAGAGGAACCACGCCAGATCGAACTCGGGGTTGCCGATGCGCGCCATTTCCCAGTCGAGAACCGCGCGGACTCGACCGCTGGTATCGAACATGAGGTTGCCCAGACGCGCGTCGCCCCAAGAGAACGTCGCGAGATGGTCGTCGTCGGGTTGGTTGACTTCAAGCCATCGCCACGCGTGTTCCACGCTCGCGACAGGTTTTCGCGCGGCCCACGCGTGGTAGTCGCGCTGCCAGCGCATGAGTTGTTCACCGGGCCCCGCGCCCAACTCGCGACGGTCGAGTTGTTCGAGTCCTGCGCCGCGCCAATCGAACTGCGCGATGTCGACGAGCGAGTCGATGCCAGCGAGCCACGCCGTCGCTTGCACGTCGAGCGGCGCGTCGTGCAGGAATCCACCCATCGTGTAGGGAGGATTGTCGGTTGGCACGAATCCGTCGAGCCGCTCCATCGCGAAGAACGGCGCACCAAGCAACGACGCATCACCTTCGAACCAGAACGTACGCGGCACCGGCACCGATGAGCCCTGGAGTGCGGTGAGAATCTGATGTTGTACTTCGATCTCGTAGGTGCGAAATACGGCCTCGCCGAGTGGGGCCGCGCGCACGACAAAGCCCTGGCGATGCGCAGCGCCATCTGCGGTCCAGGTTGCATCGAAGATGATCGTGTCGGAGCTGAATCCGCTCGCCTCGGATGCCCCAGCGACATGGATCTCGACGTCGCCGGCGCGGTCCAAGTGTTCTCCCAGCCAATCGGAGAGCACGCGCTTGGCCGCCTCCGGATCACGTTTCTGAATGATGGCCATACGACCTCCCTACCCCGCCGCCGCGGCGATCGCCGCGCGCGAGTCGTCGCTCGTCACTGTTCGTCGGGATGAACTGGAAATGGCAACGACGCTGCGTCGACGCCGTCGTCGCGTTCGACCCGACAACTGTTCAGAGCCATCGCAACAAGGTGATACTGCCCGACCGTAAAGACGAGATCGAGCAACTGTTCGTCGTCGAGGTGCTCGACGAGCAGGCTCCATGTCGCGTCAGCAATACACGAATGCGTGTGCAGTTCGTCGGCGGCCTGCAAGAGCGCTCGTTCAGGATCTGCCCACGAGGGCGCGTTCGGGCCGTCGGCGATCGCCCGCACCTCGTCGTCGGTGATCCCGACCGCACGACCGATCACGATGTGCTGGCCCCACTCGTAGGGCGATGAACAGTTCCATCCCGTGCGCAGGATCACCAGCTCACGCGCCCGATCGGAGAGCGAGTTCTTGAACAGGACGTGATTCCCGAACACGAGCCATCGCTTCAGCAGCTGCGGATGGTTCGCCAGTGTCCCGAAGACATTCAGGGTTCCCCCACCGGGCGAGTTGGGATCGCCCGCCAGAGCCGCGATCGATGCATCCCATTCCGCAACCGGCTTGGGGCGGATCTTGGGTGGGCGGGATCCGGGCATCGGCGACCTACTCGAACGACGGGGACGCGGACAATGGCGACGCAGACGAAAGCGTGACTCGCCGACGCGCACCATAACCTCCGCCGCGATGGTTGTTCCCGAATCCCGTACCGACTCCGTTCCGACTCCCGAACCAGGCACGACGCTCGCACCCCCGGCGGGCGACCTCCTCCGCGATACCTCGTTGGTGGCTGATCCCGAGCGGCCGACGCGCTACCGCGGCGTCATTCCTGAAGCATGGAAGGTGCAGTACGCGTTCGGTGGAGTGACCATGACGGCCGCGTTGCGAACGATGCAAGATCACCTCGGCCGACCCGAGTTGTCACTCGTCACCGCCAATGCGATCTTCATCGCACCGATTCCGTGCGGACCGATCACCGTTGACGTCACTGTCTTGCGCGATGGCCGCGGCGCGGCGCAGGTCGCAGCCGACGTGCACGTCGGCGACGACGATCAGGTTGCATTGCGGGTCCACGGCGTCTTCGGCCGCCCGCACGAGTTCGGCCGCGATTTCGTCGACGTCACCTTCCCTGCGGACGTGGTGCCACCGGGTTCCTGCCCGCTGCCACCCGTGCGGGGCAACCATCGGTGGCCCGAAATCAACTTCCACCAGCAGACCGACTGGCGACCCGCACTCCCGCGTTTTTGGGGCGAGCGGCAAGTGTGGGAACCCGGTCCGGCCAGGTTCGCAGCGTGGACGCGCTTGCTGGTCGAGCCGCGCTTGGCCGATGGCAGCTACGACCCGATTTCGCTCGCCGTTCCCGCCGACTCGATCGGTGGCGCCATTGGGGCCAAGACAGGTCCCACCGACGAGTTCTGGATGAGCCTGAGTCTCGAGATCGGCCTGCGGGTGATCCAGCCGCCCACGTCGAACCCAGCCTGGATCCTGCAAGAAATGCAGTGCTGGCAATCCGGCGACGGATACGCGACCGGGCCGTCGTTCCTCTGGGACGAATCGGGCGCGCTCCTGGCGATCGCACAGCAGACCGCACACCTCCGGCGGGCCCGTGCGTGACCGCGGTCACGTCGACAGCCAGCGCAGCGATCAATAAGGTCGGAGCCAACCGCATTCGACCGCGCGCCACGATCTCCAGGGACCAGCGATGACCGAGACCGATACCGGCTACCTGCCGCCGATGCTCAATCCATTCGACCCGAACTTCCACGACGATCCGTACGCCCAATATCGGGCCGTGCGCGAGGCCGACCCGGTGCACCTCACGCCAGTTGGCACCTGGGCGCTGTTCCGCCACGCCGACATCATGCGGGTGCTGCGGGATCCGAACCTCTCCGTCGAAGAGCGGCACGCGACCTCGATGAACTTCGTCGTCGACGCCGAAATCGCGGCGATGCGCGAAGCACGCGGCGATCGCGGATCACGTTCGATGCTCGACCTCGATCCGCCGGATCACCACCGAATCCGACGGCTCGTCGCAAAGGTCTTCACGCCGCGGATGGTCGAGTCGTTGCGCCCCCAGGTCGGGGCACTGGTGGACGAGATGCTCGATCGCGTCGAATCGCGTGGCGAGATGGACGTCATTGCCGACCTCGCGTTTCCGCTGCCGTTCATTGTGATCTCCGAGATGCTCGGGATCCCGGACTCAGGTCAACGCGACGAACTGCGCGAGTGGTCGGGTGCATTGGTGAAGACGTTCGATCCGATCATCGGCGTGGATGATGTCAAGGCCGCGATGCTCGCGGGCGACAACATGTTCGCCTACCTCACCGAGATCATCGCGTGGAAACGCGACCACCCGGCTGACGATCTGTTGAGCGCGATGATCGCCGCGGAGGAAGACGGCGACCGACTCACCGAAAACGAACTCATGAGCACCGCCGCGCTGTTGTTCATCGCCGGTCACGAAACGACGGTGAACCTCATCGGCAACGGCATGTTGGCATTGCTCCGTCATCGCGACCAACTCGAACTCCTGCAGCGGCAGCCCGACCTCATCGAGAACGCAGTCGAAGAGTTGAATCGTTTCGACGGTCCGGTGCAGTTCAGTCGTCGGATCACCATCGACGACTTCGAGATCGGCGACAAGACCATCCCCGCGGGCACGTTCGTCATGGTGTGTCTCGGATCCGGCAATCACGACCCCGAGGTGTTCGGCGAGACGTCCGAAGCGCTCGACCTGACCCGATCGAACGCCCGCGAGCTGCTCACGTTCGGCGGCGGCTTCCACCACTGCTTGGGCAACGCCCTCGCCCGCCTCGAAGGCCAAGAGGCGATCGGACGCCTGGTCGCGCGGTTCCCGGCCATCCACCGGTCCGACGACACCGCCCGGTGGAACGGCCGGATCGTCCTACGCGGCCTGGCGGATCTGCCGGTCACGTTGCGCTGAAGGCCCGCCCGCTCGGGGTGACATCCGCAGTGGCCGCGCCTACGCTGCGCCGATGCTTCTGCGCCGTTTGGGCAGTTTGATCGTTCTCATCGGGCTTGGTGCGGGGGCGACTGCGGCCCCCACTGCAGCAGAACCGGCCACCACCCCGACGGCGACAGTGATGGTCGACGAAACGACAACGACGCGACAACGGGTCCTCGTGACCTATCGCGACACCCGCCATGCGCGTCGATTCATGGCCGACCGCATCGGTTCGAACGTGCACCGAGTTCGTCGCACCTACTCGTTGTCGCCAACGTTGCTCGTCGACGCCGACGCGCGTCAGATCGCTCGGCTCGCGCGCGATCCGAACATCGTTTCGATCGTGGCCGACACGCCGTCGCCCGCGGCCGACACCGAGAGCAACACGATCATTCAGGCCACGGCGACCCACGCGGTCGGCATCGACGGTTCGGGCGTCGTCGTCGCTGTCCTCGACACCGGCGTGGACTCCACGCATCCGATGCTCGCGGGCAAGGTCGTTGCGGAAGCGTGTTTCGCCGCGTCGAGTTCGTGCCCGAACGGCGGGGCGGTTCAGGTCGGTGCCGGCGCCGCCGCGCCTTGCACTTACGCACCCCGAGGCTGTCGGCACGGCACCCACGTCGCGGGAATCGCCGCCGGACGATCGACTGCGACCATCCCGTACGGCGGCGTCGCGCCCGGTGCCGACATCATTGCCGTGCAGGTCTTCACTCGGTTCGAAGGCGAGATCTGCAACATCACCGGTCAGGGCGAGTCACCGTGCACGTTGTCGTTGCCGTCGGATCGCGTTGCTGCGCTCGAGTTCGTCGCGTTCTTGACTGGGTACTTCGATGTGGCCGGGGCGAACATGAGCATTGGCGGCGGGGCCTTCGCCACCGCGTGTGACTTCGCGCCCGAGAAACCCGCAATCGACCTGCTGCGGGTGCGCAACGTCGCTACAACGATCTCCGCCGGGAACGACGCGTCGGGAGTCAACGTCGGCGCACCGGGCTGCATCAGCAGTGCGGTGACGGTCGGCTCCACGAACAAACTCGACGGCCTGTCGAGTTTCACGAACTCGAACGCACTCGTGGACGTGTTCGCGCCCGGGTCGTCGATCAACTCGTCGATTCCTGGTGGCGGCACCGCGTCGTTCAACGGCACCTCGATGGCGGCACCCCACGTGATGGGCGCGTTCGCACTGGCCCGTCAGCTCACCCCGAACCTGTCATTGGATGCGGTGCAGGAGCGGATCGTGACGAGCGGGCCGACGTTCGTCGACCCACGTAACGGTCTCACCTTCCATCGACTCGACGTGATGGACGCGTTCCACGCGGTGCAGATCGATCCGGGATTCACCGTCGTGCAAGAGGGCGACTTCGGGATCGAGTTCGCGAGCATTCCGATCACGTTGTCACGACCCTCGACCTTGCCGGTGACGGCTGAGGTCGTCCTGTTGCCGATCACCACTGATGATGACGACCTCACCGCGCAGGCCGGCACCATCTCGTTCGCTCCCGGCCACACGAACGCGAACTTCCTCCTCGTGATCGAGGGCGACCTCGACGTCGAGGAGGACGAGTTGTTCCTCATCGTCTTGACCGACCCGTCGAACGCGGCCATCGGCGGATTTCTCGGGATCGGCGTCCTCGTGATCACGAACGACGATCTCGCCTGACCCGCCAGGCCAGCGACGCCACTGCGCCGCTGGGCGGCCAATAGTCGTCGGCTCGGTAGGCCGCGTACTCGAACGGGTTGTTGTAGTAGGCGCACGTCTCGACGCACCGAGCCCATCGGTCGGGACGACGCACCAACCAAAGCACGCTGCCGACCGCCGCTCCCAGCACCATCCAACCGCCGTAGAGCGCGGGAAAGGTGGGCCCGAAGGCGCGTGCCTGCCACACATGCAGGTCCTCGTGACGTTCGACGAGGGAACGGCGCGCGGGCGAGATCGTCGTTGGCGCGTCGGGGTGGGCGGCGCCCGTGACGACGTTGCCCACGCTGTACGCGAAGCCGCGTCGCAGCGTGAACCCACTTGCATAGACATGACGGTTGCACCGAACCGAGAGGTCGCCGACGAAGCCGGGATTGCCGGTCAACCAACTGCCCGCGTGGACGACCAGGCTGCCTGCGATTGGTACGGCGGCCCAGGTCGAGTCGAGCAGAAATGCGACGACCCCGCGCTGCGTGCGCCAGTTGTAGATCTGGCGCCAACCGCTGATCGCGCCGTTGGCCGCAACGACGGCGGCGAGCTGCCAGCCGATGCCGAGCGGCGCGCCGACCATGCCGCCGAGGACCGCAGCGACGACGGCGGCGCCGGCCGCTTCGATACCGCGGGTCACCATGCGCCTTGTTGCCACAACGACAACGAGTCCATGGTCAACGCGACGGCAATGTGCAAGATCGCGCCCCACCAAATCGTGCGGCTGCGCAGGGCGTAGAACCCGAGCGCGACTCCGCCGACGATTGCGGCGATTGCCTCGAGCATTGGTTTGCCGTAATGCAACATGTTGTACGGGAGCACCATGACGAAGACCGCGGCGCGGCCGAACTTCGGGAAGAGTCCGTGCACCATGAAGCCGCGAAAGAAGAACTCGAGCGCGCAGAACTGCAACGCATACACGACCCACCAGACCATCAACGGCGCCAACGAATCTCCGGCGCGGACGGTGAGGAACGGATAGCGATCCTGGAACTCCGATGTGGTCGACGCCGCGACGATCGCAGGCAGAGCGACGAGGAAGAACACTGCGTACGGAAGTGCATGACGTGCCGTGCCGCGCAGTCGCACGCCGTGATCGGCCAGACGTTCGCCGAGCAGCCACCGGATCGCGAGCGCGGCGGGCACGACGTAGCTCATGATCTGCACGGTCGCCCAGAAGACGAGGTCGTTGCGTTCGGCCCGCGCGGACGTCGTCGTGGCGTCGTCGAGCCTGGTACCAAGACCGTCGAGTCCGATCGTGTCGAGCAGCGTCACGAGCCAGCCAGGGTCGTCGGCGGCGAAGTTGTTGATCGTGAGAGCGAGCGCGGCGGTGACGAGCACGATGGCGGCCCGACGGTCGTCGGGTTCGATCCGGAGTTCGCGCCACACGCTCGTGACTCTAGGAAGCATTGCGACCACCCAGCCCGAGGGCGCGAGGCGAACGCCCGACGCGGCGCAGCCGCCCCCAGCACGTGGAAGCCGAGCGGGGGAAACCCAGCCCGAGGGCGCGAGGCGAACGCCCGATGCGGCGCAGCCGCCCCCAGCACGTGGAAGCCGAGCGGGGGAAACGCGAGAGTGGGGCGGGGCGTGGCGGGGAACTACGGAGCCACGCCCCGCCCGCGTCCCGGACCCGAGCGCGAAGCATCAGGTCGGGTTTCGGCGGACCCCCTGGATCGACGGGCGGACCGATCCGGGGGCCCGACCGATCAGCCGGGTGCCGTCGAGCGGCTCCCACCCCTTGGTGCGCGTCGGGCCGACATCGGGTGATGTCGGCTCGTTGCGCCCTTGTGCAAGCTGTGCAGCACGATTCCCCCTCGCGCGGGCACCCCCCACAGGTGACCCGAGGTCATCATGCGCTTTCCGGCTGCGCCATGCCAGCACATTCTGTGTTGGCTCGCGCGCGGCACAGCGTTGGGGTTGGGTCGGGGGTTCGACACCCGTTTGCGTGACGCTTCGTGAACCGATCGGCGGCTTTTTTCACCTTGGGTGGTTGTGGTCGCGCAGAGGTGACGGCGGTCTCGAAGACCGTTCACGTTGCGTGGTACATCGACCGCAGGCTCAGGTCCGCTGGGTGGTGTGTCGATTCTTGGACGATGGTGACCCGGGATGCTGGTTGGAAACGAGGCTTGTCGAGTCGCCTGCGCCGGATTGCCGACACGATCGATGTCGATGCGTCGTTAGCCGAAACGTTGACCCCAGATCTGCCTGCGCCGCCTCCGTTGCCGGCGTTCGATCTCGACGATCCCGACGCGCATGACCGGGCGCTCGACGCGTTGATCGAGGAGTGTTACCCGACGGTTGCGGGGAAGGTGTTGTCACTTGCCCACTTGGGAACAAATGCGCCGAGTGACGACTGGATCATCGTGGCGCGGCTGCTGTACGACGCGCACATGCATCGGGTTGGCGGTCCGCCCGAACTGGCGAGGATGCGCGCGTTGGTGGCGACGTTCTCGCAGGCGATCGAGGCCCAGGCGCGGAGCAGCGCACGTTTGGCCGGCTATCACGACAGTGAGCACGACAACCTTTCCACGATCGAGGGTGATGACCCCGCGACGTTGATCTGGCAGCACTATCTGTGTCCCTCGGCCCGCTTGGCCCGTCATGCGATCCACGGCGAAACGGTCGGCGATTGGTTGACGGCGCTCGGTGAACTCTGGGCGAGCGCAAAGGCCATGACCGACTACCTCGAGTCCGTCACCGCGATCGACGCGCCTGAGGATGCAGGTGCGCTCGCCGGCGTCGACCCCGCCGCGGTCGAATGGGACGATCGTGGGTTGGCGCCGAACGATCCGCTGCTGCTCCGAGCCAAGATCGCACTTGCCCGCGTGGAGGAACTCGCGCTCTGGTGATCGACGCTCGGAGCGTCGGGCCGCGCCCCCGTATGCTCCGCTTGTGGCATCGGTGGAGTTCTTCGGACTCGAACGTATCGACGAGCGCCGTTGGCGCATGCCGGTGGTGCGTTCGCTCATTTCCGGTACCGGAGCGCTGTTCGGCGGCGCGGGCCTCGGAGCCGGCATCGAGGTCGCCGAAGCCGCGACCGGCCGATCGGTGACGTGGGCCACCGCGCAGTATTTGAACTACGCGCCCGAGGGCTCGGTCCTCGACCTCGAGGTCGAGGAGATTGTGCGCGGCCATCAGGTGAGCCAGGTGCGGGTGATCTGCACCGTCGATGGCCGTGAGATCATCACCGTCATCGGAGCGTTCGGTACTCGCCCGGTCCCACTCGAAGGGCAGTGGGCGGTGCGCCCACAGGTTCCGCCGCCGAGCGAGTGCCCGCCGCGCCCGATGATGGACCACCACGAGGGCACGATCTCGTCTCGCATGGAAATGAAACTCGCGGCAGCCCGATCGTTCGTCGACTTTCCCGAGCCCCCTTCCGAGTTCGGCACCTCGGCGTTGTGGGTGCGGTTTCCTGGTCTCGATGAACCGAGCGCTTCTGGGCTTGCCATCATCGGTGACTTCGTGCCGTTCGGTATCGGACAGGCGCTCGGTGCTCGGGCGGGAGGCAACAGCCTCGACAACACGCTGCGCGTCGCGCGCTTGGTGCCGACCGATTGGGTGCTCGCCGATGTGCGCATCCATGCCGTTCAGGAGGGCTTCGGTCACGGGTTGGTGCACCTGTGGTCCGACGACGGCACACTGCTGGGCACCGCGAGCCAATCGACGATGGTGCGAGCCTGGCGTGAGGCACCCCCGACGCAACAGGAGCTGAAATGACCGACCGAGTCCCCAACCGATTCGGTATCACCGTCCCCTTCGATGGGCTCACGCTGCCCGAACACCGTGAGGTGTTTCGCGAGCTCGTCGATCTTGGTTACACCGACGTGTGGTCGGCCGAGTCCGGCGCGTACGACGCGTTCACCCCGCTCGTACTCGCGGCCGCGTGGGCTCCCGAACTGCGCCTGGGTACGGCGATCATTCCGGCGTACACGAGAGGCGCGATGACGCTCGCGTCCCAGGTTGCATCGCTGTGCGCCGCGAACCCCGGCCATTTCGCGGTCGGCATCGGCAGCAGTTCCAACATCATCGTCGAACGGTGGAACAGCATTCCCTTCGACAAGCCGTATCAGCGCGTGCGCGACACGGTCCGGTTCTTGCGCACAGCGCTGACCGGCGAGAAGGTCACGGCCGACTACGAAACGTTTTCGGTGAACGGATTCCGCCTCGGCGTGAAGGTCGACCCCCAACCGCCCATCCTCGTCGCCGCGCTGCGCGAAGGCATGTTGCGCCTCGCCGGGCGCGAGGGCGACGGCGCCATTATCAACTGGTTGAGTGCCGATGACGTGCGTTCGGTCACGCCGCACGTGGTCGGTCCGAACGGCGAGCCGCGCGAGATCGTTGCTCGGCTGTTCGTCCTCCCGACCGAAGATCGCGACCTGGTTCGGTTCGTGGGCCGTCGCGCGATTGCGCAGTACCTGAATGTCCCGGTGTACGCGGCGTTCCACGAGTGGCTCGGGCGCGGCGACATGCTGCGCCCGATGTGGGACCACTGGAAGGCGGGTGACCGCGCCGCGGCAACCGAAGCGATTCCCGATGAACTCGTCGACGCGCTCGTCATTTCCGGCTCGATGGAACAGATCGCCGAACACATCGGCCGTTATGTCGATGCCGGCGTCACCACCCCGGCACCTGCCATCCTCGGCAACGCCGATCAGGCGCTCGCGGTGGCACGAGCAATCGCTCCGGCCCGACGCGCCTAGCTCACCGACGCCAACACCAGCGACTCCGGCGACGGATCGCGCCCGCTGGCACGATGGCTCGACCAACTCGTGGGCGGCACCGTCACGACGCTCGGTGACGTAGCCTCGGGCCGATCATGGCTCTCTCGTCGGCACCGCCGAGCACCAAAGAACTCATCATCGCCGTCTCGCTTCGACGGTTCGCCGAGCACGGCTACTCCGCGACGTCCCTCAACGACATCGCCGACGAGGTCGGCATCAAGAAGCCGAGTTTGCTGCACCACTTTGCGTCCAAGGACGCTCTCTATCGAGCGGTCGTCCTCAAATCGTTCGTCGACTGGGTCGACCTCGTCGAAGAAGCAACGGCCGGACCTCGCGAAGGATGGCCGCAAGTCGAACGCGTCATGCGCGCCGCGTTTCGGTTCTTCGAAGAACATCCGGAGTTCGTGCAGCTCGTTCGGCGCGAGGCGCTCGATGGCGGCCCGATACTCACCGAGGAACTCACGACGCTGCTTCGTCCACTCTTCGATCGCGGCGCATCGTTTCTCGAACGCGAGATGGACGCTGGACGACTTCGTCGCTACGACGCCCGACAGCTTCTGCTCACGGGCTACGGCGCCGTGTTGTCGTATCTCTCCGACGCTCCGCTCATCGGCGGCTTGCTCGGCGGCGATCCTCGCAGCGACGAGGCATTGGCAGCACGACGCGAACACGTCATCGCCTTGCTGAAGGCCGCCGTCGCCGTCTGAGCGACGCGTCATCACACCGCGAGGGGCTCCAACAATTCCGGGGAGTTGTTCGCAGGCCGATTCACCGCAGTCGAGATCGCGTACCACTGCAACAACGACTCGGGCGCGGGACCGAGCAACTCGCTCAACGCGTCGACGTCATCGTTGTCGGGGTCGAGCCAGGTGTCATGGTGTTGCGCCGGGAGCACGACCGGCATGCGGTTGTGCACGGGCGCGATCGTCTCGTTGGCTGCGGTCGTCACGATCGCGCACGTCCGAATCCACGGAGCGTCCGCATCCGACTTGTCCTTCCACATTTCGTAGAGGCCCGCGAACACGACGAGTTCGCCTCCCGGTCGGTGGATGAACACCGGCTGCTTGGCCTTCTGGCCGGTAACCACCTGCCACTCGTAGAAGCCGTCGACCGGGATCAGGCAGCGCTTCTTCTTGAACGCGTGGCGATAGGCCGGCCGTTCACGCAACGTCTCGGCCCGAGCGTTGATCTGGCGATCGCCGATCTTTAGGTCTTTGGCCCACGACGGCACCAACCCCCACCGCACTCGGTCGAGCACGCGCACGTGGTCGGCGGTCGACGCGACGATCGGGATGGGAGCACGCGGCGTCACGTTCCAGTTCGGCCGATCGTCATCGGTTCGGACCTCGTCGACGAGGAGCTGTTCGGCAAGGTTCGTCAACGGCGTCGTGGACACGAATCGACCGCACATCGCACCAGCATCGCGCAACCGTTCGGCGCGACCCACGCGTTGCGCGGCCAGCCGCGAGTCATGCGGTCGGACCGAACCGAATCAGCGCCCCGACTGCCCGTTGCGCCCAGGGCGGTCAGCAGCGCGGTACACGAACCGAAGACCCGACCACACGTCGTCGACCGCGCACACCTTGTTGTCGACGAGACCGTGGGCCAGACCCAGCGAGCGAACAACGTCGCCGCTCAAGTCGGTTGCCACACCCGCGGTGCGCTTGGGCCACGCGATCCACAGGCCTCCGGTGCTGGCGAGCGAGCGGGCGAGCACCGGAAACCGGCGATCGAGTTCGGCGCGCCTGGTCACGAAAAACACGATGACGTCGGTTTCGCCGCGCGCCTGGGTGCGAAGTCGTACACCATCGGGCAACGGTTCGAGCGTGCGTTCAAAGCCTTCGGGCGCGCGAACGACCGCGAGCCGACAGCCGACTTTGATACCCAATTTCTTGGGCAACGCTGTGCCCGAATACCCCGCCACGAACCGGAGTCTCACCGCGCGCGCCGACAACGTCAATCCGAAGCGCCACGGCAGGGTCCGACCGCCGTCGAAATCCGACCTCAGAGGTAGGATTTTGACGGCGCGCTCGCTACCATTCGGCCGCAACGACGCATTCGAACGTCCCAACGAGGAGACACCCATGGCGCTACGACTCGGCGACACCGCCCCCGACTTCACGGCCGAAACCACCGACGGCAAGATCGACTTCCACGACTACCTCGGCGACGGTTGGGGCGTGTTGTTCAGCCACCCGAAGG
>SXIR01000086.1 GCA_005772765.1 Actinomycetota bacterium
ACGGTCGGCGATGTCGTCGAAACTCGCGCCCGCTCGGCGCATCGCGATTGCCTCGCGTTCGCGTTCGGCCCGGGCGATCGCAGCGGGCGAAGTTGCCCCTCGACGCTTCGTCGTCACTTCGTTGGGCGGTTCGGTTCCCATCGGGACACTCTCCAAAAAGAAGAACGCGCCGGCGTTGTCATGGACTGTCCCAGAATCGGGACCCAGACGACACCGGCGCGCATTGGCGCACAATGATTGGCGGTTTTGAAACAGCGTAACGACTAACGGCGCGGCTCTGGTGCCACCCCCGGCTCGCGGTTCAGGCGCGTCGCCTCTCGCTGGAGATTAAGGGACTAACGAACACATGTTCGTGTCCTGGGGAGTCTGCTGAGGAGTCCGTGTCCTGGCTATATGTGTCCCCAAAGGTTCGGTCACGTCGATGGATTCACGCGTTCCAAAAACAGGGCCATCCGTTCCGGGCGGGCGCCGCGCGTCTTTCCCACAGGGTTTTCGACAACCCCCACGAGGGCTACGAGGGCCTATGGCACCATCGGAACGCGTCCACAACCCTGTCTGTGTCCGGGTCGCGTCGGGCAGGTTAGGCGGCGGCGTCGTGGCGGCGGATCTGCCGCGTGGTTCGTGGTGTCAGGAGACCGCGGGCGTGGGACGTTCGGTGAGGAGGCCGAGCGTGTCGATGAACTCGTCGAGCGGCATGGCCTTGCCGTAGAGCCAGCCCTGTGCCCGTGCGCATCCGAGCTCGCGGACGACGGCTTCTTGGTCGGCTCGCTCCACACCTTCCGCGACGACTTCGAGTCCGATGCGGCGTGCGATCTCGGTGACGCCCGTGACGATGGCAGCGTCGATCGGATCGTCGGTCAGGTCGCGCACGAAGGTGCGGTCGATCTTCACCTCGTCGATCGGCAGGTCTCGCAACAACGACAGCGACGAGTGGCCGGTACCGAAGTCATCGAGCGCGACCCGCACGCCGAGTTCGCGCGCCGCAGTGAGCTCTCGACGCGCGGCCTCGAGGTCGTACAGCACGCCGGTCTCGGTGATCTCGATCCCGAAACCGTGGGGGTCGCATCCGGTTCCCTGCATGTAGACGGCGAGTCGTTCGGTCTGGTTGCCGCGAGCGAGCATTCCGGGGGAGACGTTGCTCCACACGCGAAAACGCGGGTCGACTCCGAGTTCGGCGAGCCGCACCCGGGCACGCACCGACGCGGCAGCGATCGTCGTGTCGACCCGGAACATCAATCCGACCATCTCGGCGAGGGGCAAGAACTCGTCGGGGGGAATGACGCCGCGTTCGGGGTCGACCCAACGCGCCAGAGCCTCGGCGCCGATCACGGCCCCGGTCTGGAGATCGATCTGCGGCTGGAACCACGGCACGACATGACCGAGGTCGAGCGCGTTGCGGAGCGCGATCTCCGTGTCGACAACGTGTTGCGCGCGGCTGCGGAGATCGACGTCGAAGACTTCGACGCGGTCACGCCCGCTTTGTTTTGCGCGGTATTGCGCCGCGTCTGCATGCTGGAGCAGGTCGTTGGCTGATTCCGACTTGTCATCGGTTGTTGCGACGCCAATGCTGATCGTGACTTGCACTCGCCGGTGTACGAGTTCGAGGGGTTCGTTCACCGCGACCCGAACGCGCTCGGCGATGGCCACGGCTTCGTACGGGTCGGCGAGCGTCGGGAGGGCGACGACGAACTCGTCGCCGCCGAGCCGACCCAGCACGTCGCCGGGTCGCAATACGGCTTCGACGCGCTGTGCAATCGCAATCAGCAGCTCGTCGCCCGCAGCGTGACCCAGCGAGTCGTTGATCAGTTTGAACCGGTCGATGTCGAAGAAGAGCACGCCCACGATGCTGCGGTGACGCCCCGACGAGGCGACGGCGCGATCGAGGGATTCGAGGAACGCGGTGCGGTTGGCGAGGCCGGTCAGACTGTCGCGCAACGCCTGTTCGGTGAGTTGCTGATTCGCTTCGACGAGGCGCGCGTTCGTGACGGCGGCTTGCGCTTGTTCGGCGGTGAGGTTCGCAATCAAGTCACCGTTGGTGTGCTTCAACTCGATCTCGCTCACGACCACCTTGTTGACATCGTGGTGCAACATGATCACGACGCCGAGGTAGATCGGAAACGCGAACCCGAGCAGGTGGGTCGTCTGATCGCTGCTGTTGAGATAGACGAACGTCATCACCCCCAGGAGCGGAACCTGCGTCGCGAAGAAGTAGCGGCGATGCGACGCCGCGGAGACGATCTGGGTCGCCGAGACGCCGCACACGAACAACGCGATGATCGCCCGCATGTCGACATGGTCCGCGCCCGGGAAGCCGACAATCGCCAGCATCGGCCACGAGAACCCGACGAGCAGCCCGTACACGGTGGTCGGCCACCATCGGTGCACTTCGCGCCGGCGTTGCTCACGACGGAACTGCAAGGTGGTCAGGATCCCGAACGCGTTGGTCAAGGTGACCGCGCCGACCAGGGCAATTCGGGCTCGCAGCGGTGCGGCGTCACCGAGAATCAGGATCAACAAGATGGCAGCAGGCGGGCCGAGTGGCGCAGATCGCAGGATGGCGCGGTTCGCCTGATCCAGACATTCTGCTTGCACTCGCGCCGACGCCACGGAGAAGTGTCGGCGGGTCGTGCCCCGGGCCTGAGACCTAGTCGGGCGGTAGTTCGGGCCACGCCGCCCCGGCGGAGGCCGGTTGGGGTCGGCCGCTCGGGCCGCCTCGGAGGGCGGGGTCAGGATTCCAGGCGGGGAGTGCCGTAGATCGCCAACCGCTCGATTCGTCCGTTACGGGTTTCGAAGATGTCGCACACCGACATCTGGCCGATGGTGGTGAACAGGTCGATCTCGACGGCAACTCGATCGCCATCGACGATGAAGGGGCCCAGCATCGGTTCCGGTTCGATCAGAAACGCCTGCGTTTCGTACCAGGTCGCGATCGCGTTGGCGCCGACGTAGGTGACGCCGCCGCTGACGAGCACGCCGTCGTCGGCAAACAACTCGCGCAAACGACTGGCGTCGCGGGCGCGGATTGCATCGAAGTAGCTCTCGGCGACTGCTTCGGCAGACATCGATGCGGAACCTATCGCGGGCAGGACTGCAACGAAACCGGCGGGTGATCGGAAGACTGCCGGTGACGCAGGGTTGCGCAGTCGCGAACCGACGGTACGATCCGATCCGACGGGGAGGTGCTGAATCTCCCGAAACGAGAGGAGTAGTGGCGATGTCGAACGCAGCATGGGGTCCACTCGCAGCGTTGATTGGTGAGTGGGAAGGCGAAGGCGGACTCGACACCGCGTTCTCACACTCGAAGGAGAAGGTGCTCCAGACGCCGTATCTCGAGAAAGTCTCGATGAAGCCGTTCGGTCCGGTCGACAATGGCAGTCAGCACCTCTATGGCCTCGACTACAAGACCGCGATGTGGCGCGACGACGAAGAGAACCCGTTTCACACCGAGGTTGGATACTGGCTATGGGACGGCGCGACCGGCGAGGTGTTGCGCGGATTCGTCGTGCCGCGCGGCATCACCGTGCTCGCGGGCGGCACCGCGGCGAGCGACGCGACCGACTACACCCTGCGCGCCGAACTTGGCGGGAGTCAGTACTCGATCAGCGAGAACCAGTACCTCACCAAGCACGCAAGCACTGTGAGCTACACGGTGACGATCGCGATTGGTGACGGAACCTGGTCGTACGACGAGACCACGATGCTCAAGATGGACGAGTTTCCCGAGCCGTTCGCGCACACCGACCACAACACGCTGCGCCGGGTCGGCTGATCAGGTCGGTGGCCACAACCGAGGGTTGAGCGGGCCGGCTGCCCGCCGACCGGGTTCGATGCCGTCGAGCCACAAGCGTTGATCCCACTGCATCGTCGGTGCGATGGCCGAGACATTGGTGCCATCCGCGAACCAGATCACCGTCATCACGCTGCGCAACGTCGCGGTGTCGTTTGCCGGCGCACGGTGCAGGGTCCAACCCGAATGGAAGGTTGCATCACCGGCACGCAACACCCCGTGTGTCTCGACATCGAACCCCATGCGGCCGACGATCTCGGCGAATCCCGCTTCGGACTCGTCACCGATCACCCACGGGCCGAGTTCGCCATGACGGTGGGAACCGCTTGCGAAGCTCATCGTTCCGACGGCGTCGGAAACGTCGACGAGTGGCATCCACATGGTGATGGTGCGGTCGGTATCGAGCGGCCAATAGCGCTGGTCTTGGTGCCATGGCGTCAATCCACCGCCAGGCTCTTTGCACAACGCCTGATCGTGGTAGAGCCGAACGCCGTCGACCCCGAGTAGTTCGGCCGCGACCTGCGCGAATCTCGGAGCGAAGACGAACTCGCGCACCAACTCGTCGCGTTGCCAGAGGTTCATCACCTGGATGAACGCCTTGCTGTACGTGTCGCGTTGTTCGATCGGCGGCAGGTGTTCGTTCCACTGAGCCACCGCGGCCTCGATCGCAACGCGATACGGCTCGATCGTGTCGGCGTCGAGCAGACCGCGAACGACGGTGTGACCCTTGGCCTCGAACTCGTTGATACAGCTGGGATCGAGCGCGAACGGGAGCGCGAAGGTCACGAGTCGGCCGTCGATCAGGCGACGGTGAGCGAGCCCGTCATCGTCGAGTGGATCTCGCAGTGCACCTCGTAGGTGCCGGCGGGGATCTCGGCGGTCGTCGACGCGTTTGCGTCGACCGCGATGTCGAACGACCCTGCGTCGTCGGTGAGGGTGTGGGGCGCCGCGTCGTTGTTCTGAATCGCGACCGAACCGGCCGGGACGGAGGCGGGGATCGCGAACTCGAAGTCCTCGATCGTGATCGCTGCGTCGTCGGGGTCGGTGTTCGTCGGCGCGGGGTCGTTCGCGTCGGAGTCCGCGCTGGTCGGGTTGGTCGGGTTGGTCGTGTCGTCGGAGTCGTCGCCCCCGCACGCAACCACCGTGAGGCAGGTAGTGGCAACGAGCGCGGCGAGGCGAAGTCGGCGTGATGTCATGCCGATGATCCTACGACGTTCGTTGCTTCCGCCACTCTTTTCCACGATCGTTTCCTCCGCGGTGTCGCCGCATCGCGGGCGATGCGTCTCGCACGAACCCATCGTGCGGTCGGGCGATGTGGGGTCAGAGTTGGAGTGGGGCGGCGGGGCGCATGACGAGGGTGGGGTCGGCGCGCCAGTCGACGCCGGGGACATCGACGTACAACTCGATCTCGTTGCCGTCGGGGTCTTCGAGATACACGCTGTGCGACACGTGGTGGTCGGCGGTGCCGACGATCTTCACGCCGTGGTCGCGCAGGTGCACGATCGCGTCGCGCAGCGTCTGGTCGTCGTCGCCGACCTTCAGACCGATGTGGTACATGCCAACACGCCGACCGCTTGGAAGCGACGCCGCGTTCGTGCCGACTTCGATCAAGAGGAGTTCGTGGTGCGTGCGCCCGGCGCTGAACGCGGCCGCTGGGAATCCGGTCGGTGCGTCGTCGCTACGAATCTCGGGAAAGCCGAGGACCTCGCCGTAGAACGCGCGTGACCGTTGGAGATCGCGCACATACAGCACGACATGGCCAAGTTCTTGAATCTGCATCGAGGCTCCTTTGCGAGTGGCGGAGGTGGCCGACCGGGGGAGTTCGGCCACCTCCGCAGCATCGCACGCCGTCGGGGACTTCAGGCGGCCTGGCGGATCGCCTCGATTTCGAGTGTGATCGTGACCTTGTCGCCGACGACGACGCCGCCTCCGTCGACCGGAAGATTCCAGTCGACACCGAAGTCCTTACGATTGATGGTGGTCTCGGCGGAGAGTCCGAGTCGCGTGCCGCCCCACGGATCGGGGGTGACGCCGTGGAACTCGAGGTCGAACTCCACCGAACGGGTGACGCCACGGATGGCCAGGTCGGCGGTCAGCGCGAATGTCCGGGCGCCGGTTGCGCGCAGGCCGGTGGAGCGCAGGGTCCAGGTTGGGTGCTGCTCGATGGCGAAGAAGTCGCTCGTGCGGAGGTGCTCGTCGCGAGCAGCGTCTCGGGTGCGCACGCTCGCGGCGTCGACGGTGGCGTCGACCGAACTGGCGAGTGCATCGTCCGCAATGGTGATGGTGCCCGCGAAGTCGGTGAATTCGCCGCGGACCTTGCTCACCACGAGGTGGCGGACGCTGAACCCAACGTGGCTGTGCGCGGGGTCGATGGTCCAGATGCCGGTGGTGAGTCCGAGGTCGTGGGAGTGGGCGGTCGTGGTGGTCATAGCTGCTCCTCGAAGGTAGTTGAACTTTGAACTATTGAGCACTGTACCACTGATGATTGAAGTGTCAACCAATTTCACTACACTGGACCGATGACCAGGTGGTTGACCCCCGACGAGCAACGATCATGGCGAGCCTTCCTCGAAGCCCATCGCCAGGTGTTTGCGCAGTTGGAACGGCAGTTGGCCGCCGATCACGACCTCGTGCACGGTGACTATGAGATCCTCGTCCGCCTGTCGGAGGCCGCCGACCGACAACTGCGCATGAGTGAGTTGGCCGAAGCAACCTTGTCGTCGCGTTCGCGCCTGTCGCACGCGGTCGCCCGCTTGGAGGGCCTCGGCTGGGTGCGGCGCGAGGCGTGCCCCGACGATCGGCGCGGCGCCTACGCCGTCCTCACCGATGGCGGCCATGCGGCGCTCGCCCGCATGGCGCCGGGCCATGTCGACGCCGTGCGCGCCGCCCTCGTCGATCGCCTCAGCGCCGACGACTTTGCGGACCTCGGTCGAATCTGCGCCCAACTGCTCGATTGATCGCGAACTCGTCAGCCGTCGTAGAAGTACGGGGCGTGGAGACCCACCAACGTGCGTGCACGAGGGCCATTCATGTCGGCACGCTCGATTGCCGCCGCACTGAGTTGGTTGACCTCGTCGGTCGTCACGATCCGTTGGGCAAGATCGCGTCGCCCGTAGTGGCACTGTAGGAAGAGCCGACCGCGGCCGTTGTCGGCCGGTCGGCCTCGGTGCCAGAGATCGGATGCGAACAAGATGACGTCGCCGGCATCGGCGGTCACCGCGATCGGACCGCGGCCTTCGTAGCCGAAGTCGGGGCTGTCGACGCGGTCGTAATCGGGCAACCGGCCAGAGCGATGCGAACCGGGCACGACCTCGGTGGGCCCGTCGCGTAGGTCGCAATCTCGCAGCATGAGGTGGGCTCCGACTGCGAAGATCGGGTAGGGGATTCGTTCGTCCCAGGGAACGTCCCGCGGGCGCGGAACGTGCGGTCCGGCGTCGCAGTGCCATGGTCCGCCCGCGAACGTTGGCGGGTTCTTCCACGCGGTGTTCGCGATCACGTGGCAGTCGTCGCCGATCAACGGTTCGATGACTTCGAGGATTCGAGGGTGACCGATCGCGGCCTGCGCGTGCGCGCCGTAATTGAGCATCGCGTAGCGAAACTCGTCCTTGTCGGTCCGGCCGCGCTCGGGTTCGCGTTCTCGAAAGGAGACTTCGATCTCGTCGGCGATCGCAGCGATGTCATCGGGTCCGAACACGGAGCGAATCACGGCGTACCCGTCGGCCTCGAGCTGCAGCGACTCGGTGGGCGCGCGGTCCGCGGCACGCAGCCCGAGGTTGCCACCCAGTCGCCGAATCACACCCGCATGCTCGCGTCCGAACGCGCCCGCCGGCAACACCGATACCGGTGAACCGGACCCGCCTAGAGTCGCTGGATGCAAGACGTGGTGTTGGACGATGGCGTGATCGAGTGGCGGGGGGCGCTGGGTTTCGATCGCAGCGACCATGGCCTGGCGCCGCGGCGGTTGCCCGATTGGACGCGGAGCCAGATTCCCGACCTGTTCGTCGAGTCGATGGTGCGGATGAGCAGCGGTGTCCGACTCGCCTTCGCGACTGACAGCGACACGATCGAGTTCGACGCGCACCTCACTGCGTTCCGCTTCGACGGTCAACCGGCGATGATCCACGGCGTCGACCTCGTGATCGACGGCACTGTCGTCGGACAGGAGCAGACCGATGGCGCACAGCGCTTCGTGCTCGACCCGATCGCGCGCGGCGTCACCGGGTTCGAACCTGCTGAGCCTTGGAACCTGCGCTGGACCGGCCTCGGAACTCATCGGAAGCGGGTTGAAATCTGGCTCCCGACGAACGCCACGACCGAGGTCCGCGCCTTGCGCGTCGACGACGGAGCGACCACCGCCGCGTCGCCGAGTGATGCGCCGCGTTGGGTGCACTACGGCAGTTCGATCAGCCACTGTCTCGAGGTCGTGAACCCGACCGAGACGTGGCCTGCACTGGTCGCTCGTTCGAGCGGCCTCGAGCTCATCTCGGTCGCGCTCGCCGGGCAGTGCCACCTCGATGCATTCGTCGCCCGCACCATTCGTGATCTGCAACCCGATTACGTCAGCGTCAAGATCGGGATCAACGTCATCAACGCCGACTCGATGCGCGAGCGCATCTTCACGCCGACGTTGCACGGGTTCGTCGACACGATCCGCGAACGCTGCCCCGACGCCCCGTTCGTCCTGGTCTCGCCGATCTTCTGTCCGGTCGCCGAAGATCACCCCGGCCCGACCGCGCCGAAGCCCGACGGAAAGGTCCGCGTGTTCGACCGCCCGCCGGCGCTGGCCGAGGGGAGCCTCACCCTTCGTCGAGTGCGTGCGATCGTCGCCGCGTTCGTCGACCAGCGGCGAGCCGAGGGTGACGCGAACCTCCACCACGTCGATGGACTGACGTTGTTCGACGAGCCCGACTGGGATGCCGGCGATCTGCCCGACGACCTCCATCCGAATCCGGCGGGGTACGCCCGGATGGCCGAACGTTTCGCGCCGCAGTTCACCGCGATCCGCTGAGTTCGCGGGTTCTGCGTCAGGGGTTGCCGAGCATCATCGCTCGAAACTCTTCGGTCGTGTTCGTCACTGGAAACGGTTCGGCGGGCACGTCGACACCGAGCGCGCGACACAGCGGACCCCACCCATCGGTCGCGGTCCACTCGACGAGACGGTCGAACGCGACCTCGGCGCGGCACCGCTCGATGTTCGCGACGAACGCCGCTTTGCAACCTGCCTCGTCGGCGAGGTCGGTGATACCGCTGCGGGCCAATACCCCACGCGCCATCTGGGTCCACTCGTCGTCCCGGCCAGCCGAGCCGATGCCTTGGAAGATCGTGTTCGTCGCGCTCGTCCACCACGATTCGGGAGACCGCGTTGACAACAACACCGGTACATCGGGGAACGCCGCTGCGAGTTCGGGCCAAAACGCAGCGCCCGGCCAGTCGACGATGCTGGAGTAGCCCGACAAGAACTCGCTCCAGTCCGGCATCGAGCCGGTCGTGGCGTCGCGCCACACGGGCACCTGGTGCGGATTCGGGAACACCTCGATCATGTGGTGGCACGTGCCGCCGAGCAGTCGTTCGAGCGCGACCTTGAGCGAGTGGGTGCCGGTGCGTCCGAAGCCGGCGCCGATGATCTGAATGGTCATGATGCTCCCTGTCGATCGATGTCCATCTGCGTGATCCCTGCTCGGTCTGGCAGGCTGGCAGCCATGACCACGGAAGCGGCCACGATCGTCGCGATCGACCGGGTATTCGATGAGACAGGCGCAGCAGCGATGTTGGCCGTACGCGACGCCTTCGGACCCTACGGGATGTACAGCAACGAGGGCCACGCAACGGGCTACGCGGACGAATTGCCGCAACGCATCGACGCGGTGAGAAACCACCTCCGTCGCCGCGGCGACCTCTCGGTCAGGGAGGCGGCCGCGCGCACGAACTACCTGCGCGAGACCTACGCCTACGGGGACACGATCGCCGCACCCGGTATCGAACCGTTTCTCCGTCACGACGGATTCGTCGAGGCCGCGCAGCGGATCCATGGTCGCCCGATTGTCGAACCGGCGATCGTGTTCGCGAACCTCTATCTGCCCGGCCAAGAGCTCGCGGTCCACACCGATGTCCCCGAGTTCCGGGGCGCGAACCGCACCACCACCTCGCAATGGCTGCTCGTCGCGATGCACCACTCCGGTCTGTTCGAACGCTGGCACATGCCGATTGCAACGGCGATCGCGTTTTTCGGTCCGGGCGAATCCGGCGCGCTCATCACCTACCCCAATGGCCGCGACGGTCGTCGCGTCGATATCGAGCCAACGCACAACACCGCAGTCGTGCTCGATACCGACTCGGTGTTCCACGGTGTAGATCTGGTTTCGGGCAACGAGGACGCGGCGCTTGCGGCCCGTCCGGGCATGAAGGTGCGGCCGGGTGCCGATCGATGGACGTTGCTCGACACCGAGGGCGACGAACTCGCCGTCGTTGACCCGAACTCGATGCGCTTTTCGGTGAGTTGGAAGGCCTACTGCTTCGCCGACGGAGCTGAGCGCGACACGTGGCGTTCGCACGCCGACGATCTGCGTCTCGAGTTCATCCTCGACACCATCGACGCCGACCTTCGGGCCCGCGGCGTGCTCGACGGTCCTCGGCCGGCGCCCAACGACTTCGCCATCATGATCATCGACACGTACACGAGGTTTCCAGATGAGTAACTCCCGCGCGGCCTTCCGCGAGCTCGTTGCGCTTCTCGCCGAGGTCGAACAGCGTTACCTCGGCGACGAATGGATGGCCGAAGCGTTCGGCGACCTGCCCGATGGATTCCGTTCGGTGATGCACACGATCGAGGGCGGCCTCACGCTCATGTTCGAGAGCGATCCGGAACGACCGATCTTCCGGCCGATCGTCACGCGAACTCGCAAGATGCTCGGCGACAACCCCGACGCGCTGTATCTGACTGCGCCGGTGCGCGACGATTGCGCGTACCGAGTATCGGGCACGACCGACCGCAGTCCCTATTACTCGTTCACCGTCGAGACGAACACGGCCGACGGGGGTTACAGCAACGCGACCGCGGGTGTGTTGCGCCACGTCGACTTCGACGTCGACGCGGACGGTTCGTTCGAGGTCTTCTTCGGCGGTGAGGCGCGCGCCCGCAACTGGATGGCTTTGCCGAACGGTGCGAGCGAGTTGATCGTCCGCTGCTACTTCGAGGAGCCGGGTCACGCACAACGCGACCCGAACTGCTACCGACGCATCCCGATCGTCATCGAAAACCTCGCGCAACCTGGGCCTCCCGAACCTTGGAACGATGCCAGCGTTGCCGAGGGGATTCGGCGGGTCACAACCTTTGTGCGCAGTCGCACGCTCGAGCAGGCGAAGCCGGGCGAACGCGAACAGCCAACGTGGGTGTCGGTGACGCCGAATCACTTCCATCCGCCGGAGACGCCAGGCGATCTCGCGTTCAGTGCGTTCGACGCGGCGTACTCGATGGCGCCGTACTTGCTCGCGCCCGATGAGGCGCTCGTCATCACCGGGCGTTGGCCGACCTGCGAGTTCGGCAACGTGTCGCTCTGGAATCGCTACCTCCAGACCTACGACTACGCCAACCGCCCGTCGGGTCGCAACCGGGCGAACACTGCGCTCGAGGCCGACGGCAGCTTCCGCATGGTCATCGCCCACGAAGACCCCGGCGTGGCGAACTGGATCGATGCCGAGGGGCGGCCATTCGGCATGGTGTTCTGGCGATTCTTCCTCCCCGAAGGCGACATCGAGACACCCCAGGCCAAGCTCGTGAAACTCAGTGAGGTGCGCAACGCATGAAGGTTCCGTTCACGGTCAACGATTTTCTTCGCCGGGCCGAGCAGGTGTACGGCGATCGCGTCGCAGTCGTCGACGAGCCGGACCAGCCCGCCACTCCGTGGGGATCGCTCACCTACTGCGAGGTTGCCGAGCGGGCGCGGGCGCAAGCAGCGGGCCTCGACGAGATGGGCATCGATGTCGGCGAGCGGGTGGCGATCGTGTCGCAGAACGCGGCCCGGCTCTACACGAGTTTCTACGGCGTATCGGGGAGTGGTCGGGTCCTGGTGCCGATCAACTTTCGGTTGGTCGCCGAGGAGATCAGCTACATCATGGAGCACAGCGGGGCGCGGCTGCTGCTCGTCGATCCCGAACTCGCCGACGCGCTGGCGTCGGTCGAATGTGAGCGCAAACTCGTGATCGGGGCGGACGCCGACGACGAGCTGTTGCGGTACGGCGTCGAACCGCGCCCCTGGACCCCCGACGAAGACGCGACCGCGACGATCAACTACACGAGCGGAACGACGGCGCGCCCCAAGGGAGTGCAGATGACCCATCGCAACATCTGGGTCAACGCGGTGACGTTCGGTTGGCACACGACAGTCACCGACCGCGACGTCTACTTGCACACGTTGCCGCAATTCCACTGCAACGGTTGGGGCATGGTCTACGGCGTGACAGGTGCGGGCGGGCGGCATGTCATCTTGCGCAAGGTGGACGGCGCCGAGATCCTGCGCCGCGTCGAGCAGCACGGCGTGACGTTGATGTGCGGGGCTCCCGCAGTGCTGAACCTGGTGCTCGATGCCGCGACCGAATGGACGGGCGATATCCCGGGCGCTGGCCGAACCCGCATCGTGTGTGCCGGCGCGCCGCCTCCGACCAAGACCATCGAACGGTGCGAGACCGAACTCGGGTGGGAGTTCATCCAGATCTACGGGCTGACGGAGAGCTCGCCGCTCTTGACGATCAATCGGTCGCGCGCCGAGTACGACGATCTCGATGTGGGCGAGCGGGCGAAGCGGTTGAGTCGCGCGGGAGCTCCTGCGGTGGGCGTCGACATCCGGATCAGCCCCGACGGCGAGGTGCTGGCGCGCAGCAACGTCATTATGGGCGGGTACTGGCAACAGCCCGAAGCGACCGCGGATGCCATTCACGCTCCGAGCGACCAGCCGGATGGTTTCGACTACTTCCACACGGGCGATGGCGGCACGCTCGACGATGACGGCCACTACCTGACGATCTCCGACCGCAAGAAGGACGTCATCATCTCGGGTGGTGAGACTGTCAGCTCGATCGAGGTCGAAGATGCGTTGTTCAGCCATCCCGAGGTCGCCGAGGTCGCGGTGATCGGGATCCCCGACGAGAAGTGGGGCGAACTCGTGCTCGGGCTCGTCGTGCTCGCGCCTGGTGCGACGGTCGGCGAGGACGAACTGATCGCGTACGTCAAGACGAAGCTTGCGGGCTATAAGTGCCCGAAGCGCATCGAGTTCCGCGCCGAGTTGGCGCGCACCGCCACGGGCAAACTCCAGAAGTTCAAGTTGCGCGACGACTTCTGGGCTGGCCACACACGTCAGGTCAACTGAGGTGGCGAAGCGTGCGGCCGAGAAATCCGGCCCGCTCGAGCGCGTCCGGGCGATCTGTCTGGCCTTGCCCGAAGTCGAAGAACGCTTGAGTCACGGCGCGCCGACTTGGTTCGTGCGCGGCAAGAAGACGATTGCGATGTGGGTCGACGATCATCACGGCGACGGCAACGTCGGGATCTGGTGCGCGGCGCCAGACGGGGTCCAAGAGGAGATGGTCGGGCTCGAACCCGATCGCTTCTTTCGCCCGCCGTACGTCGGTCATCGGGGCTGGATCGGTGTGCGCCTCGACCGTCAGGCCGACTGGGACGAGGTCGCCGAGATCCTCGCCGACGCCTACCGTTGCGTCGCGCCCAAGAAACTCGTCGCCGAACTCGACGCGACAACTTCTCCGAGATGATGTCCGAGTGACGAGGTGCCGAAGACCGCGGCTGTTCGCTGTGTGGTCGACACTGCTGGCCTTGACCGGCTTCTCAGCTCGCGACGAGGTCTTCCAATGCGGCGAGTTGGGTAGGCGTACCGATGGTGATGAGCACCTGACCGCGACGTAACGGCGTTTCGGGCGATGGGTTGGTGGTGAACGAACCGTCTTCAGCTCGTAACGCGAGCACCATCGCGCCCGTGCGATCGCGAAGGTGTGCGTCGCGCAGCGATACGCCATCGATCGCCGATCCGGCAGGCACGGTGATCTCCTCGAGTCGGAACTCGAGGTTGCGGTCGTGCATCACGACATCGACGAACTCAGCAACGTTGGGTTGACGCACGAACGCCGCAATGCGCGCCCCGCCAATCGATTGCGGGTTGACGACCCGATCGGCGCCGACCCGACGAAGCTTCTCCTCGTTCGATTCCGATCGCACGCGCGACACGATGAACAGCCCCGGGTTCAACGCCCGCGCGTTGATCGTGACGAACAGGTTCGCGGCGTCCGAGTCGACTGCGGCGACCAATGCCGCTGCGCGGTCGATGCCCGCGGCGCGCAACACGGCATCTTCGGTGGCGTCGCCGACGAGCGCGAGGTGGGTTGCAGTCTCCAGCCGTTCGGCGTTCGAGTCGATGACGACGACGCCCCGGCCAGATGCGGCGAGATCTTCGGCGATCGTCCGACCGACGCGGCCCCAACCGCAGATGATCACGTGACCGCTCAGATCGGCGATGGCTCGATTCATACGGCGTCTCCCCAGGAGCTCTTGCAGCTGGCCTTCGACCACGGTTTCCATCAGCACACTGAACGTGTAGAGCGCGACCCCGACGCCGACGAGGATCAGGACCATCGTGAACACTTTGCCGACGTCCGACAACGGTTCGACCTCGCGGAACCCGACGGTCGCGACCGTCGTGACGGTCTGATAGAGGGCGTCAAGCCACGAAAAGCCGAGCATTTTGTAGCCGACGGTGCCAACAATCACGACGCCGGACAGAGCAATCAGCGCGCCAGTGAGTCGCCGCCAGTGGTTCATCCGGCGCCGAGTCTGACACAGCGACCCGCGAGGCGGCATGATGCTCGCTCCCGCCGAACAGGAGTGCCACTCGATGCGATCACGCTGGATCTCCGTGCCGTTGCTGGCCGCCGTGTTGTTGGGCGCGTGCTCCGGAGACGACAACAACGACGAGGGTGCAGGTGGCTCGGCGAGCGAGACGACCAGCGAAGCCGACGACACCACGACGACCGAACCCGACGCGCCGACCACGACGAAGTTCGACCCGGCGTCGGTCGCGGCTGTTCCTTCGACGGGCTGTGAGGCCGGAACGAAGGTCGCGCCCGGTGCCGACGAGCAGGTCGAGACCATCTCCGAGGGCGCGAAACGCACCTACTACCGACGAGTGCCGCCGGGTGTGGCGCCCGACCAGCCGGCCCCGGTCGTGGTGGACCTCCACGGCTACAGCGAAGGCTCCACCGTCCATCTGATGATGAGCGCCATGGGCGCGTTCGGCGACCAAGAAGGTTTCATCACGATCACACCCGAAGGCACGGGTCCGGTGCCACGTTGGGACACCGCGTTCGATTCGACCGACATGTCGTACATCGGTGACCTGCTCGACGAGGTCGAAGCGACGTTGTGCGTCGATCGGGCTCGGGTGTTCGTCACCGGACTCAGCAACGGCGCGTTCATGAGTTCGGCAATTGCGTGTGTCTACGCCGATCGCGTTGCCGCAGTCGCGCCCGTGGCCGGAGTCCAAGCCGTCGAAGGGTGCAAACCGTCGCGGCCGGTGCCGATGATTGCGTTCCACGGCACCGCCGACGGGTTCGTCGCCTTCGAGGGAGGCCTCGGCGAAGACGCGCTGACGCTTCCGAATCCTGACGGTTCCGGTGGAACCATCGGCGACGGCGACCTCCCGGCCGAGGTGCTCGACGGTCCGAGCGTTCCCGAGGCGGTTGCCGCGTGGGCGAAGCGCAACGGCTGCGGAGCCGAGCTCGATGCCGACGCGATCACCGAGATCACGGCGGAACCCTTCGACGACGACATCGTGCTGCACGAGTACGAATGTCCGGCTGACGCGTCCGTGCGGTTCTTCGAGGTCACCGACGGCGGGCACACGTGGCCTGGCAGCGAGTTCTCCGGCAACCTCGAATCGGTCATGGGCGTGACGACGTTCTCGATCGACGCGAACGCCCAGATGTGGAACTTCTTCACCCGACACCCGTTGGCGGAGCCGGAGAACGCATGAGCTTCATCCTGGTCGACCGTCCTCGACCTGGCGTCGCGCTCGTGACGCTGAATCGTCCAGAACGTATGAACGCGATGGCGTTCGACGTGATGATCCCGTTCCGCGAGCAGATCGAGGCGCTCGGTGCCGACAACGATGTGCGCGTCATCGTCGTCACTGGCGCGGGGCGCGGGTTCTGCTCGGGAGCCGACCTCGAAGACCCGGGCATGATGCCGAACATCGACGGCTTGACGCTCACGACGATTGCGCAACGCGCCATGCGGTTGCTCGATGATGTGATCCGATCGCTGCGACACGTACCTCAGCCCGTCATCGCCGCAGTGAATGGGGCGGCGGTCGGGGGCGGATTTTGTCTCGCGATGGCCCACGACCTGCGCGTTGCGGCCCGCAGCGCCTATTTCCGTGCGGCGGGTATCAACAACGGTCTCACGTCAGCGGAGCTCGGGCTCAGCTACCTGCTCCCGCGTGCGGTCGGCGTGACCAAGGCCGCCGACATCATGTTGACCGGTCGCGATGTCACCGCCGACGAAGCCGAACGTCTCGGTATCGTGAGTCGCGTCGTCGACGACGCCGATCTCCTCGACGAGTGCTACGCGATGGCTGAACAGATCATCGGTTGGAGCCGCATCGGCATTGAGTTGAGCAAGCGACTGTTGTGGTCGAGTATGGAATCATCGAGCCTGTCGGGCCACATGGACCACGAAGGGACATCGCAGCTCTACGTTCGGCTCACGACCCAGAACTTCGACGAGGCGATCCGTTCACGCCGTCAAGGTCGCAAGGCCGAGTATCTGGACTGACGGAACTCGCGACTCAGACCGCGTGTGCCTGGAGCGCCGCGAGATCGCACCACTCGAGGGTCTGGATGTGGGTTGCGTCGAGTACGACCTTGGGTGCCGAACCCGCTTCGAAGGCCTCTTGCCAGCGAGGTGCGCACAAACACCATTGATCGCCGGGCTTCAGCCCGTCGAACCCATACTGCGGCATCGGAGTCGACAGGTCGTTGCCGGCGGCCTTCGAGAACTCGAGGAACTCCGCCGTCATGATGGCGCACACGGTGTGCACGCCGGTGTCTCCTTGTCCGGTGTTGCAGCAACCATCGCGGTAGTAGCCGGTCAGCGGGTCGAGCGAACAGGGTTGGAGCGCTCCGCCGAGCACGTTGGTCGCCATCGTTGTCTCGTTTCGAATCGAGGTGGTTGGAGGTCGTCGATCGTGTGGTCAGTGAGTCGGTTCGGCAACGTCGACCATGCGCACGGTCAACGGGTCATTGCTGTCGACGATGTAGTACGCCACCGTCGCCCCTGCGTCGCGTACGAGCGTCGGGGCCACGAACGCCGACAGCCAGGCTTGACCATCGACGTCGTCGACGGTCCCGGTCGACACGATCACTCCGTCGACCGTGATCGCCATGGTGTCGCCGGCCGAGATCGGTCCGTCGAGCTTGCCCACCGCCAAGGCGTGGATGCCCTCATCGTCGCCGACGCCGCTCGCGGTCGCCAGGGAGTTCGGCACGGGCCTGAAGGTGATGTCGCTCGGCGGTCCGACGCGCATGTCGTCGATGGCGCGGCCGAGCAGATCGGGTTGCGGCCCGGTTCGCCACGTCGCGAGCGCGTCGCTGCCGAATGCGCGCGACGGTCGAGTTGCCAACAGGTCGGTCAAGTGTTCACCAACGTCGATCTCGATCACGTCATACGGTCGTTTCACCGCCTCGTTGGGGAACCCCTTCACCGCGTACGGGTGCGTTGTTCGCGGGGTGCCGGCGGTCGCGAGGTCGACGCCGTCGACCGCCCACGGCATCTCGATCGACTGCGCCGCGGCGATCGTCGGAACGATGTCGACGAGTTGTGCCGGCGTGTCATCAACTGAGCCACCGTCGAAGGTCGGTCCGTGGACGAACAATGGAACGCCGATGACGTCGACTTGGGTTTCGGCAGTCCACGATCGAAATGGTGCTCCGGGCGCGAAGGAAGCGCCGTGGTCGGCGGTGACAACGACCGTCGCGTCGTCCCACACGCCGACGGTTTCGAGCCGGTCGATGAGCGCGGCGATGAGGGTGTCGGCATAGCGCACCATCTCGAGGTGACGTTGCCGCATCGTGGTCACCGCTCCCCGACGATCGAGCCAGTCGAACTTCGAGAACGCGACGCTCGCGCCGCCGAACGAGCGATACGCCGTACCCGTCGCGTCGAGCCGCCACGGATGGTGGGGAATCACCGAGTGGAGCACGCTCAGCTGGGGTGATTCGGAGTCGCCGTCGATACGAGCGAGCCACTCGGCGAAGCGCGCGGGCTGTGCCGTATTGGCAACCTTGTCGGTTCCCGAGCCTGCATCCGAGGTCGCCTCGATGTCGGGAACCACGAACTCCTCGTCGATGTCCATCGCGGTCGGATTCAACGATGGATCGTTGCCACGCACCTGTGCGACGAACGTTGACCACGCATCGCCCAACAGCGTGTCGATCGGCCGTGTGCGTTCGCTCGGCCGAAGATCGGTTGCAAACGCTTCAGCGGGCGCGTTGGCGGCGTTGTCGGGGTCGCAGCGCTCGAGCGCGCAAAGGCGCGTCACATACTCGGTCACGTTGAGGCGATACTCGCCGCCGAAGAGACGAAACAGGTTGTCGGGATGCTGACTCGCGTCAGGGCTGACCGCCCGTCCTTCCGGATAGGCGCCGGTGAAGATCGCCGGTACGGCGTACAACGTGTTCGACGAGATGCTCGTCGCGTTCCGGAACCATGTCGATTCCGTGGCAAGGCGCGCGAATCCGGGGTATCGCTCGGCGTCGACGTTGCCGTCGGCGTCGAGCAAGCTCGCGGTCGGGAGTTCGTCGAGGACCAACACGACGACCGGACCGCGTTGGCCGGGCGCGAGGTCGACCGACGGCGCCGACGAGGACGCCCGGGCGAGATCGCCGGACGGCGAACCCATGATGAACACCGCGGGGAACAACAACGGCGCGACCCCGAGGAACCGAAGCCAGGTGTGGATCCACCGACTTCGCAGCCATGCAAGGAGGCCGCAGGCCGAAACAGTCACCGCGAATGCGATCACCGCAGCGTCGGCGTCGGTCAGATGACGAGCGATCTGCGTGCCGAAGATCGCGAACAACGCGCACGCGATCGCCGAGGCCATCCGGCGCGCGCCGAGTGAGCCGGAGAGCATGTGTGCTCCGCCGAGCAGTACGCCGACCGCGAGGGCCGGGAGGAGACCAACGACAAGGGCGAACACCCACACGTCGCGGCCCGTGGCGTCGGCTTCGATGAACACTTCGGGCGCCCGGCCGAACACATCGAGAATCGGCTGGGAGATCGCGACCGCAGCGACCGCAGCCAGCTCCACTGCAAGCCACCCCGTCGCTCGACGTCCGAAGCGTTGATCGCCACGCCGGCCGTCGGTATCGGTATCGGTCTTGGCGCGCGCGGGGTCTGCGGGGTTCGACCGGCGCATGCTCGGAGTGTACCGACGGGGTTTGGATTCGTTCCGGCGCGTCACGCCGCCGTGAGCGCCCGAAGCCGCAACCGGCCGTCGGTGGTCTCCACGACGAAATAGCGAACTTCGAGATCGGATCGGGTCAGACGGCTAGGGGGTACGAACGCAGAGAGCCACGATCCGTCGTCGACGCGATCGGCGGTGGCCGTCGACACGATGACGCCGTCGACCGCAATGGCGACGGTCGCGCCGGGGCTGACTCCCTCGAGCCGGCCGACGACCATCGCGAGCGTCGATCCGTCGTCAGCGACCGTTGAGCGCGTGCCCAGCGACTCGGGGTCGAACGCGATGGTGGCATCGAGCGCGGGGCCGAGTGGGATCGCGTCCACGGCCGTTCCAAGCAGCGCAGGTTCTGGTCCAATTCGCCAGCTCGCAAAGTCGTCGGTGCCAAGCGCAGCGAGCTCGGGTCGGGGCCGCAACAGTGCGGTGAGGTGATCGCTGACGTCGATGTCGAGGAGCTGGAATTCGCGTCGGCGGGTTCCGTCAGGATCCGTCTTGATCTCGAACGGGTGTCGGGTTCGTGCGCGCTCGGGCCCGCTGAGGTCGATGCCTTCGACGGGCCAGGGCAACTCCACGTCGATGGCACGCGCGATGGTCGGGACGACGTCGACGGTTTGTGCGGGGCGATCGTCAATGGTGCCGGTTGTCGAGTTCGGGCTGCGGATGAAGAGCGGGACGCCGACAATATCGGTGCCCGCTGCCGGCGTGTAGCGACGCAAGGGCACCGCGGGGTCGAGGCCGAGCCCATGGTCGGCGACGACGACGACGGTGGCCGTCTCGAGGATGTCGAGTGCGACGAGTCGATCGAGCAGTGCCGAAATCAAGCTGTCGGCGTAACGAACCATCTCGAAGTGGCGTTGACGCTGCGTCGTCACTGCGCCGGGGCGATCGAGCCACGCAAATCGGGCCATGCCGACCGTTTCGTTTTCGATCGTGGGGTACTGCCGACCCTCGGCGTCGAGTCGCCACGGTCGGTGTGGGATGAGCGCGTGTACGAAGCTGAACTGTGGCGATTCGGTGTCACCGTCGATCCCGGCGAGCCACGTGGCAAAGCGCGCCGGCTGCACGGTGTAATCAGGGCGATCGCTCGCAGCTTCCGATCGATTCGTCGGCGACGGCGACAAGCCGGTCGTGCCGGTCGTGCCGGTCGTGCCGGTCGTGCCGGTCGTGTCGGTCGTGTCGGTCGTGCTGGTCGTGCCGGTCGTGTCGGTCGTGCTGGTCGAGGTCGCGTCGGCATCGACCTTGACCGTTTCGGATCCGATCAGTCGGTCTTCGATGGCTTGTTCGCCGGAGCCGGTGACCTGAGCACGGAACACAACCCCGGCGTCGGCGATCAGCGAGCGCAGCGCCGATTCGGCGTTGGGCGTCGGACCGGTACCGTCGCCCTCGCCGACCTCGTTGCGAGGAGCCTCGGTCGGTCGATTGTCGGGATGCTCACGGCGGCATCGATCGAGCGCGCACAGTCGCGTGATCTCCTCGCTGACGTTGAATCGATACCCGGCACCGAGCAGCCGAAAGATGCTGTCGGGATGGTCTTCGGCGAGCGGCGCGACGGCGTCGGTCGTGGGGTATCGGCCGGTGAGGATGGCCGGCAGTGCGTACTCCGTATGCGATCCGACCGCCGTGGCGTTTCGATACCACGTGGACTCGGCTGCGAGCCGCGCAAAGCCGGGGTACCGGCCCGCGTCGATCTCGCCGCGTTCATCGAACAGCGAGCGCACGGGGAACTCGTCGAGCACCAACACCACGACCGGCCCCCGCTCGGCCGGTGCGAGTTCGACCGGAGGTGCGGCGTCGTTGCCGATCACGAGTTCGCCACTCGGCGACGCGATCACGAACATTGCTGCGAAGAGCAACGGGGCAGGCGCGAGGAACCGCAACCAGGTGTGCAGCCACAGGGTGTACCGCCAGCCGATGAGGCCGAGCGTCGCGGCGATCGACGCCAAGACGACGACAGTGATGCCGACGTCGGTCAGTTGCCGGGCCAGATGGATGCCCGCCACCCCGAACAGCCCGAGCGCGCCGATCGCGCCGGCGACGGCAAGTCCTCGCGTTCCCGCGAGGGCGCGCGCCATTCCCGTGAACACGATGGCGGCGATCAACGGTCCGATTGCGACGAGCGCGGCGAACAACACGATGTCGCGACTCGACGCGCCCGCTTCGACGAATACTTCGGGCGACTCACCGAAGACGTCGAGCAGCGGTTGTGAGACGGCGATCGACCCGAGCGCCCCCAACTCGATCGCCGTCCAACGAAACGTCGTCATGGGCGCGCCGCATTCATCGACGAACGCCGCGGATCATGTGGTCTCGGTCGACGACGCGGGTTCACCGATTCGGAGTGAGCACCACGAGCGGGATCTCTCGGTCGGTCTTGCTCTGATAGCCCGCGTAGTTCCGGTAGCTCGCGACGACGCTCGGCCACCATTCGGCGCGCTCGTCGGGTGTCGCGACCCGAGCAGTCCACGACGACTTCGGGGCACCTCGGTAGCTCACTTCGACCTGCGGCTCGGCGCAGAGGTTGTGGTACCACGCAGGGTGATGATCGTCGCCGCCGCGAGACGCCACGATCACGACGTCGTCGCCCACCTGCAGCGGCGAGGTCAGCATGACCGATCGCGGCTGACCCGACTTGCGTCCGGTGGTGGTGAGTTCGAGGACCGGCATGCCCGCACCGGTCCATCCGATCTTGCCGAAACTCAGTTTCAGCAGTCCTCGGTGTATGACGTTCATGGTCTTCAGCAGTGCGTCGCTCGGCATGGTCGCACCCTAGCGAGGCCCACCGTCGGTCACCGGCCGCTTGGCGCCCCGACGGTGCAGCGGTTCGGCACGTCGCCGAACTCTGATCGCCTACGTTGCCGAGCATGAAGGTTGCGGTCACCCAGGGTTCCGGTCAGCCACTCGCCGTGGTCGAACATCCCGATCCGTCGCCGGGCGCGGACGACCTCGTGGTGCGCGTCGACGCCTGTGGAATCTGCGGTAGCGACCTGCACCTCGCCCAACATGTCGACCTCCCAGGCCTCGTGCTCGGACACGAGTTTTGCGGCACGGTGGTTGCCACGACATCCGCGGCGTTTCACGACGGTGCGCGCGTCGCGGTCTTTCCACTGGCAGGTTGTGGATCGTGTGCGTTCTGCGCCGCCGGATACCTCGCCAAGTGCGCCAACTATCAACAACTCGGCCTCCACCGACCGGGAGGGTTTGCCGAGTACGCGGTCGTTCCCGCGTCGAGCGCCTATCGCATTCCCGATCACCTCGACGACGCGGCGGGTGCGATGGTGGAACCGCTCGCCGTGGCCCATCACGCGCTCGATCGCACGCCGCGCCCGCCCGAGGAGCCGGTGCTGATCATTGGCGGCGGTCCCGTCGGGGCTGCGGTGGCGCTCTGGGCACGCCATCGCGGCGCGCGCGAGGTCGTCGTGAGCGATCCGGTCGAACACCGACGCACCCTGGCCGAACGCGTCGGCGCGACGGCGTCGATCGATCCGAGCCGGGACGACGTCGCGTCCGAGTTCGCTCGACTGACGGGTGCGGCCCCGGGGGTGGTGATCGAGTGCGTGGGCAATCCCGGCCTCATCCAGCACGCGTTCGATGTCGCAGCGACCGACGCACACGTCACGGTCGTGGGCGTGTGCATGGTGCCCGATGCGATCTCGCCCCTCGTCGCGCTGAACAAGGAACTGAGCGTGCAGTACGTGCTCTATTACCGACGGGCCGACTTCGACGCGTCGATCGCGGCGCTGGCCGCCGGGAGTCTCGACGCGTCGGCGCTGGTGACGGGAACGGTCGGTTTCGAGGCGTTCGCCGATCGCTTCGCAGGCCTGGCCCAGCCGACGACCGACTGCAAAGTGTTGTTGACGCCGCACCTAGCGTGACCGGGCCGTCGCCTTGTACCGTCGCAGGCGTGAACGACAACATTGCTCCCGACGACTTCGAGACGATCACGTACGAACTGCGTGACGGTGTCGCGTGGGTCACGATGAACCGACCCGACGTCTACAACGCGTTCAACTATCGGATGCAACTCGAGTTGAAGTCGGTCTGGCGCTCGGCTCGCCACGACGACGCGGTTCGTTGTCTCGTCCTCACCGGCGCGGGCGACAAGGCGTTCTGCACTGGTATCGATCGCAACGAGGCGATGGGACACTGGAGTGAGGACGAGTCGCAGGCCGGGCAGGCGGCAGTTCCGGTTGGCGGTGCGGGCGACAACTCGCCGTGGCACTTCGATGACCCCGGCGAGAACATCGGTCCGAAGTCGAACGATCTGTGGAAGCCTGTCATCGCGGCGGTCAACGGCATGGCGTGCGGTGGCGCGTTCTACATGTTGGGCGAGGTCGATTTCATCATTGCGGCCGATCACGCGACGTTCTTCGATCCGCATGTCACCTATGGCATGACCGCGTGCTTCGAACCGATGCACATGTTGCAGAAGATGCCGTTCCACGAGATCATGCGGCTGTCGTTGCTCGGCGCCCGTGAGCGGATGAGTGCGCGCCGGGCGTACGAGGTCGGGCTCGTCTCCGAAATCGTGGCCGCAAGCGAGTTGCACGAAACGGTGGCGTGGGCCGCAAACGCGATTGCGTCGGCGCCGGCGACGGCGATTCAAGGAACGGTGCGTGCGATCTGGGCGGCGCGTGAGTTGTCTCGGGCGCAGGCCCTCGATTTCGGCAAGGTGTTGATTCGGGTCGGGAGCGATCCCGAGTCGTTGCTCGAAGGTCAGAAGGCGTTTTCGAGTGGTGAGCGAATCACGCCTCGAATCCGATGAACGCCGAGCGGGGTGAAATCGGCGATACGTGGCGCGAGTCGACGCCGTGGTGGCCGGCGGTGCCGACGCCTCCGGTGGGGGCACCGAACGTCTTGGTGATCGTGCTCGACGACGTGGGGTACGGCCAGTTGGGCTGTTACGGCTCGGACATCGATACGCCGAACATCGATCGATTGGCGGCGGAGGGGGTTCGGCTGGCGAACTTTCATACGACGGCGTTGTGCAGCCCGACGCGGTCGTGTTTGTTGACCGGCCGGAACCATCACATGAATGGGATGGGTCGTGTCGCGGATCTGGCGGTTGGTTACCCGGGCTATTGGGGGCGGATTCCGCGTGAGAACGGCATGCTCGGCGAGATCCTGCGCGCGAATGGCTATGCGACGTTCGCGGTCGGGAAGTGGCATCTGACGCCCGATGACGAGACGCATATGGGTGCGTCTCGGGCGACGTGGCCGACACAGCGCGGTTTCGACCGCTGGTACGGGTTCCATGGGGGCGAGGCCCACCAGTTCGTTCCGGCGTTGTTCCAGGACAATCACGCGATCGAACCGCCACGCGACGGCGACTATCACTTGAGTGAGGATCTCGCGGAGCGGTGCATTCGCTATCTCGCCGAGCAGCGATCGGTGTCGTCGGATCAACCGTGGTTCGCATACTTCGCCACAGGGGCGTGTCACTCGCCTCATCAGGCACCGCCGGCGTGGATCGATCGATTTCGAGGCCGGTTCGACGATGGTTGGGATGCGTGGCGGACGCGAGCGCACGCGCGTCAGGTTGCGATGGGGCTGGTGCCCGAGGGTACGGAGTTGTCGGCGCGGCCGGACTGGGTGCCGGCGTGGGATTCGCTGGGGGATGCCGATCAACGCGTTGCGGCGAGGTTCATGGAGTGTTTCGCGGCGTTCTTGTCGCATGCGGATGCGCAAGTCGGTCGTGTGTTGGATTTCGTCGAGCACGAACTCGGTGAACTCGACAACACGATCGTGGTGGTGATCTCGGACAACGGCGCGAGCGCGGAAGGCGGGCCGAAGGGGAGCATCAACGACGCGCGTATCTGGAACGGCGATCCGGCGGGTCGACGTGAGTTGCGAGCGCGAATCGATGAGATCGGTACGGCTTCGGCCCACAACAACTATCCATGGGGTTGGACAGCCGCGGGCAACACGCCGTTTCGGCGCTGGAAACGCGAAGTGCACGAGGGCGGAATCGCTGATCCGTGCATCGTGCGCTATCCGCCCGCGATCGGCGTCGGAGAGCAAGGTTCGATTCGCCATCAGTTCACGCACGTGATTGATGTGCTGCCGACGGTGCTCGATCTGATCGGCGTCGACGTCCCGGTCGTGCTCGATCATGTGCCGCAGACCCCGATCGACGGTGTCTCGTTCGCGCCGTGGTTGACGGAGGCGGCGGCATCTTCGCACCGCCAGACGCAGTACTTCGAGATGCTGGGGTCTCGAGCCATTCACCATGACGGCTGGAAGGCGGTGACGTTCAAGCCGCTCGGCGCGATGTACGACGACGGGCTCGATCCCGATGCGCCGTTCGACGACGATGTGTGGGAGCTGTACCACGTTGCCGAGGACTTCTCGGAGTGTCACGACCTCGCGAGGGAGCGCCCGGACAAGCTGGCCGAGCTGATCGAAATCTGGTGGCGTGAAGCGCGCCGGTTCCAGGTGTTACCACTCGACAATCGTCCGCTCGCAGCGTTGCTCGCGCCTCGCCATCAGTTCGTCGAACGTGACCGGTACGTGTTCTGGCCTGGTTCGGCGATCATCGCGGAGAACATCACCGCGAACACGCGCAATCGGACGCATCGCATTCGCGCCGACTTCGACCTCCAGGGGCGTGCCCTGCCCGACGGCGTGATCATCGCGCTGGGCACGGTGCTGGGAGGTTGGTCGCTGCACGTGTTGCACGGGCGCGTTCGCTACTCCTACAACCGATATGGCGCGGCCCTGACCGAAATCGTGGCCGATGTTTCGATCGCGGCGGCGGAACAGATCGAATGTCGATTCGCGAGTAACGGCGATTTCACGGGCACGATCGAGTTGGTCGTCGATGGTCAGGTCGTCGGCGGTGGCGAACTCGGACGTACGACGCCGGTTCGCCATTCGATCATCGGCTCGGGCCTCACCTGCGGGTGGGAGCAGGGGCCTCCGGTCGGCACGGGCTACGGCGCGCCGTTCCGGATGCCCTACGGCCTGGCGCGGGTCACTATCGAGGTCGAAGGGGTCGCGGAGGTGAATCCCGTCGCCGACTTCGCTCGCATCATGAGCGAACAGTAGGCCGGTCCGAGTTCGGTGTCAGGCAGGCTTGTGAAGGTCGATCAACTCGCCGAACGCACCGTGATGCACTTCGATCGGGTCGACGAACTCGAGATGCAGGGCACCCGGATCGGCTCTCTTGGGCACCACGTAGTCGCACAACGCGACGAAGGATTCGTCGTCCAGTTGTACTTCGAGGAAGACGGGACGGTCGAGACATTGGTGCGGAAGATCGAAGTGCACCTCGGCAACCGCGCCCTTCTCGTCGAGACCAGTCAGTTTGGCGTCATGGAGGTCCCAGCCGTCGTGGTCGACGAGCGCGATCCGGGTCGGTACCTCGTGGAGTTCCACGTCAGCCTCCGATGGCGCGCATACCGAGCGCGCTCGCCAGTCGCTCGCGGTCGGTCTCGCGAATTTGGCAGAACGCAGCATGCAGATGACGTGCACTGGCGCGCACGATCGTTGCAACCGCGGCGATGACCTCGTCGCCGATTGTGATGCTCACTGCGAGCGGCGCGTGCTTGGGGAGCGGTTCCGCGAAACGAGCGGAAAACCCACCGACGCTGACTTCGAAGCTGCGACCGTTGACGGTTCGGAGTTCACCGTTGTCGGGTACGAGGGCACGAATCGCGTAGAACGCCTCGATTCGCGAGGCGGAACGGCGCACCTCGGGGTTCTCGGTCGCTTCCGGCATCGAGATCGTGTACGTCCCTTCGGCGGCGTTCAGCCCGACCAGCATGGCGACACCATGTTGCCAGCGACTCGCCAGCGCCCATCCGGCCCGCAGATTGTCGCCAACGACAAACGCTTCGTCGGCGTACGCGATATCTGTGTACAACACGAGCGCCGTCGGCTCGGCGGCGACGACGGTGCCGAGCAGTTCTTCACCGCTGCGGACCGACGCGATCGAAACCTGCGCGCCGACCCACGTTGCGCCCCGCGTGCTCACGTTGCCTCATCGGCGTGGTGATGCCGATTTCAAGGTCTCATGGGGAAGATTGGGTCACCGTCGCGAAGGCCTCGGTGAGCTCCGCCCGCCCGCCGATTCCCAGCTTGGCGTAGACCCGCTGGAGCAGGTTGTCGACGGTTCGGGACGACACCCCGAGACGGTCGCTGATCTCGCGACTCGTCCAACCCTCGGCCGCGAAGGCGGCGATTTCGTGCTCTCGCGGGCTGAGTGAGACCCGGTGGGCGAGGTCGGTCAAGGGCGTCTTGGCGGCGGTGCACCGGTCGCGGTACTGACCGAAACGATCCGTTGCGGATCGGATACCAGCCCGGTCGGCGTTGCGGCGGGCAAGGTCGATGAGAATTGCCGCAGTCTCGGCGGCGTACAAGTGTGCGCCGACGCTCGCGAAACCGTCCATGGCGTTGGACAGTGCCGTTGTGTCGGATGTGGTTCGGCCTTGCGCGAACGTCATCCGTGCATTGATCCAACGGTCGTCGAGCTGGGGTTCGAGACGAGCGAGCGCGGCTGCAGCATCGGTCGCGTCGCCGATCCGTGCGCAGTCGAACCAGGCTTCGGCGGCGAGTCCGACCGCGCCACGTCTCTCGGCGTCGGCCGCGGCGCGCTGCAGTTGGGCGAGGGCGCGATCGGGGTCGTGGCGCGCGAATGACCACGCCAGCGCGCGCTCGACGTCGGTATCCAGAACGGTCACTGCACTTGGTCCGACTTCGTGCAACGCGGCGCGGAGTGGCTCGATTGCGTCGTTGTCGTCGCGAGCGCACGCCGCGAGCAGACGACCCGCGAGCGCCCAGCGTCGCGCCGGTTGATTGTCGAGGTCGGTGAACCGTCGTTCCGCCTCGGCGGCGTGGCGTTCGGCGGCGTCGACATCGCCGACCGCAAGCGCCAGGCGCGTGTGAGCCAAGTCGATCCATCCGGTGTGCAACCCCACGGCAAGGCTCCGGCCGAGCCAGTCGTCGAGGAACTTGGCGAGCCCTGCGAGTTCGCCTTGGGCGACGCACGCAAGCGCGACGGTGTAGGCGTGGATCTCGGATTCGAGTCCACCGACGATCGCGGATTGGTCACGCAACTCGGAGCGCGCAAGCCCCTGGCGAGCGAGCGCAAGAGCGCAGGACGTGTTGCCGAGCAACGTTTCGGCGACGGCCTGAACCTGCGAGCACAGCTCGCCGGCGACGGCATCGTCGGTCCACGGCGCAACCGTGCGAGCCGCTGCGACGGGATCGCCGGTGTAGACCTCGATCGATCCGAGCATCGCGTGGGCCAGGCCCGAACGCGCCGGGTCAGGCGACGTGGCGACGTTGGCGGTCGCGAGTTCGAGCGCGCCGGGAGCGTCGTTGAGACTCCACAGGCGCAAGCTCGCAAGCTCGAGCCGGGCCTGCGTGACAACGTCCGGCGCCAGCCCGTCGGACGTCGTTGCAGCACCCGATGCATCCGTCCGGGCGAGCAGCGCCTCGAGGAGGTCGGCAGCTTCGCGACGGTGGCCTCGTGCCGCGTACACCTGCGCGAGCAAGAGGCCGCCGCGGCTGTCGCCCGCATCCCACGCTTGCTCGGCGAGGTCGGCGGCGCGCCCGAGTTCGCCATGATCTCGCCATTGCTCGGCCGCGCGGACGAGTTCGCCCGGCTCGATGTCGGCACCGGCCGTGATCCGCCACGCTTGCGCGACTTCGAACGGTACGGCGGCGCCGTGGGCCAGCAACACTTCGGCGACCCGTCGCCGACCGAAGTACCCGAGGTCATCGGCGAGCGTGCGCGCGAGCGCGACCGTCACGAGCCGGATCGTGTAGGGACCGGCCGAGTCGACGTCGATCAGCCGCAGCGTTTCGAGTTCTGTGAGCTCTTTGATGTCGATGATCTTCATGGCGATCGAGAGGGGGAGCGGGCCGGCGAGACACAACAGATCCAGCGCCGCGCGCGCATCGGCGGATGCTGCGGTGCACAGCTCTCGCGCTCGGTCGCGCAGCGCCGACGTGACCGGCAGTTCCGCGCGCAAGCGCATCCGCCCGCCGCGTTCGGTTATCGCCCCCATGGTTTCGGCAAGATCGAGGGTGGCGACCGCGAAGGCAGGTCGACCGGCGCTGTCGCGGTGGGTGGCGCGGGCAAGTTCGTCGTCGGGTGGCCGTCCGAAGAGCGTCGAGATGAGGTCTGCGGTGGCCTCGACGTCGAGTGGCAGCAGTTCGATTCGTTCGAGCGTCCCGCTCGACGCCAGCCATGACAACGCCGGGTTGATGCGCGTTTCGGTCGAGCCGGCAACGACCGTGGCGCCGTGGTTGAGGACGGCGAGTCGGAGCGCTTCGATCGAATCGTCATCGATCTGGTGCGCGTCGTCGATCACCAGGACTTCGATGTCGGTCGCGGCGTAGGCGGACCCGAAACCGGCGATGGAGGTGTCGGCGCCGAGGACGGACCGGGCGAAATCGAGCGGTTCGGCATGAACCGGGCCCACCGTGTGCAGGACGTGACGGCCGCGGGTGCGTTCGGCTTCGGCGCAGGCCCGCAGGAGCGCCGAAACGCCGATGCCGCGCGGACCGCAGACCCAGGCCCCTCGGGATGCCGCGAGGATGGTGTGCAGCCGGTCGAGTTCGACGCTTCGTCCGACGATCACGCCCATCGATGAAGCATTCAAGCATCTCGGATCGGTGCAGCGAGCAGGTGTGACAGCAATCATGAGTAGCAACCCGCGCCAAACGTGAGTAACCCACCTCACGCCAAAGTTCCCGGGGTCGGGTACAACAACCGACGTGGCAGGTGGGCTCGCGGATCGGGCGAGATCGATCCAGGGTGTGGATCCGGTGTCCGGTGCGCTCGACAGCGTTGCCAACGGACGCTCCACCGTGTTGTTCGCGGGCTCGGCGATCGATCTCGTCATGGACCGATTGACATCACTCGACCGGATGGCTGCGTTGCCCCCAGCCGCGTCGATCGTCGTCGTGGGCGAGCTCACCACACAACAGGCAGCCACGTGTCGCGACCGCGTGCTGAACGGTGACGCGCCGGTGTTGTTCGTCGCGGGGACCTACGCCACGTTGCCCGATCCGATCCGTTGGCTGTGTCGATCCGGTGCGATCACTTCTCGCGAGTGGGTCGTTACGAGTGCAGCTGAGGCCAGCCGAGTCGTCGCCGATCTCCTCGGAGCCCGACCAGATGGAGCATGCGTCGAGTCACTGTTACGTGCGTCTGGGGGACGCATCGAACTGCTGAGCGTGCTGGCGACCCGAGGGTTGGCCGACGGATCGTTCGTCCGCGAGAACGGGCGTCTCAGACGGTGCGCACCCATTGTCGTGCCGAGCCGGATTCGAACGGCTATCGCTGCATTTCGACAGAGTCTCGGGGCGAAGGAGCGCGCCGTTGTCGATGTACTCGCGCTCACGCAACGTCTCAACGCCACCGTCGCGCTCGCGTTCGGTGAGGCCAACGTCTACGAGGAACTCGAGCACCGGCTTCTCATCGAGACAGGCGGAAGCGGTGCCCGGACGTGGGTGGGATTGCGCCACGGCGTCTTGCGGTGGGTGGTCGCCGAGTTGGTCGACAACCCAACCCGCCACCAATTGGTCGCCGCGCTGGAGCCGTACGGCGAGGTCGATCCGATCGCCGTCGCGCGAGTGCGATACGCCGCGGGACTGGAGACCGAAGGTTCGGTATTGAGCCGCATTGCCCGGAACACGCTGTCGATCGACGCCGACGACTCCGAACGCTTTGCTCGCGCCGCGATCGCCGCCGGTTACGACCGCGCCCGGTTGACGCTCGCCGAAGCGCTGACCGCGCAGGGCCGCCGTCGAGACGCGCTCGACGCAATCGAGGAGTTCGCGGCGAGCGGGCCTGATTCGGGCGACTGGGTGCTCGCCTGTGTGCAAATGCTCGCGCTGTTGACCTGGGACGCAGGTGCGACTCGTCCGCTGGCGGAGTCGATGGTTCGCGAGGCCGGAGACGATGGCGTACGCGGCGCGCTCGCACCCGTTGCCAACGGAACGATTGCGGTCATCGAGGGTCGGATGCGCGAAGCAGCGACGCTGCTTGCGCCAGGCGTGCTTCCCGACGCGCCAATCGCGCTCGGCTTCGCAAGTGCCGCGACCGCCGCCGAGTTGTTGGGCGATCCCGAACGAGCACTCGACATCGCCCGTCGCGGGTTGGCGCGCGCGGCCCGGCGCCGAGGCGTCGATCCCGAACAGGCCGCGTGTGCCGGGTCGGCAGCGTTCGCGCTCGTCGCACTGGGCGAGGCGGCCGCAGCGCACCAACTCGCGTCCGACTGGCACGAGCGGGCCCACGCGACGGCGGGCATCGAGACCATGGCTCGGATCCAATGGCCATTGGCACGGGTGCTCCTGGCGCGCGGTGCGTTTTCCGATGCCGCTGAGCTGTCCGCGGAAGCGGCCGAGATGTTCCACGACCTCGACCGAGGTGCCCACCGCGGATTCGCATTGTCGGTGTTGGCGGCGGCGGCCGCCGCGGTCGGCCGAACTGATCGCGCCGCGATCGCAATCGACGAACTGGATCGCATCGACCTCGACGCTGTCCAAGTGCGAGCGGGCGAACGTTGGCAGGCCCGAGCGTGGGTCGCGGCCGCGTCGGGCCGATGGGAGACCGCAGCCGAGTTGCTCGAGCGAGCTGTCGACGTCAGCGAACACGAACAACCCGCGGTTGCGATGCATGCGTTGTTCGACCTTGCCCGATTCGGATGGAGCGAGGTCGCTCGCCGTCGAGTCGAACAGATCCGGCCGACCAGCGGCTGGTTAGCCGAGCAACAACGGGCGTTCGTGCTTGCGGCAAGCCCCGAGGCGCGCGCAAAGGTGCGCAGCGGGTTCATCGACCGAGGCGTCGCCGGCTTGCTAGCGCTCGAGCGGTAGCTCGCTCGCGGTCAGGGGCCTTCGACGTCGACCGTGTCACCGACGCGCACCTCGCCGTCGAGCAAGACCGATGCATACCAACGCGTGCCCCCAAACCACCGGTCGGGATGGATGCGCCCGAAGTCGCGGTCGGTGAACCACGCGGCGTTCTTGGCGCAGGGGACCGCAGGAACCGACAGTTCGATCGTCGCAGTACCGACGCGCATGCGTGTGCCGGGGTGCAACGCGGGCCAGTCGACGCCGCGGAGCGTGAGGTTCTCACCCGCCGCTCCCGTTGCGATCGGGTGGCCGTCGACCTGCAACGACTCGATGACCTCGGCTGACCACAAACACACGGCTTGGAACACCCGGCCGTGGTGTTGTCGCGCGGCTTGCCGGTCGCCGTCGAGCCCGCGGTAGCCGATTGTGGCTGCGTCGACGGATCGCTTCGGTACCCCGCCCTTCGACACGTTGATGGCTTCGACACTCCCAACGTGTGGGGGAGTGCCCGCGCCGAGCGCGACGAACCCTCGGTTGATGTCGCGCAGGTGGTGCAACGCATCGTGGATCGCGTGGCGAACCACCCCGCCCACGTCGACGACCGTGCCGTCACTGAACTGTGCTCGATGCGGTGAGGCCAGCGCCCCGCCGGCGACGAACGCGTCGAGTCGGAGCGCGAGCGTCTCGATCTTCGCGACGACCGTCTCGAGGTCGCTCGCGTCGCCCGCCGCGGGCGCGTTCGTGACGGGATCGACCGTGACAACGGGGAACTCCACACCGTCTTGGTCAGCGACGATCGCAGCGGCGAGGCCGAGGAGATCGAGGATGTCGGTGCTGTGCGTCGCGTACTCGTAGGCCGACCACGTCGTCGGGCTCGGTCGTTCGAACGCCACCGCTTCCCGGCCGGTGAGGGAGGTCCTCCACCACGGGGTCAGGGCCCGCAACGTCCCACCGACGTCGAGATCGCTGTAGGCATCGCTGTCGAATCGGCATTCGTCGCAGGTTTCGCGTGGAGTCGCTGGTGCCGCGGGATCATCGGGGCGATCTGGGCTGCTCGGGTGGGAGTTCGGCGCCATGAGGTCACGATATCGACGCGTCGGCGCGCCACGAAGCGACCCCGTAACCTGCGGCTGCCGTCGATTCACCCATTGGAGGGTGCCGTGACCGTTCCGAAGACTCCTACTGTCGCTCCGGCGACCGGCAAACTCGGTGTGCTCACCGTTGGCCTTGGCGCGGTGAGCAGCACGCTCATGGCCGGGGTCGAACTCGCTCGGCGTGGGATGGGCGAACCGATCGGGTCGCTGACCCAGATGGGCACCATGCGGATCGGCAAGCGAACCGATGGTCGTTCGCCGCTCATCCGCGATGTCGTACCGCTCGCGGGGCTCGACGACATCGTGTTCGGCGCGTGGGATCCGTTCCCCGACGATGCCTACACCGCAGCGGCGCGGGCGGGCGTGCTCGACACGAGCAAGCACCTCGAACCCGTCGCCGAAGCGTTACGCGCGGTTCGTCCGATGAGCGCGGCGTTCGACGCGAACTACGTCAAGCGTCTCGACGGGCCGAACGTCAAAGACAAGTCGTCGAAACGGGCGATGCTCGATGGGATCCGAGAAGACATCGGGAGCTTCCGAGACGAGCACAAGTGCGAACGCATCGTCATGATCTGGTGCGGGTCGACCGAGATCTTCCTCGAGCCGGGCGCTGCGCATTCGGATCTCGAAGCATTCGAGCGGGCGATCGACGCCAACGACCCGACCATCGCACCGTCGATGCTCTACGCGTACGCCGCGTTGCAGGAGGGCATTCCGTTCTGCAACGGTGCGCCCAACCTGACGGTCGACGTTCCCGCGTTGCGTCAGTTCGCCGTTGAGCACTCGGTGCCGATCTCGGGCAAGGACTTCAAGACCGGACAGACGCTGTTGAAGACGGTGCTCGCACCGATGTTCAAAGCGCGCATGCTCGGCGTTGCGGGCTGGTACTCGACCAACATTCTCGGCAATCGCGACGGCGAAGTGCTCGACGACCCGGAGAGCTTCAAGACGAAGGAGGAGAGCAAGCTCGGCGTGCTCGAGTACATCCTTCAGCCCGATCTCTACCCGCAGCTCTATGGGGACATGTACCACAAGGTCCGCATCAACTACTACCCGCCGCGCGGCGACAACAAGGAAGGCTGGGACAACATCGACATCGTCGGTTGGCTCGGCTACCCGATGCAGATGAAGGTCGACTTCCTTTGCCGGGATTCGATCCTCGCCGCGCCATTGGCGCTCGACCTCGTGTTGTTCAGCGACCTCGCGCAGCGCGCCGGGCTCGGTGGCATCCAGGAGTGGCTGAGCTTCTACTACAAGTCACCGCAAGTCGCTCCAGGTCTGTACCCCGAACACGACCTGTTCATTCAGCAAACGAAGCTGAAGAACACGTTGCGTTGGATGATCGGCGAAGACCAGATCACCCACCTCGGCATCGACTACTACCTCGAAGAGTAGGTGCGTCGATAGGGTCCGGAAACCGGGCCCGATCGACGCACCGAGGTTTCAGTAGTGGCAGGGGTAGGCGGACCAGTCGGGGTCGCGCTTTTCGAGGAAGCTGTCGCGGCCTTCGGCGGCCTCGTCGCTGCCGTAGGCGAGCCGCGTTGCTTCGCCCGCAAAGATCTGCTGGCCGACGAGGCCGTCGTCGATGAGGTTGAACGCGAACTTGAGCATGCGCTGCGCGGTCGGCGACTTTCCGTTGATCTTGCGGGCCCACTCGAGCGCGGTGGCTTCGAGCGCGGCGTGGGGTACGACCGCATTGACCATGCCCATCCGATGTGCGTCGGCAGCCGAGTACTCGTCGCCGAGGAAGAAGATCTCGCGCGCGAACTTCTGACCGACCTGGCGTGCGAGATACGCACTGCCGAAGCCGCCGTCGAAGCTCGCAACGTCGGCGTCGGTCTGTTTGAAACGGGCGTGCTCGGCGGACGCCAGCGTGAGGTCGCACACGACGTGCAGGCTGTGGCCTCCACCCGCCGCCCAACCGTTCACGGCAGCGATGACGACCTTGGGCATGAAACGAATCAACCGCTGCACCTCGAGGATGTGCAAGCGTCCGGTACGGGCGAGGTCGACGGATTCGGCCGTGTCGCCGTCGGCGTACTGGTAGCCGCTCTTGCCGCGGATGCGTTGGTCACCGCCGCTGCAGAACGACCACACTCCGTCTTTGGGAGCGGGACCGTTGCCGGTAATGATGACGCAGCCGACGTCGCTGGGTTGGCGGGCGTGATCGAGGCATCGGTAGAGCTCGTCGACGGTGTGCGGACGAAAGGCGTGGCGCACCTCGGGCCGGTCGACGGCGACGCGCACCGCCGGCGTGTCGACGGCGCGGTGGTACGTGAGGTCGGTGAGCGCCTCGAAGCCCGGGACGAC
>SXIR01000087.1 GCA_005772765.1 Actinomycetota bacterium
GACGGTGTTGGTGGGGACGCTTTCGTTGCCGGCTTTGTCGTAACCAACGACATAGAACCGCACGCTGTCGAGGCTCTTCTTGTGCGTGTCGCTGGCTGCGAGCACCGTCGTCGTCGTGAGCACGCTCCAGGTCGTGCCGTCAGTCGATTTGTAGACGCGGTAGCCGCGGAAGTTGGCGTCGGTCGATGTCGACCAGGTGAGGTTGACGGTGCGGTTGGCACCGGCGCACGAGACGGTGCGGTTCAAGGTGCCCGGCACGCTCGGCAAGGTCGTGTCGAGCACGACTTCGACTTCGCTGGTCGTGGCGGAGTTGCCTTGGGCGTCTTGGACCTCGACGACGACTTCTTTGGTGCCGTCGCCGGCGCTGAGCGCCCACGACACCGGTTGGTTGACGGGGTCGTAGGTGAACCATCCGCCCCAGTCGCTCGACTCGTTGCGGACCCGTACCGAGATTGGCGTGCAGGAGTCGGTGAACGAGAGGTTGAGGCTGACGTTGGCGCCGGCGGTGAATCCGGCTTCGGCGGCTGCTGTGCCGTTCAGGGTGAACGAACCGGTCGGTGCCGACGTGTCGCCGGGGCAGGGGGCGGCGAGCGTCGTGGTGGTGGCGGGCACCGTGGTGGTCGTCGCCGCGCTCGTGGTCGTCGCGGCGGTGGTCGTGGTCGCACCGCCGATCGTGACGGTACTGACACCGAAGAACGAACTGGCGCGCACGATTCGGTTGACGCCGTGTACCGAAGGGGCTTTGTAGCGAACGACCACGGTCACTCGTTTGTAATCCTGCGTCCCCGCGATCGAAGGGTCGTCGACCCAGGTCACATACTGGTAGATCTCCATGACGGTGGCACCGACTTGCACTGGATCTTCGAGGTGCAAGACGCCGCCGGCGATCTCGTCGACCACGAGCGGTTCGAGGGTTCCTTCGCCGTCGATGTCGTATTGGGATCCGTCGCCACTCACGAAGTAGTCGGGGTTGGTCGGGTCGCTGTTGTGGACCGGTGCGGGGTTCGTCGCGATCTGGGAGTAGGGAACGCTGCGGAGGTGTTCGAGCCGAGCGGTGGCGAGGTCGGCTGCGGTCTGGCGTTGGCGGGCGAGGGCGACGGTGCGTAATCCCAACGACATCGAGACGGCGAAGCCTCCGGCGACCATGGCCAAGATGGTGATCGCGGCGATGATTTCCATCAGCGTGAACCCGGCTTGGGTCGGTGTGGTGGGCCGCGAGGCATCTCGCCGGTTGGGCCAAGTGCCCATCGAGTGGCGCTGGCGACACCGCGGACCCGTCATCTCTTGTCCTACGGCATCTCAACCCCCGCGATTAAGACTTATTGGTGGAAAACGGGTGAAATTCCGCAGATAGCGTCTAGGAGGGCCCTTTTCCGATCTGGGCCCGGCACCGGCCAGGGATCCCGCGGTAGCGCGCCAGCCGCTACTTGCCGGGGAGCACCCGCGAGGCGTCGAAGACGGCGTCCACCCGCTTGATCGCCGCGAGAATCGACTCGAGGTGGCCGGGATCGGCAAGCTCGAAATCGAAGCGCAGGCGGGCGATCCGGTCGGGTTGGGTCTGGCTCGTGCACGCCAGGATGTTCACGTGGTGCTCCGACAACGTGTCGGCGACGTCGCGCAACAACTTCGAGCGATCGAGGGCTTCGATCTCAACCGACACGACGTAGGTCGCCGAGGTGTCGCGGTCCCATTCGACTTCGATGACGCGGTCGTGCTGGCTCGTGAGACTCTGGGCGTTCGCGCAGTCGCTGCGGTGTACCGACACGCCTCGGCCGCGGGTGACGAAGCCCATGATCTCGTCGCCGGGGACTGGTGTACAACACCGTGACAGGCGAACCATCACGTCGTCGAGACCTTCGACGTGGACCCCGCTTCCACCAGGGTTCGTCCGTCCGCGTGCAGGCCGACGCACGGTCGCCGGCATTTGCTCCTCACCGCCGCGCAGTTCGCGTTCGAGTCGTTGGACGACGACTCGCCCGGATACATGGCCCTCGCCGATCGCGACATACAGCGCGTCGAGGTTCTCCAAGTTCAGTTTCGACAACACGGCATCGAACGGTGCCGACTTCGGAAGTCGCTGCACGGGCAGTCCAGCGCGGCGCAGTTCGCGCGCCAGCTCGTCACGTCCCTGGTCGATCACGTCGGTTCGGCGCTCGCGCGAGAACCACTGCCGGATCTTGGACGTGGCTTTCGGAGTTTGCACGAACGACAACCAGTCACGCGACGGGCCGGCGCCCTCGACCTTCGACGCGACGATCTCGATCGTGTCACCCGACCGGATCTCGGTGTCGAGCGGGACGAGTCGACCGTTGACGCGAGCGCCGATGCAGCGATGGCCGACCTCGGTGTGGATCGCGTAGGCGAAATCGACGGCCGTCGAGTCGGTCGGCAGGGTCACGACCTGTCCCTTGGGGGTGAACACGAAGACTTCGTCGCTGTCGAGGTCGAGCTTCAGGCTGGCCATGAACTCGGCCGGATCCGAGGTCTCGCTCTGCCAGTCGACGATGCGTTGCAGCCAGGCCAGGTCTTCGGCCGTGGGCTGTTCATGCTCCTTGTAGCCCCAGTGGGCGGCGACACCGAACTCCGCACGCCGGTGCATCTCTCGGGTGCGGATCTGTCGCGGCGAGACATCGTCCGGGGCGCGTCGGCCGTGGCCGAGGTCAGCCGCGCCATTCCAGGCCGGCCAGGGTGCGCCAGTTCGAGTAGTCGAAGTCGATGAC
>SXIR01000088.1 GCA_005772765.1 Actinomycetota bacterium
ACGCGCTGCTTCCGTTCCGAACTTTTTGGGCGTACGCCGCGGGAGCGGCCGTCGGCCCGGTCGAAACTGCGCTCGGACAGTGCGCGCACTTGCGCGGTGATCTCGAACGTGCGGTCCAGCACTTCGAGTCGGCGATCGATCAGACGGCCCGTGAAGGTTGGATCATCCAGCAGATCGACGCCGAGCTCTGCCTGGCCGCCACCCTCGGCGCTTTGGACCGCGTCGACCAAGCGCGCGCCCACGATGCGGTCGGTCGCCAACTGGCAATGCGCTGCGGGGCGTCCGCATACCTCGAACGGCGCGCGCTTGCGCCCTACTTCGATCCCGCCTCGTAAGCACCACGCCGCCCGGACCGTTCCGGATGATCTGCGGTGCTGGGTCTATCTGCCTGCTCGCTCGTCCGGTGCGGTGGCGGCGAGCACGTTGCGGACTTCGTCGAGGAGTGCGTCGTCGACAACGAGTCCGTTCGCGGCCGACCACCAGTGTTGTTGCTCTTCGACGAACGTCGGTAAGCGGCGCAAGGTGGATTCGACCTCGTCCCACTCGACCCCGAGTTCGTCCAGCGCTGTGCGTGCTCCGGCCGCGGCCGCAATCCGACGGGGGCGGGCTGGATCGTTGCCTTGAATGTGTGACATCACGAGGACGCCGAGGGTGACGAGTTCGCCGTGCATGATCGTGCGCCCGGTCACCGCTTCGAAGCAGTACGCGAAGAAATGTTCGCTGCCCTCCTCGAAGCGCGCGTGCCCGAGGTCGTGGCAGAGCCAGCCGATGTCGCGGTGGCACTCCATCAGTCGCTGCACGCCCTCGTCGTCGCCGCGGCCGAGCAACGGGGCGAGTGCCTCGAGCTCGTCCAGGTACGCGAACCCGCGACGCGCCGCGACGTCGTCCCAAGGATGGTCGCGGCCCGCGTCGGCGCCGAGTCGCCAATCCCAGAGGCCGGTGTGGCAGCTCAGAACGTCGCCGATACCTCCCGCAACGAGCGCACGCGGCGCCGCGCCGATCAGGTCGAAGTCGACGATGACGAGCTCGGGCACCGAGTCGCCGTCGTAGCGAACGCCGCCGCCGTCGCGCAGCGCCGTCATGCGCGTGAAACAAGCGTCGACCGATGGCAACGACGGCACCTGGTAGAGCGGCAGCCTGGTGCGCCAGTGCAACCACTTGGCCGTGTCCATCGCCGAACCGCCGCCGAGGCCGACGATCGCATCCACGTCGGTCAGCGAGTCGGCCATCCGGTCGAGATGATCGAGTTCGAGATTGCCGGCCTGCACGACGCGGGTCGGCGCAGCCGACAGTGTCGGTTCGACCACCGCCCACGGTTCGGGCTGGGTCACCACTAGGTAGCGCCCGATCTCGCGGACGAGCGACGCCAGGCGTCCTCGGCCGTAGTGCACTGGAAAGCCGCGAACGTCGACGAGCGTCACCGCTCGCGCTTTCGGTCGACCTCGATGTCGTAAATTGCGTCGGGATCGGCGCACCCTTCGAACGTCGTTGCTGCACTCATTCGAACGGAACCTAACGGATGCGCATGGCCCAGGGGCCTGGACGTGCGAGGGTTCGGTCATCCATCCGCTGTAGGTGCGACGACCGTGCGGGCCGAGCAACTGCACGACGAAGGAACGGCGCCCCATGTGCGTCGAGGACAGCACATCGCGCCGGCGCGCGCGGCTCGCGCGCCCGCTGTACGAGGAAGTGCTTCGGGCCGGCTGAGCTCCAACGTCGCTGGACTGACCGGGTCGTAACGATTCCGGCCGACGGGAAATCAACGCCTCGGCCGGATCGCCCACCTGCCATGTCACCGATGTTGGGGCTGTCCGTACACTGCGCGAGTGCCGCGAGATCGCGCCCGATCCCAGGTTGTTGCCGCGTCGCCTGCGCTGCTGAGGGATCTCAACGAGCGCACGGTGCTCGATGCGATGCTCGACGCGGGCGCGCTCAGCCGGGCCGAAATCAGTCGCCGAACGGGCATGTCGAAGCCCACGGTGTCGTTGGCGATTCACTCACTCGAAGCGAGCGGTTTGGTGGCCGAGACCGGCATCGAAGCTGGTCGGCCGGGCCGCTCGGGTGTGCTGTACGGCGCAGTGGCCGAAGCCGTGCTGTCGGTTGGCATCGAGATTTCGGTGGGTCGCGTCCGGGGCGTCCTCGTCGACCTCGACGGACGCTCGCTCGCCGAACACGCGCGCCCCGTGCGCGCACGAACCTCTCGCGCGGCCTACGACGCCGTGCGACGCTGCGTCGACGCGCTCTTCGAAGCGTCAGGGGAGAGCCCAACCGGGTTGTTCGCCGTTGCCGTCGGAACTCCCGGTGTCATCGATCCGTCGACCGGGAGACTGACCCGCGCCGGGACGCTGCCTGAACTCGATGGAACCGCGCCTGCTGAAGCGATCAGCCGGCGGGTGGGTGTTCCAGTGCGCGTGATCAACGACGTCGATCTTGCTGCGCTGGCCGAACAGGTCGAAGGGGCCGGGCGCGGACTCGAGGACTTCGTGGTGCTGTGGGCCGGCTCCGGACTGGGCTCGGCCATCGTCTCCGACGGCGCATTGCGATTCGGTCACCGAGGCGGTGCGGGCGAGATCCACGACATCCCGTTTGCGACCGTTGCGGCGGCGTTGGGTCGAGGGACTTCCGATGAGGTCGACATCTCGTTCGCCGGTGTGACTCGCCTCGCCGCTCGCCTCGCGCCCGAACACCCGGACAGCCGACTCGCGTTCCCGTATCGAGCGGACCGGGTACTCGACGCAGCGGACTTCGATCCGCTCGGTGCCGCGGTGCGAGAGCGCCTCGCCACCTGGGTCGCGTGGTACTGCGCGGCGCTCGGCGCCGTGGTCGATCCGGAGCTGATCGTGCTCGCAGGCCCGTTGCTCGCACGCGACGATCTTGTCGAGCCGGTTGGTGCCGTTTTGGCAGCGTTGCTCTCGGCTCCGCCGCGCGTTGTGGCATCACGACTCGGCGACCGGGCGTTGCTGGCGGGCGCAGCGGCCGTTGCTCGCAACGAGGCCCTCGACCGCGCCTTCGTGACCCGGCGACGTCCGCAACGTGAACCGTGAGGGCAGAGCTCCGAGTGCACGAGTAAACACCGGGAATCTTGAATGTAAGGATTGCTTACGGATATGGTCGCCCGCTACCGGGAATCGCATCACGAGGGGGCTCTAGGCATGGCGACGCTGGTCGGCGATCAACCAGCCCTGCTCGGCGGCACTGCGATCCGATCCGCCGACTACCCGGCGTGGCCGATCTGGGACGATGCCGAGCGCCGCATCCTGAACGAGACGCTCGAGCAGGGTGGATGGTGGCAAGGTGACGGGAGCGTCGCGCGCGACTTCGCCAACGCGTTCGCTCGATACCACTCGGCGGCGTTCGGCATGGCAATGACGAACGGTACGCACACGATCGAGGCCGCGCTCATCGCATGCGACGTGGGTGACGGCGACGAGGTCATCGTCCCTGGGATGACGTTTGTTGCATCCGCAAGCGCCGTACTCGCCGTCAACGCGACTCCGATCCTCGTCGACATCGACCCCGAGACACTCTGCCTCGACGCCACCGCGGCCGAAGCTGCGATGACACCGCGCACGAAGGCGATCATTGTCGTTCACGTCGCCGGTGCTGCCGCCGACCTCGATGCGCTCACGGAACTGTGCGCACGACGTGGGGTGCACCTCATCGAGGATTGCGCGCACGCGCACGGGACGTTCTGGAGAGGTCGCGGTGTCGGCTCGTACGGTTCGTTCGGATCGTTCTCGATGCAGCGATCGAAGCTGATGACTGCGGGTGAGGGTGGGGTCCTGATTTGCAACGACCAGGCGTTGCGCGATCGAGCGTGGGCCTACGCGGATTGCGGCCGAGTCAAAGGCGAGTGGTGGTACCACCACGCCACGGTTGGAACGAACCTGCGGATGTCGGAGTGGCAGGGCGCAATCCTGACGGCCCAACTCGCCCGCTTTCCGGAGCAGAACGCGCGTCGCAACGAGAGCGCCGTGGCGCTCGGCCTGGCCTTGGATCAGATCGAAGGACTTCGTCCCCAGCGTCGCGATCCGCGCATGGACTCGCAGGGCAACTACTGCTTCGTGTTCCACTACGACGCCGACGCGTTTGCCGGCATGCCGTTGCGGACCTTCGAACGGGCGATGGCCGCAGAAGGCATCCCGATGGGTGTGTCGTATCCCAGCCTCAACGAACTGGCGGTCTTTCGCGACGCGAACTTCGGTCCGCGCTTGCGGGCGAGCGCGCCGAAGGTCGACTATGCGACGGTGCGACTGCCGAACAGCGAGCACGCGGCCCGTTCGACGGTCTGGATCGAGCACCGGATCCTGCTCGCCGAACCAGAAGACGTGCTCGACGTTGCCCGCGCCGCGGCCCGAATCCAGCAGCACGCAGCAGCGATCGTCGCTGCCGACAGCGACTAGCCGACAGCAACTGACGGGAGAGGTCATGACTACGAACCCAGAATCGGTTCGGCAACGAAGCGGTGCTCGGCGCCGGCGGCTGCTCGCGGCGGGCGCTGCGGTGGCGCTCTTGGCAGCCGCGTGTGGCGGCGGCGACGACGAGGCGAGCGACACGACAATCGCGGCGACCACGGTGCCGCCCGAGGATCGTGAACCTGCGACTGTCACCTTGTGGTCGTCGTTCACCGACCCCGAGACGATCGAGAAGTTCCAGCCCCTCATCGATCGCTGCCAGACCGACAACGAGTGGCTGACGATCGAATACGTCGCGAAGGACGACATGTCGACCGCCCTCGCCGCGGCGTCGGAGGCGAACGAGGTTCCCGACCTCGTCCAAGCCGATTTCACCGGTGGCCTCGCCAAGATCCAAGCGACCGGTGTCATCTCGCCAGTCGACGAATTCATCGAGCGCGACGGGTTCGACTGGGACCAGTTCGTTCCTGGCGGGCAGAAGCTCGTGACCTTCAACGGAAAGCGGTGGGGGATCCCGTTCAGCGTCGACACCGTGGCGCTCTTCTACAACCAAGACATTCTCGACGAAGCTGGCCTCGAGGTGCCGACGACCTGGGACGATCTCGTTGCGGCTGCCGAAGCGCTGATCGAACGCGACGACGACGGCAACCTCACCCGACTCGGTTTCGTTCCCGACGTGGGTGATGGCAGCTACGTGACGTCGTCGGCGCTTGCGTACGGAGGGGCCGCGTTCAGCGACGACGGAACGGAGGTGCTCGTCGGCGACGGCGATGCCTGGGCCACGATGCTGCGCGACCAGCAGAAGTTCTACGACATCGTCGGCAACGACGACCTGACGGAGTTCGCTGCCGGGTTCGGCTCCTACGACTCCTCGGAGAACTTCTTCATCACCGGTGAAGTGCCGCTCTACTTCGAGGGTTCTTACTTCGTGACATGGCCCGGTCGCTTCGGTGAGGGCAAACCGGCGAACTGGGGCGTCGTTCCCCTCCCTGCGCCGGATGGATCGCCGGAGGGCGTGTCGATGGTTGCGTCGGGGAACTCGTTTTTCATCCCGGCGGAAGCAACCGATCGTGAAGCGTCGTGGGTCGCGGCCAGCTGCATGGCGACCGCCGCGCAGGAGATCGCCACGCTCCAGGAGTTCAACGGCAACATCCCGTCGAACATCGCGGCGTTGGATATCTTCGAGGCCGACCAGGTCGCGAAGATCCCGCAGTTCCAGGCGTTCGTCGACATCGCTCGTTCGCCCGACGCGCTCGTGCAGTCCAACGGCGTCATCGCCGAGACCGCAAGCGACCAGATCGTCCAGCTGGCGCTGGAGTTCCGTCGCGGCAACATCGCTGACGAAGATCTCGAATCGGAGCTCGCCGACCTCGACGGGCGTCTGCAAGACGAGCTCGACCTCGAGCTCGGCTGATCGGTGACAACAGCGCGTGAGCACGCGCGCCGGCGGGCTTCCCGTCGGCGCCGGCTCACGGTGCTGGCGATGCTCGCGCCATGGATCATCGGGTTTTGCGTGTTCACGCTGTATCCGATCGTGAACTCGCTGTACTGGTCGTTCACGGTCAAGCGCTACGGGACGGCGGCGCGGTGGATCGGCCTCAAGAACTACGAGCTGCTCCTGAGCAACGACGATCTAGGCAAGGCGTTGCGCAACACCGTCTACCTCGCCATTGTCGGCATGCCCATTCGAATCGGTATCGCCATGCTGTGTGCTGCGTTGCTGGCGCGTCCTCGGCGTGGCAACGGCGTCTATCGGACGTTGTTCTACGTGCCGTCGATCGTGCCTGCGGTGGCGAGCGGCGCGTTGTTCTACTTCTTGTTGAAGAAGGGCGGGCCGGTCTCGAGCCTGTTCGACCTGTTCGGTGCCGAAGCGCCGCTGTGGTTCGCGGATCCGGCCTGGGCGAAGCCCGCCTTGATCATGGTCGGAACCTGGGCGCTCGGTGACCTCATGTTGATCTTCCTCGCCGGTTTGGTCGATATCCCGCGATCGCTCTACGAGGCAGCCGATCTCGACGGTGCCGGTCGCTGGGCGAAGTTCCGTCACGTCACGTTGCCGATGATCTCGCCAGTCACCTTCTTCACGGTGCTCACCGGGCTCATCGGGGTCCTCCAGAGCTTCGACCAAGCGTTCGTCTTCAGCCAGGGTGTTCGTCGGGGTCGGCTCACCGGCGAGCCGGAAGGGTCGCTCCTGACGTACGCGATGTTGCAGCTTCGGCACTTCCAAGACGGGCGGATCGGCTTTGCGGCGGCGATGGCGTGGGTCATGTTCGTCATCACCTTCGTCATCACCATCGCGATGCTCGCAACGCGCCGGCGGTGGGTACACACGGCGTCTGGGGATCTCGCGTGAGTGCGATGACTGCCACGCCCGTCGCTCGCCGTCGACCGCCGAGCCCGAGGAACTCGCGGCGCGTGCTGCTGACGATCGCTCGCCACTCGGTGCTGATCGGGCTTGCGGTGATGTTCGCGTTGCCGCTCTTGTTCATGTTGCTCCAGTCGGTGATGCCGCTCACACAGGCGAAGACGACAGCGCTGTGGCCCGAGCATCTCGAATGGTCGAACTACACCCGGGTCTTCGACCGGATCCCGCTCGGTACCTACATCGTGAACACGCTGAAGGTCTGCGCGCTCACGGTGACCGGCACGGTGCTGAGTTGTGTCCCTGTCGCGTACGCGTTCAGTCATCTCCAGTGGCGGGGCCGCAAGGCCGTGTTCGTGCTCGTCCTGTCGACGATGATGCTGCCGTTCCAAGTGCTCTTCGTCAGCCAGTACCAGATCTTCTCCGAGCTCGGTTGGCTCAACACGATCTTGCCGCTCACCGTCCCAACATTCTTCGGGGACGCGTTCAGCATCTTCTTGCTGCGCCAGTTCTTCCTGACCTTGCCGGCCGAGACGCTCGACGCGGCGCGTGTCGACGGTGCGAGCGAGTTCTCGGTGTTGACGCGTGTCGTCGTGCCGATGGCGCGGCCGGGGATCATGGCGGTCGCAGTGTTCCAGTTCCTCTTTTCGTGGGGTGACTTCTTCGGCCCCAACATCTATCTCTCGGATGAGCGATCGCTCACGCTCGCGGTCGGGCTGGTGCGCCTCAACACCGCAGTCGAACGTCTCGGAGAGTCGAACCTCACGATGGCTGCGTCCGTCGTGTTCGTGCTGCCGTTGCTCGTGATCTTCTTCTTTGCCCAGAAGGTGTTCATCGAGGGCGTCACGCTCACGGGGAGCAAGGGCTGATCTTGACCACGTCTCCGTTTCCTATGCCACCGTTTCCAGCACATGCGGCGCTGCCCGCCGACACGCTGCGGGTCGTGGAGATCCACTACTACCGCGTGCCGCGCGAGCGGTGGGAGCTGATGCTGTTGCGAGCACGACAGTCCGGCGCCAACGGAGTGTCGAGCTACATCCCATGGGTGCATCACGAACCGGCACCGGGAGCGTTGGACCTCGACGGTTCGACGTCGCCTGAACGCGACCTCGTCGGCTTCGTGCAACTGTGCATCGATGCCGGACTCGGTTTCATCGCCAAGCCTGGCCCGTTCTGCGACTCGGAGATGCTCGGCGGCGGTGTCCCGCCGTGGTTGCTCGACGCGCACCCGGAATGGTGGGCGATCCGCTACGACGGCGTGCCGTTCCGACACGGCGACTCGAACGACCCGCGCCTCGGTTACGCGAACGAGGCCGCGGTGGTCGAGAGCTGTCGTTGGCTCCGCGACGTGGCGGGTGCGCTCAGGCCGTTCGTCGGGCGAGGACTGTGGGCCGTGCAGATCGACAACGAGACGCCGGGCGATGGCATGTGGGTGCACGAAGACGGCGCCGCGGCCTCGCCGATACGTGCAGACTTCGCCGGCCGCCCGCTCCCGCCGCCGTGGACGGCAGTCGCGACGCTCGAGGAGTTGGAGCCGTGGATCGGGCTCGATCGGCTCGCCGACGAACAACTTGCGTGTGGTCTCGGCGCGTACGCGGCGGCGACCCGCGATGTGCTCGGTAATCAAGTTGCGCTGTTCCACGACTGGCTGTGCATGCCGTGGCAGTTGGCCGGGATGCTCGTCGAACCTGGAGTCCTCGCCGAGACGTGCGATTGGGTCGGTCAGAACGTGTACGCCGAGAACGTCGATCCCAACGCGATGATCGCCGGTACGGCCTGGTACAAGATGAACGACGTCGAATACGTCCACCATGCGTGGTGGCGTACGCGCTTGTCGCACACCTTGTCGCCCGCGGGGATGCCGCATCTGGTGCCGGAGATCTCGGCCCGGCAAGCGTTCTACCTCCAGTGCTCGCTGATCGGTGGCATGGATGCGCCGTGCATCTACATGCTGCACAGCTCCGAACCCGAGCCAGCTGGCGTGGGCGCGTTCCAGCGCTGGGCCGAAGAAGCGCCAGTACTGCCCGATGGCAACGTGTTCGAGTGGTGGTGGAATCTGCGTTGCCTGTTCCTCTGCCTCGAAGCGGGCGGCGCCGACCTCGCGGCGTCCCCGTTGCCGGCACGCGTCGCCATCGCCTACGACCACGCAGGCGAACGGTTCGCTCGATGGGCCGGAGTGATTCCGGGCGCCGGGCTGGTGGCGGATTCTGAGGCTGCAGCGATTTGTTCGGCGTCGAACTCGTCGGCGGCCGGCATGGAGATCGCTCGCGTGCTTGTCGATGCCGGCATCCCGTTCGATGTGGTGGACGTGACGCGCAGGTCGATCGATCGCTACGAGCAGGTGGTTGTGCCGTCGACGCGTGTCATGAGTCAGGCTGCACAAGCTCGTCTCGCTCGCTGCTCCGCTGCGCGCATTGCCGGAGCGCTGCCGACGCACGACGAACACGGCCGGCCGCATGCCGAGCTCGACATTCCGGTCTGGGACCGACCGGCGACCGCGGCGTCTGTCGGCATCGATACCGGTGTGCGGGTCGGCCCTTCCGGTCGTCGTTACGTCACCGTGGTCAACCGGTCCGGAACCCGTGCCGAGTCGATCGTCGAAGGGCAAGTGGTCGCGACGAACCCGGCGACGGTGACGTGGTTCGCGCTCGACGGCGAACGGGTCGTCGCTGCGATGTTGCACGGCGACGACGCCCAGACCGGCGCGCTCGAGTGTTCGCAGGGACAGTGCGCGATCGCGCAACGTGACGACGGCGCGTGGCACGTCGTTTCGCAAGAACGTGCATGGATCCGGATTCCCGAGGCCGCGGGTGTCGACGCGTGGCGAGTGCTGCTCCACGGTGCGGTGTTGTCGGCCGGGGTCGTCGGGGCCGACGGCCGCTTCCGGTTCGTGCACCAGGACGACCAGGGTCAGACCGACCGGTACGTACTCGGTCGTCGTGCCGCGGCTGATGCTGCCGCCGCACCCGTTGCTCACTACTTCGAGACGACGCTTGCGCGTGCTGCGCAGGAGTGCACCACGCTCGGGGTGGCGGTCGAGGCCGTCGTCGACGAGATCCGTGAAACGCGCAGCGCGATGCTGTCGGGCACCTCGAACCCCGACGCGATCGCGCGTCTCGACGCGCTGACGCGTGTGGCGGTCCGGCTCAACGACATCCGGCTCGGTGTGTCGTGACGCGCCCACTTCGCCTCGCCGTGCTCGGTTACGGCTTCATCGGAGATCTGCACACTCGAGCTGCACAAGCATGCGGGGCCGAAGTGCGCGAAGTCTCCGGCCACCATGCGGAACGTGCGGCCGCGTTTGCTCGCGTCCACGGGATCGATACTTCATCGACGGAATGGGAACACACCGTCGCCGCCGACGACATCGATGCGGTCGTGATCGGGACGCCGAACGCGTTGCACCATGCTCAGGCCCTTGCGGCGTTCGCTGCGGGGAAGCACGTGCTCGTCGACAAACCGATGGCGATGAACGTGGCCGAGGCCGTCGAGATCCGCGACGCCGCGATCGCCGCCGGTCGCACGCTGCTCGTGGGGCACATGTGGCGCTACCGGGCCGAGGTCATCGCGCTCCGCGATCGCATTCGTTCGGGAGATCTCGGCACGGTCGTACGAACCCGCGGTTACGGCATTCATGCAGGGTGGGGCCCGTCCGGCTGGTTCGTCGATCCGGCCTTGTCAGGCGGCGGCGCGCTGATCGACATGGGCATTCACGCGATCGACACGGCCAGGTTCTTGCTCGACGATCCGCAGGCGGTGCGAGTCCAGGCATCGCTCGGGCACGCCTACGGTGACTACGACGGCCGTATCGACGACGATGGCGTGGTGTTGATCGATTGGGACTGTGGTGCGCGCAGCGTCGTCGAGTGCGGATGGTGGCAGCCCGTGCTCGACGGGGTGGAAGGCGAGACCGACATCTACGCAACCGGAGGCCACGCACGAATCTGGCCGGAGTTCGTAGGCGGTGGCCCTCCGTCTGGATACGAGCATTGCGCGCTGGCGATGTACCAGGCGCAGATGACCGACTTCATCGAGTGCTGCCACACCGGCGCGACGCCGCTCGCATCAGCCGAAGTGGGCCTGGAAGCGTTGCGCATTGTCGAAGCCGCATATGTCGCCAGCTCTCCGAAAGGAGGAACCGCGTGAAGATCGCAGTCATCGGTGGTGGGTCGACGTACACCCCGGAGCTGGTCGATGGTCTGTTGCGTCGGCGCGCCGAACTCGATCTCTCGGAGATCGAGCTCATCGACATCGACGCATCGCGCCTCGCGACGCTCGGGCCGTTGGCGCAACGGATGGCCGCCCGTCACGGCGAAGGAGTCGTCATCACGTGGGGTGACGACGTCGTCGCGGGTGTTCGTGGTGCGGGTTACGTGGTCAGTCAGATCCGAGTCGGCGGGATGGCGGCGCGCGATCGCGACGAGCACCTCGGGCGAGAGTTCGGCCTCGTCGGCCAGGAAACGGTCGGCGTTGGCGGTTTCGCGAACGCGTTGCGGACCATTCCCGTCGCGCTGCGTTTGTCCGAGATCGTCGCGGAGCACGCCCGAGACGCGACCCTGTTCAACTTCACCAACCCGGCCGGCCTCGTGACCGAGGCGCTGTGTCGTCACGGTCAGGTGCCGACGGTCGGGCTGTGCAACGTTCCCTGGTCGACCAAGGCCGAGATCGCCAAGGCGTTCGGCGCCGAGCCGCAGCAGGTGGACCTCGACACGGTCGGCCTCAACCACCTCACGTGGACGCGACGGGTCGAGATCGACGGCCAAGATCGAACCGCCGAGGTCCTGGGCGGATTGCGCGCGCTCGTCGGCAAACAGATCTCTCACGACGGCGAACCGGACTGGACGCCCGAGTCCATCGGGCTGATCGGCGCGATTCCGAACTACTACCTCCTCTACTACTACGAGACCGATGCGTGGCTCCGCTACCAAGCTGCGCATCCCACCCGGGCGGCCGAGGTGATGCAGATCGAAGAGCAGCTGCTCGCGCGTTATCGCGATGACGCCCTCGATCAGAAGCCCCCCGAACTCGAACAGCGCGGCGGCGTGTACTACTCAGAGGCGGCGGCGGCGTTGATGGCCGACATGGCGGCAGACACGGGTGCAGTGCACGTCGTCAACGTGACCAACTCAGGCGCGATTCCAGGTCTGCCCGACGATGTGGTGGTCGAAGTCGCAGCCCATGTGCACGCGTCGGGTCCGAAACCGCGCACGACGGATCCGCTGCGGGCCGACGTCGACGCGTTGGTCCGAACGATCAAGGACTTCGAGTTGCTCACGGTGACTGCAGCAGTCGACGGAGACCACGATGCTGCGCGCCAGGCGTTGTTGACCAATCCGTTGGGTCCCGCTGCTCACCGCGTCGATGCGGTGTGGACGCGATTGCGCGAGGTGCACGCGGGCTGGTTGGGTCGTCTCGATGACTGATCGCGTGGTGCTCGGCGTCGACGGCGGTGGCACGAAGACCGATGTGTGTGTCGCGACCGACGCGGGCCGGGTGCTCGCGTTCGTGTCGGGCGCCGGCTCGAATTGGGAAGGTGTCGGGCTGGACGCCGTGGGAGCGACGCTGCGGGAATTGATCGCTGCGGTGCTCGCGGACGCCGGTATCTCGATCGGTCAGGTGGATGCCGCGAGCTTCTGCCTCGCCGGGATCGACTGGCCCTCGGATGAAGCTCGGCTCAGAACAGTGATCGAACCTCTCGGCCTCGCTTGCCCGTGGATGGTCGACAACGACTCGTTCGCAGCACTGCGCGCCGGCTCGGAGCGCGGCGTTGGGTGCGTGTCGATCGCAGGAACCGGAGGTGTCGCTGCGGGTCGCAACGCACACGGGGAGGTCGCCCGAACCATGGGCATTGCGATCGGCGAAGGTTCCGGCGCGTGGGGTCTGGTCGCCGAGGCGCTCGCCGCGATGGCGCGCGCCCGCAACCGCGGTGGAGCGCCGACCGACCTCACGGACCGATTGTTGCGGGCGACGAATTGCGACGACGTGTCGGCACTGTTCGAAGGTCTCTCGCGCGGCACCGTGCACGTTGGCGGTGCGTTGTCGGTCCACGTCATCGACGCGGCGCGGGACGGCGATGCCGTCGCCCAAACGATCAGTCGAAGCTGTGGTGCGGAGCATGGTCGCGATGTGGTTGGCGTCGCGACCCGCTTGGGACTCACTGGCGACGTCGATGTCGTCCTCGCCGGCGGCGTGCACACCAGCGGCGAGGCACACTTTCGGGCTGGCTTCGTCGAGGAGGTCGACGCGCGTTTTCCGAACGCGCATCTGCGTGTGCTCGACGCACCCCCGGTCGCGGGTGCCGTCCTGCTCGCCCTCGACCAAGTCGGCGCCGTCCTGCCAGGGATCCACGAAGCCGTGTGCGTCGAGACCGGTGCGGCCCGATCCGCAGGCGCCACGCAGGGGTGAACTCGAACATGCCCGGGAAGACGCGAAAAGCCACTGGCATCGATGTTCGTGGCGCGCTCGTGCCGCAACCGCGTTGGTGTTCGTGGCTCGACTCAGGCCCACCGCCCGATCCGCCGGCGCACCGCGATGCGTTCGTGCTGCGCGTCGACGGCGGCGCCGCGACGATCGAGGCAACCGCGCCATCGGGTCACGCGTATGCCGAGTATCTCGCCGCGCAGCTCACGCGGCTGCACCCCGCCGGGATTCCCGATCTCGTTGTCGTCGACTGGCCCGATCTCGACGTGCGCGGCGTGATGCTCGACTGCTCGCGCCACCGCGTGTTGACGGTCGAGACGCTCGAGGCGTGGTTCGCCGTAATGGGCGAGCTTCGGGTCAACCATGTCGAGCTCTACCTCGAGACCACACTCGCGCACCACGGTCATGAAGACGTGTGGGGGCCCCGCGGCGGTTACAGCTTCGACGATGTCGCCAGATTGCGGTTGGCTGCCGCGCAACATCACATCGAACTGATTGGGCAGCAGAACGCGCTCGGCCATCTCGAGGGCTGGCTTGCGACGCCGCGCTTCGCGGGGCTCGCCGCGTTGCCGGGCGGCTACACGACTCCCGATGGTGCGGCACACGAACCGCCGGCAACGGTCGAGCCGACGAACCCGGATGCATGGGCACTCGTCGCCGAACTCGTCACCAACATGGCTGCGGCTTTCGATGCGTCGCCCGTCCATGTCGGGCTCGATGAACCGATCGATCTCAACCCCGCGGTATGGGACGCGATCTTCGACGTTCCGGGCGCACCCATCCCGTGGGCCTCGGTCGACAACGGTTCGTTCTGTGTTCCGTTGCCGCCGGAGCGGCTCGATCAGTATGCCGACTGGATCCAGCGATTGCGCGCGCTTCCGGCCCTTGATGGCCGCGAGATGGTGATGTGGGCCGATGTCGTTGCACCGCACCCAGAGCTGCTGGACCGGATCCCCGATGACGTGACGCTGGTCGAGTGGGGATACGAGGCGGACCATGCGTTCGACGCGCGGTGTGCGCGCATCGCTCAGGCGGGCCGCCGCTTCTGGGTCGCGCCCGGCACGTCGGGTTGGTCGGCGATCGGCGGCCGCCTCGCGAACATGCGGGCGAACGTCGACGCGGCCCTCGAAGCCGCGGCCGCGCACGGCGCGGCGGGCTTGTTGATGACGAGCTGGGGCGCGAACCCATCGATCAGCGACTGGCCGGGCTACGTGTGGGCCGCCGCGGGCGCGTGGAATCGCGACCGCCGCCCGCACCTCGACGCAGCCCTCGATCTGGCGGTTGTCGGCTCGCCCGATCCGGGGCTGGGCGAGGTCTGGACCCGCCTCGGCACGGTCTCGGATCTGATCGAGCCGACGATTCCTGAAGCTTCGTCGGTATCGGAGATGTTCCGCTCCGGAGGGATGGCGGGGATCGGACTCGCACTCATGGGGATGACGGTCGAACAACTCGATGCGGTCGATGCCGCGTTGCGAGAAGCCGCGCAACGTCTGGCAAACGTCGCCGCCAGCGTCGAACGTGACGAGCTTGCCTGGGTGGGTGACGCGTTGCGTTGGGGAAGCGCAGCTGCGCGCCGCCGCCTCGAATGGTCCGGCGCTCTGGACGCAACCGCGTTGCGCGAAGCCCACCGGCGGTTGTGCGACGAGCATCGTCGGCTCTGGGATGTACGCAATCGGCCCGAGGGATACGACTCGGTTGCCCGCGAACTTGCGGCGACCGCGGGGAGGTTCTGACATGGCTTCGATCACGCTCGAAGGCGTGAGCAAGCGCTACGACAGCGAGGCGCTCGCCGGCGACCTCGCCGCGGGCGAGGCGGAGG
>SXIR01000002.1 GCA_005772765.1 Actinomycetota bacterium
ATGCGATCAACGACCCCGGAACTCGGGGGCGCGCTTGTGGAAGAACGCGACCATCGCCTCGGTCAGATCCTCGCTCGGCAGGAACGCCGAGTTCCACAGCGCGACGAGGTCGAGGCCCTGCGCAACCGACAACTCCTCGCTCGCCCGAAGGATCGCCTTACTCCCCTGGACCGCCAACGGCGAGTTCGCAGCGATCTCGGTCGCCATCGCCTGCGCGGCAGCGAGCGTCTCCTCGCGATCGGCATAGACGTCGTTGACGAGGCCGATGGCTCGTGCTCGCTCGGCGTCGATGTCTTTGCCGGTGTACACCAACTCTGCGACGTGCCCCGCGGTGAGCACCTTGGGAAGACGTTGCAGGGTGCCGACGTCGGCCGTGATCGCCACCTTGGTTTCGCGCACCGAGAAGACGGCGTCGGCGGACGCCAACCGAACGTCACAGGCCGAAATCAGGTCGATCCCGCCCCCGATGCAGGATCCGTGTATCGCTGCGATCACGGGGACGCGGCAGTCGGCGACCGCGGAGATCGAGCGTTGGAGGCGCAGGATCTCTCGGTACGCCTCGGTCCGGCGCTGTGCCTCCGAGAGGGACTCGTCGCGCGGGAGCGCCATCGACTTGAGGTCGAGCCCGACCGTGAAGTGCGGGCCGGTTGCACCCAGCACGATCACGCGAGCTCCGGCGTCCTCGATCGTCTCGATTGCGACGGGCAGGTCGGCCCAGAACGCAGGCCCCATGGCGTTGCGTCGCTCCGGATGGTCGAGCAGCAACGTCGCCACGTCGTCGTGGATTTCCAGCGTGAGCACTTCGGATTCGAACGACATGATCGCAGCGTACGCGTCGATGCCATGGCTGGCTCCGAGACCGCGGCCCGTCGCTTCCGTGACCGCACCGGGCTGCACGACGTCGATTCGATGCTCGCCAACACCGACCGCGCATCCTGACCCGCCGCGCCGAAAATCTCCGGCCCGAAACCGATGGGATGACAGGATTCGGGCATGACCAACGCTCGACCTGACGAGACCTTCTCACTCGGCATCGAGGGATTCGAGTTGCGTCGCGCTCGGGTCGACCACGCCGAGGCCGTCGCCGCGGCGGTGCGCGCGAACCTCGAGCACTTACGTCCGTGGATGCCCTGGGCGAACGAGCAGTCGTGCGACCCGGCGTTCCAGCGCCAGCGACTGATCGGCACCGAGCGCGCGTGGGAAACCGGCGAGGAGTTCCAGTACGTCATCGTCGACGACGACATCGTGATCGGGTCGCCAGGGTTGATGACTCGGCGCGGGCCGGGTACCTACGAGCTGGGCTACTGGCTCGCGCTCGACCACTGTGGTCGGGGCATTCTGACGACCGCGGCCCGTCGCCTGGTCGACTGGTCACTGTCGCAGGTTCCCGAGACCTTCATCGTGTGCGACGCCGCCAACGAACGCTCGAACGCGGTGGCGCTCCGACTCGGCTTCACGCTGGCGCGCACCGAGCCGCACGAGCCGCACGAGCCGTCGGCACCATCCGATACCGGCACCGACCACATCTGGATCCGCACGGCCTGAACGCTGGGGCGTCTTTTTGTTGCGAATAGCGCAACGAAAGGACGCCTTAGAAGAGCGAGGAGACGATGTCGGCGGCGCGGTGGAGGTCGTCGATGTCGGCGCTGGTCGCGGCGAGGACGAACTCGTCGATCCCCTGGTCTGCAATCGCGCGCAAGGTGTCGCCGATCGCCTCGGGGCTCGTGAGCCGTTGCATACCCGCGAGCATCCGAGCGATGTCGTCGCCGAAGATGCGTAAGTACCGACACGCAGAGTCGGGCAGGGTCTCGGCGGCGTCGCTTCCGAGGGCGAACCAGGCCGAACTCTGTAGGAACGGTCGGCCCCCACGGCCGGCGGCAGCCCATGCCTCGGTGTACGCCGTGGCGTTCGCGCCAATCGCGGCGGGGTCGGCGCTCATGTCGAATCCGGCGAGCCCGTCGCTCCAACGAACCGAACGAGCGATCGACTTCGGTCCCATCGACGACGCCAGCACGCGGGGTCCGAGCGGCTGAACCGGCAGCGGGCCGACGGGGTGCACGTCGTCGGCGATGGCCTCGCCGCGCCACACCGAGCGCAGGGTTGCAACCTGCTCGTCGAGTCGAGGTAGCCGACGCGCGAAGGGTGCACCGAGGGCTCGGTAGTCCTCGTCGCGGCCGCCGACGCCGACGCCGAGCGTGAAACGGCCGTGCGACAGAACGTCGATTGTGGCCGACTGTTTGGCAACCAGCACCGCCGAATGCATCGGCAGCACCGAGACCGTCGCCATGACGCCCACTCGCTCGGTGACCGCGGCTGCGGCCGCCAAGGTCGTCATCAGCTCCTGATTGGGGTAAGCGATCCGTTCCCCCAGCCCCAGGGTGCTGAAGGGGCCGGCGTCGACGCCACGCATCCAGGCCAAGAGCGTGGACCGGTCCAGGCCAGCCACCATGGTGGGGAGAGCAATTCCGACTCGCACGGCCGCCAGCGTAGAGGCCCGAACTGCATTGCAGCCTCGGTGCAATTAGTCTGACGCCACTGGTTCCGCAGTTGGAGGTCTCACTGTGCGCGTTCGCACCATCGCTCTCGTCGTCACCGCAGCAGCTGTCTTCGCTGCGTGCGGCGGCGACGACGAGACCGAGCCGAAAGCCGGTTCGACCAGCACGTCAGCGACCGCCGAGAACTCCCCGGACCACGACATGGACCACGACATGGACCACGACATGGACCACGACATGGACCGGGGCGAACATGAAGGTGCAGGAACCGGAGTGGCCAAGCCCTTGCCGGTCTTGGCCGACGGCACCCTCGACCCTGCGGGCATCGACCTCTCCGGCGTCGATGGCGTGACGCCCGAACAGCAGGCCTACGCCGAGGATCTCCTTGTGAGCAGCATCACGACGTTGCCGACCTGGGCCGACTACGACACAGCAATCGCCGACGGCTTCGAATCGATCGGTGACCAGCTAACCGGCGAAGAACATGTCATCAAATGGAACAGCATCGACGACGATGTCTGGCTCGACCCGACGCAGCCCGAGTCGCTCGTCTACCGCTACGAGACGCAGCCCGATGGTTCGGCCGTTCGCACGCTCGAAGCGGCGATGTTCTTGCTACCGAAGTCGTTCGATCTCGACAACGCACCCGACGACGCGGGCGCGTTGATGCAGTACCACATCCATGACGACCTCTGCTTCACAGCCCCTCCCGCGCCGAAGGTGCGCGGGCTGACCAACGCCGAGGGCGTCTGCGCCCCGCCGCTCGAGAAGTTCCAACCGTGGATCATGGTGCACGTCTGGATCCGCCCGAACGAGTGCGGTCCGTTCGCCGCACTCAAGGGCATCGGCGGCGGCCAGGTCAAAGAAGGCGAAGCAGTGGCCTGTCTCCACGAACACGGCGAGATCGGACTCTGATCGCCTCGCACGACGGTTTGCGGGTGCCGACCACCTGCCGATCGCGACATCACATAGGTTCGTAGTTCGTCCCACCCACCACTGGAGGATCCATCGTGCGCGTCCGTCACATCGCGTTGTCCCTCGTTGCTGTGCTCGTGTTCGCTGCGTGTGGCAGCGACGACGAGACCACGCCGAAAGCAGATTCGACCACCACGTCGAACGCCGCCGAAACCTCCATGGATCACGACATGGACGACATGGATCACGACATGGATGACATGGACCACGGCGAACACGGCGGTGAAGGAACCGGAGTGGCCAAGCCGCTGCCGGTCTTGGCCGATGGCACCCTCGACCCTGCGGGCATCGATCTCTCCGGCGTCGAAAGCGTGACGCCAGAACAACAGGCCTACGCCGAGGATCTGGTTGTCCGTTCGCTGAAGGGTCTTCCGACCTGGGCCGACTACGACAAGGCGATCGCCGACGGGTTCAAGAGCATCGGCGACGGGCCCTTCACTGGCGAAGAGCACGTCATTCAGTACGGGTGGGTCGAAGACGACAAGATTCTCGACCCGTCGGCCCCCGAGTCGCTCGTGTACCGCTACGAAGCGCAGCCCGATGGTTCGGTGGTTCGCACGCTCGAGGCTGCGATGTACATCCTTCCGTCGAGTTACACGCTCGACACCGCCCCCGACGACGGTGGCGCGCTGATGCAGTACCACAACCACCAGAACCTGTGCTTCACCACCGGCGAATCGCCGCGGGTCGCGGGCCTCACCGATGCCAACGGCAAGTGCCCCGCGAACCTCGCGCTCGGAGCGGGCAACATCCAGATCCACGTGTGGATCCGCGCCAACAAGTGCGGTCCGTTCGCCGCGTTGAGCGGCGTGGCCGGGGGCCAGACGGCCGACGGCACCGTGACCTGCCTGAGCGATCACGGCAGCGAGGGCCACTGAACCGCAGATGGGGGCTTTCGAGCCCCCATCTCGCTACTTCCCAGCGTTGCTCAGCAACTGATTGAAGGGCGTGTCCTTCGCCGGACCCGGCTCCTTCGGCAATCCGAGGCCTCGCTCGCCGATGATGTTGCGCTGCACCTGGTCGGAACCGCCGTAGATCGACGGGCCGGGCGAGAACAACGTCATTTCTTGGACCATCCCATGCCCTTTGGTGTCGGAGCCCATGAGCATGCCGTCGGCACCGATGATCTGGTTGCCGACCTCGCGGTTCAACCGCAGCATGTCGCTCATCATCAGCTTGGCGATGTTCGGCGCCGAAGCCGATGCACCACCGCCGCGCATGCGCAACGCGGAGTAGTTGCCGATCTGTTGCATCGTGTACAGCTTGACCAGACCTTGACGGATCGCGGGCTCGGTTGCCTTGCCCTGGTCTTTGGCGAGCGCGATCAATCGATCGGCCATGCCCACCCCGCCGCCGCCCGTTCCGCCGGTGCGGACCTGGCCCACGAAGTTGCTGACGGGCTGATCGAGATGGCCGGCCATCGGGCCGGGGAACGCGCTGCCTGCTGCGCCGCCTCCGCCGCTGCCGAGTGACGAACGTTCGGCGGCCAGGGTCGTGTTGGCAACCGCCCAGCCGTTGTTGTACCCGCCGATGATGTCGGACTCGTGCACGCGGCAGTCGTCCATCCAGACCTCGTTGAACATCGCGCGGCCTGTCATCTCTTTCAGCGGCCGCACTTCGACACCCGGCTGCGTCATGTCGAACTTGAAGTAGGTGATACCGACGTGCTTGGGCAGGGACGCATCGGTGCGCGCGATCAGCATGCCGAGGTTGCACAGTTGCGCGG
>SXIR01000089.1 GCA_005772765.1 Actinomycetota bacterium
GTGGTCACGGTCACCAACCCGCTGCGGGTGGAGGAGTCGATCTTGCGATCGTCGCTTCGGTCCGGATTGCTGACAGCCGCCGCAGGAAACGCCGCACGCGGCGAACGGTCGGTGGCGTTATTCGAACTCGGTACGGTCTTCGCGCCGCCCGTCGCAGGAGCGTTGCTGCCCGACGAACACCCGCACCTCGGCGCGGTGTTGACGGGCCCAGACGTCACGGTGGGCGCAGCCGTCGATGTGATCCGCTCGGTCGAAAGTGCGCTGCGACTCGAACCGTTGGTCCTCGACGCGGGAACGCTCGCAGGTCTGCATCCCGGGCGCGGTGCACGGGTGCTCGCAGGCGACATCGAAATCGGTGTCGTCGGTGAGCTCGATCCGGCGATCGTTGACGCCCACGGGCTCGACGGTGCGGTCTTCCTCGAACTGAACGTCGACGCACTACTCGACGCCGCCCGACGTGGCGCGCGCTACGTTCCGATCTCGTCGTTCCCGCCGGTGAACTTCGACCTGGCCTTCGTCGTACGCGACGACACTGCGGCCGCCGCGGTTGTCGCAACCATCGAAGCAGCGGGGGGCGATCTGCTCGAATCCTGTCGACTGTTCGACGAGTTTCGCTCCGATGCGCTGGGTTCCGGAAACCGGTCGTTGGCGTTCGCGCTTCGCTGTCGTGCCCTCGACCGAACGCTCTCCGACACCGACATTGCCCCGCTGCGCCAAACGATCATCGACGCGGTGATCGCCACGCACGCGGCCTCGCTCCGGACCTGACCGACCGCGCGCCGTCGCGACGTTGTCCTGCGAGCTCGGTGCGCTGCGGCCTGCGCGAGGATGGGTAGCGATGAGAGCTCCGTTCGTCCACCGCATTCGTGTCCGTTACGCCGAGATCGACGGGCAGGGCGTTGTCTTCAACGCGCATTGGCTCACGTTCTTCGATGACAGTTGCACGCGGTTCGTAGCGTCGCTCGACCTCGGCCCCGATTTCTGGGTCAAGGAGTGGGATGTGATGCTGGTCAAGGCCGTGCTCGAATGGCAGGGGCCTGCCCGATTCGACGAGTGGATCGACGTGCAGGTCGAACCCATCCGCCTCGGGAACAAAAGCTTCGACCTGCGCTACACCGCGACGGTCGATGGGCGCGCGTGCTGCGTTGCGATCATCACCTACTGCTCGGTGAAGCCCGGCTCGAACACGAGCATCGAGATCCCGCCGCGAGTACGCGCCGCGCTCGACGAGCGTGCAGTTGCCGTCTAGCTGCATCGCAGCGCGCGTTGTGCGACCGCAGTCATCTCGGTGGCCGAACGCGATCGTCGCGGGTTGGTTCGGAGCGTCGACCTCGAATCAGCGATCGAGCGCCGCCGTCAAGGCAGTGCGGATCGACGGCCACTCCTCGGCAACGATCGAATACATGGCCGTGTCGCGGAACTGTCCCTCCTCGCCGATGACGAGCGATGGTTGCCACGCTCGCAGCACTCCTTCGAAGGTCGCGCCGATGCCTTCGATGCCGCGTCGCGACCGTTCGTTGCGCGCGTCGGTCTTCAGATCGACTCGTGCGACGCCCCAGTGCTCGAACGCATGGGTCAGCATGAGCAACTTCGCTTCGCGATTGACGGCCGTGCGCTGGGCCGATGCCGCGAGCCAGGTGCCACCGATCTCGACTGCGCACAACGCGCCGTCGCTGTCGGTTCGTCGCGGGTTGAGGAACCGGGTCATGCCGATCGCTCGCCCGTCGACGGCGCGGCAGTGTGTATAGGGCATCGCGGCGCCGCGGCTCTCGGCCGCGAGCAGTGCACCGATGGAGTCCTGCATTGCCGGCAGCGAGTCGGGGACCTCGGTGAAACCGAACGTGGAGCGGTCGGCGTTTGCGGCCTCGACCAACTCGTCGGCGTGGTCGAGCCGACAGGGCTCGAGGCGAACGTGCCGACCGACGAGCGCCGCTCGGGGGTCGGGCGACGTGATGACACCTCCCGCAGGAGCCGCGTGATCGTCGAGCGGCAGTTGCATGAAGATCAGGTCGAGCCATCGACCGAACTTCGTGCCGACCTCCGGCATCCGTGCGACCTCGACGAAACCGAGTTCGCGGTGGAGTGCAACCGACGCACGGTTCTCGCCGTCGATTCCCGCGACAAGGACGTGCAGACCGTCGGCGCGCGCTCGTTCGATCAACGCGCGCAGCAGGCCGCGACCGGCGCCGGAGCGCCAGTGGTCGCGATCGACGTGAATCGTCAACTCTGCGGTGAGTCGGTAACCCGGCCGGGATCGGAAATCGCCGTATGCCGCCCAACCGATCACGTCCTGGCTCGGCGCGACGGCAACGAGCACCGCGCGTCCGGCCGACACCCGCTCCCGAAACCACGCAACGCGCTCCGGGAACGATGCAGTGCGTTCGGTCCACTCGACGGTGTGCGAAGCCAACAACGCGTTCTGGATCACGGTCATCGGTTCGACATCGGCGAGCGTCGCATCACGTATTTCGAACTGCACTGTCACATTCTGTCCGGCGCTAGCGTCGTACGTGATGGATTTGGCGGGCCTCGACCTCAGTGAACGAATCCGACACATCGACGTGCAAGGTCGAGCCCTCCTCGACGACTCGCTGCGCGACCCAAACGCAACGGTGCCTGCGTGCCCAGGGTGGGACGGAGCAACCTTGGCGCTGCACATCGGCCCAGTGCACCAGTTCTGGGCGTGGGCGCTGCGCGAGCGGATCGACGATCCGAACGCGTTTCAACTGGTCGAACCCGATGGCGACATCGGATCATGGGCCCACGACCAACGGCGGGCGCTGTGCGACGCGCTTCGCTCGACGCCGCCGGAAACGCCCGTATGGACCTGGTCCCACGACCAGACCGCCGCGTTCATCGCGCGTTGGCAGACCGTGGAAGCCACGATTCACCGCGTCGACGCTGCGGACGCGGCCGGCAGTCCGTTCGATCTCGAACCGGAGTTGGCCGCAGACGGCATCAATACGTTGTTGTACTTCGGACTCGATGATCCGACCGCCGGAGCCGCCGCAGTCCAAGGGTCGGTGCACCTCCACTGCACGGACACGACGGGCGAGTGGATCGTCGATCGCGACTTTCGCGTTCGCAGCGAACACGTCAAGGGCGATGCGGCGCTGCGCGGTCGGGCGGCCGAGATCCTGCTGGCGTTGTTTCGTCGTCGGCCGCTCGACTCCTGCGAGATCGTTGGCGACCGATCTGTCGTCGAACGTTTCGTCGCCCACCAAGACTTCGAGTGAGTGGGCCCCAACCCGAGTCGTACGCGCAGGGTTCCTTCGACGGTTGCATGACCGCGGCTGACTCGTTGCGGTTGCGGTCGATCATCGTGGACATGAGCCAGAACGCGACCCTGTTGATCCTGCTCGTCGGCTGACCCGTTTCGTGACGCCCGATTCCCTTGTAGCCTCGCTGAATCGCCGTCGTCGCGGAGCGACGGTGCAGGGGAGGGGTCGTGTACCGAAAGATCTGGATTTCGGCTGCCGTCGCAGCGGTTGCGGCCGCGGGTTGGACGACGACCATCGATCGGGCCGGCGCCGTGACGAGTTGTGCGAACTCGTCGGGTTGGAATCTGTGCGTCACGGTTCCCGATGGCGTGCTCAGCGGTGAAGTGCCCGTCACCGTCACGGCCACGGGCACAGGAACCCCCTTCGAGGTCGCCGTGAGTTGGGGGACCACCTCGACGACGGCCACGCCGCTCTACTCCGATTTCGAAGCGCCTTTCTCGTTCACGTGGCCAACGCATCGGTACCGCGATGCCTCGCAGTGGCTGGTCGCACGGGTCGAGTCCGCAGCGGGGGTCGCGGGTGCACCGGTCGCGTTGCAGCTCACGATCGACAATGGCAACGACACCCAAGCGCCACAGAACCCCGCGGACTACGCCGCTCGATTCACGCCGCGCGTGCGCCCCGGCGATCCGATTCTCGCCGCCGTTGGCGACGGCGCCAGCGGACGGACGCGGAGCAATGAGCTCGCTGACGGCATCAACGCATCGGATACCGCCGCGCTCTTGCTTCTTGGTGACGTCTACGAACGCGGGACGCGAACTGAGTACTTCAACCACTACGGCATTGCTGACATCGACGACCCGGCGCGAACGAGCAACTGGGGGCGGCTCGCGTCGTTCACGTTGCCGACGGGAGGGAACCACGAACTCCACTCGACCTCCGACGACGGCACCGCGGACTACTGGCACCAGCGGCCGCTCTATTACACCGAGGTCGTCGGTGGTGTGCGCATCATCAGCCTCGTCTCGGAATGTGCCCGAGTGGGCGGATGCGCCGTCAGTAGCCCGCAGTACCAGTGGGCCCAAGCCGTACTCGCGGCGAACACGCAACCGTGTGTCGTCGGGATGTGGCACCGGCCGGTGATCTCGAGTGTCGAGGACTCCACGGCGATGCAACCCCTGTGGTCGCTGCTGGCGAACAACGGCGGTGACGTCGTGCTCGCAGGGCACACGCACTCGATGTCGTTCTACAAACCAATGAACGCATCACTCCAGGTCGGACAACCCGACTCGCGCATGGTGCAGATCATCTCGGGCGCGGGCGGTCACAACCTCGTGAGTGCAACGGAAACCGATTCCCGGGTGCAGTGGGAACGGACCCGCACGACGGGGACTGCGTACCTCACGGCAATTGGTGGTGCCGGCGGATCGGCGACCGCGCTCGAATGGCGTTTCGCCGACGCGACCGGTGCCACCGTCAACAGTACGGGTGGCGTGCCGAGCACCGGTTCGGTCCAGTGCACGCCCGGTGGCGGCGGCCCGGCTCCGATTTACACCGACGACTTCGCCACGTTGTTCGGATGGCCGGGCTCGGTCAACCTGAGCTTGGACGCGACGCAAGGGTCGACGGCGGCGCCGTCGGTGCGGGCGACACCGACCAGTCAACGGGCGTTCGGGTACCACGACATCACGCCGCGGCCAACGGTCTGTGTGCGCGCCCGGGTCAACGTCTTTTCCAACGCGACCGACGCGATCCTCCTGAAGTCGCGCACCGCTACCGGTGGTTCGCTCGGTCGACTGACGATCAACACCGCGCGCCAGATCATCGTGCGCAATGACGCGACGGGAACGTCGACCCTCACGGGCGTCACGTTGCCGGCCGGATGGCAAAGCCTCGAACTCTGCACCACCGTCGGGACGTCGGGTTCGTTGCGCGGTTTCCTCAACGGCGTGCAGATCGCGAACGTCACGACGAACCTCGGTGCGACCAACGTCGGCCGCGTGCAGATTTTCGACGACAACGGCGGGCGAACCTTCGACGCCCGGATGGACGACCTCGTCATCGACGTCCAACCCGCCTGAACCGCGGTGCGTCGCTCGGGTCCGTATTTCGGACCCTATCGACGCACCTGGATGTTGGCGGTTCCGGTTGCGGCGGGGCGATTGCTCGTGGTGTTCCACACCTCGAACTCGGCCTGGCCGCCGTTGATCGCAACGGTGGTCTCGGTGGTCTCGCCACCGAGCACGATCGCGACGAAGCGTGACTCGAACGTTCCGGCTTCGAGAAATGCCTCGCCCCACGACGCGAGCAGCATGTCGTACGCTTGACCGCACACCTGGGTTCCCTGCGCGACGAGGCCCGGCAGACCAAGCTCCGCAGCGGTCGACGGCTCGGAGTGGTAATTCCCACGTCGGGAGTATCGCCGAATCAGCTCGTCGGTGATCGTGAACGCCCGACGCTCGCCGTCGAGCCGTTGCGGGCGCGTCGAACGATCCGACGATCGTGGCTCGTCCGCCGGGGCGCCGGCGCGGGTCGTAGGCGGCGCAAGGGTTGCTGCGGGGGTGAAGTCGACCTCGCTCGACCAGATCGTCGAGCCGTCGGACCGCACGTCCGTCGCGACGGTGACGTACTCCCGCCCGCGCCGTACGAAGCGAGCCGTCACGGTGCCGCTCGTGTCGAGGACGACGGGCGTCGCAACCTGGCGGCGACACCACACTCGTTGACGGGTTTGGATGACCGGCGTGTCGGAGGTCGCCATCCACGCGAGCACCGTGCAGTTGGCCGCGATCAGCGGATAGGCCCGACCCGCCCGCAACGCAGGGTGGTCGAGCCCGGCCGCCGCCCAGTAGCGCTCGTTCGCAGCTGCGCTCAGGGTCAGGTCGTGGGCCTGGAGCTCGGTCGAGTCGGAAATCATCGCCCATGTATGCATCGCGATGTATAGTAACGACCATGACGAGGAATGCGCCGGTCGACCCCATGGCCGGCCCGACGGCCGGCCCCACGGTCGACCCGACGGCCAGCCCGACGGCCAGCACGACGCCGTACCCCGTCCTGGGCCGGGGTGCAGGCGCGGAGCCGCGGGTGCGGGTCGGTGTGCTCGGCGCGTCCGGCTATACGGGGGCCGAACTCCTGCGGCTGCTGGCCGGACACCCGAACTTCGACGTCGTGCGGGTGAGTGCCGAGTCGAACGCGGGTGCGCGAGTCGGCGACCTCTACCCGTCGCTCACCCCCGTGTACGGCGAGCTGCGCTACGAGGCGTCCGAGCCCAGCGGGTTCGCGGGGCTCGACGTTGTGTTCTGCGGGTTGCCGCACGGCGAGAGCCAGAAGCTGGTGCCCGAGCTGGTCGACTCGGTGGGCCACGTGATCGACCTCGGCGCCGATTTCCGGTTGAGCCCGACCGACTACGAGCGTTGGTACGGCGACCTCCACACGTGTCCAGAGCTGCTCGACCGGTTCACCTACGGGTTGGTCGAACTCCATCGTGATGCGGTGCGATCGGCGGAACATGTCGCTGTGCCCGGCTGCTATCCGACTGCGGTGAACCTTGCGCTCGCACCCCTTGTCGTCGATGGACTCATTGCGACCGACTCCGTCATCGCCGATTGTGCCTCGGGCGTTTCGGGGGCCGGGCGGAGCCTGAAGACGACCAGTCTGTTCGGTGAGGTCGACGAGAGTTTCTCGGCCTACGGGTTGTTGCAGCATCGTCACACCGCCGAGATGGAGATGGTGCTGTCGACGCTCGGCGCCGCCCCATCACGCGTGTTGTTCACCCCACACCTCGCTCCGATGAATCGCGGCATTCTCGCAACGTGTTACGCCCGTCCGTTCGGTTCGATGCCCACGAGCGATGCGTTGCTCGATCGGTATCGGGAGTTCTACGCCGCGGAACCGTTCGTGACCGTGACGAGTGAACCCTCGGGCACGAAAGCGACGACGGGGTCGAACTCGGTGCACGTGACGGTGCGCTACGACGAACGCACCGAAACCGTCGTCGCGATCTCGTGCCTCGACAACCTCGTGAAGGGCGCCTCCGGGCAAGCCATACAGTGCGCGAACCTCGTCAGTGGAATCCCTGAAACCACCGGCCTGCCGCTCGTCGGCTTGGCCCCGTAGGAGTCAACGATGTCGGTCACTGCAGCCAAGGGATTCGTCGCGTCTGGGCTGGCCTGCGGCATCAAGCCGTCCGGCAAACCCGACCTTGCGCTGATCGCAACGGCCGATCGTTCGCTCGCGACCGCGGCCGGCGTGTTCACGACGAACCTCGTCCAAGCCGGTCCGGTACGCGTGTCGAAAGCCCACCTCGGCGATTCACGTGCGGTCGGCGTGATCCTCAACTCGGGCAACGCCAACGCCGCGACAGGCGCAACAGGGCGAGCGCATGCAACCCGCATGTGCGAACTGGCCGCCGCCGGTCTCGGAGTTGCGACGAACGACATCCTCGTGTGCTCGACGGGGCTCATCGGAATTCCGATGCCGATGACACCGATCGAAGCGGGGGTAGCGCCGCTCGTTGCTGCGCTGGCTGCCGGCACCGAAGCCGGCGACGCGGCGAACGACGGAATCCTGACGACCGACACCGTGCGGAAACAGGCAGCGGCGACGTTCGAAACGTCGCCCGACGCGAGCCACGCGACGGTGGGCGGGATGGCGAAGGGCGCGGCGATGTTGTCGCCGGCGATGGCCACGATGCTGGCGGTTCTCACCACCGATGCCGACGTTGCCCCTGCGGCGCTGCAGCGCGCGCTCACATCGGCGGTCGCGGTGAGCTTCGATCATCTCGACATCGACGGCGCGCGCAGCACGAACGACACGGTGCTCGTGCTCGCCAACGGAGTCGCAGGCGGTCCGACGATTCAGATCGATTCGGGCTCGTCGTACCACCGTTTCGTCGACGCGCTCACCGACGTCTGTTCGCAGCTCGCCGAGATGATGGCCCGCGACGCCGAAGGTGCGACCAAGTTCGTCCGCGTCACGGTGCGGGGTGCGCGTTCGATGGCGGAGGCGCGCATCGCAGCTCGTGCGGTGAGCCGCAGCCAGCTCGTGCAGTGCTCGTTGTTCGGTGGTGATCCCTACTGGGGACGCGTGCTCTCCGAGCTCGGTGCGAGCGGGGTCTACCTCGATCCCGAAGGCACCGACATCGCCTACAACGGGATCACCGTGTGTCGCGATGGCATCGCCTGCGCGCACGACGAGGCAACCGTCGTGGCGTCGATGCAAGGACGCGACATCGAGATCGTTGCCGATCTGCGGCTCGGCCACGGCGAGGCAACGTTCCTCACGACCGACTTGTCGCCCGCCTACATCGACGAAAATATGAGGACCTCGTGATGGACGAGCGCGTGGCAACCGCAGCCGAGAAGGCAACGATCCTCTCGGAGGCATTGCCGTACATCCGCGAGTTCTCCGGTCGTACCGTGGTCATCAAGTACGGCGGCCACGCGATGGAGACTCCCGAACTTGCCGCGTTGTTCGCTGCCGACGTCGTGTTGATGCGACTCGTGGGGATGAACCCGGTTGTCGTGCACGGTGGCGGTCCTCAGATCAGCGATCTCATGCGGCGCCTCGGCAAGGAACCCGAGTTCGTCGATGGTCGGCGGGTCACCGACACCGAGACCGTCGATATCGTTCGGATGGCGCTCGTCGGCAAGGTGAATCGGGAGATCGTCGCGGCGATCAATCGGCACGGTCCCTACGCCGTGGGCCTGTCCGGTGAGGATGCGGGTCTGATTCGAGTCGAACAGCGCGATCCCGCGCTCGGTTTCGTTGGCGATGTCACCGGCATCGACCCGACGATCATCCACCGCATCGTGAACGAAGAACTGATCCCTGTCATCGCGACGGTCGGTGTCGATGACGATGGCCAGGCTTACAACATCAACGCAGATACGGTCGCCGGTGCCATTGCGGCTGCGTTACAGGCCGAGAAGCTGGTCTACCTCACCGATGTGGCGGGAATTTACGAACGGTGGCCGGACGAGGATTCGCTGTTGCCGCAGGTGACGACCAAGCAACTCGAGGTGTTGCTGGGCGGGGGAGCGATCAGCGAGGGCATGATTCCGAAGATCGAAAGCTGCGTTGCGGCACTTCGCAACGGCGTTCGACGTGCACACATTCTCGACGGCCGCCTTCCCCACGTGCTGTTGCTCGAGTTCTTCACGCGCGAAGGAATCGGCACGATGGTGAGCGGAGACGACGAGTGAACAGTTTCGACGACCTCGTCGCGCTCGATGCCGAGCACCACTTCCGCGTCTTCGGGCGTGCGCCTGTCGCGTTCGTGCGCGGTGCTGGTACCGAACTCTTCGACGTCGACGGTCGCCGCTACCTCGATTTCCTCGGTGGCTTGGCGGTGGTGGCGCTGGGGCATGCGAATCCGGTTGTCGCTGGGGCGATTATCGATCAAGCCAACACGCTGGTGCACGTGTCGAACCTGTTCTACAACGACGTGCAGCCGCGGCTCGCACAGCGAGTCAATGGGTTGCTCGGTGGCGAGGGACGCGTCTTTTTCCAGAGCAGCGGCGCCGAGGCGAACGAGTGCGCGATCAAACTCGCACGACGGTACGGGCAGCGCCATTTCGGCCCCGATCGCTTCCATGTCGTGTCGATGCTGGGCGGATTTCACGGTCGCACGCTGGCAACGCTCGCCGCGAGCGGCAAGCCACAAATGCACGAGTCGTTTCAACCGCTCCCCGAGGGTTTTCGTCACGTCGCCTTCGGTGACATCGACGCGGTGACCGGGGCGCTCGACGGGCGGGCGGCGGCCGTGTTGGTCGAGGTGATCCAGGGTGAAAACGGGGTGGTGCCGACCGATCTCGAGTTCTTCGTTGCGTTGCGCGAGGTCTGTGATGAGCGCGAGGTACTGCTCATCGTGGACGAGATCCAAACCGGGCTCGGTCGGACCGGTGCATGGTTCGGCTTTGAGCACGCGGGCATCCGACCGGACATCGTGACGCTGGCAAAATCTCTCGGCAACGGTGTGCCGATCGGAGCGTGTTGGGCACGGGCCGAGGTCGCCGATGCGTTCGGCCTGGGCGACCACGGCTCGACCTACGCCGGCCAGCCGCTGGCTGCGCGCGCCGCGTTGGCGGTGCTCGACGAACTGGAGCGAATCGATGCGCCCGGCCTGGCCCGCAAGCGCGGCGAGCATCTCGCTGCGGGCCTCGCGGCGCTGGACGGTGTCGTCGACGTGCGCGGCCGGGGGTTGCTCCTCGCCGCGGAACTCGCTCCGGGACTCGACGCGAAGGCAGTGAATCTTGCGCTGTTGGCGAACGGACTGGTCGCAAACTCGGTGACATCCACGGCGCTGCGGTTCGCGCCTCCGCTCACCGTGACCGACGCCGAGATCGACGAAGCGCTCTCGATCGTGGCCGGAACGCTGGCCGAGTTCCCACCGCAGGCGGCAACGTGATGCAGCAGTTCTTGGAGATCGACGACCTCGATCCGGCGACGCTGGCTCGGGTGATCGACCGGGCGATGGCGTATCGAAACGATCCGAGTGGGGTGCCTCGTTTGCTCGCCGGGCAGGGCGCAGCGCTGCTCTTCGAGAAGCCGAGCGCTCGGACGCGCAGCAGTAGCGAGATGGCGATCGTCACCCTTGGAGGACATCCGATCTACATCCGCGACGAAGAAGTGCAGATGGATCGGCGCGAGTCCGTCGAGGATGTCGCCCGCACCTTGGCAGGGTATTGCGCGCTCATCGCAGCGCGGACGTTCGAACACTCGACGCTCGAACGGATGGTTGCCGCGGTCGAGATTCCCGTGATCAACCTCCTGTCGGATCTGGCCCATCCGTGCCAGGCGATTGCCGACCTCATCACCTTGCGGTCGCACTTCGGCGCGCTCGATGGCCGTCGGGTCGCGTATGTCGGCGATGGGAACAACGTCGCGGCGTCATTGGCGTTTGCGTGCGCGTTCACTGGGATCGACTTCGTGTTGGCGAGCCCGGAGGGATACGAGTTGCCCGACGATGTCGTTGATCGGGTGCGCAATCTGGGCGGTTCGGTCGAGCAGTTCCACGACCCGTACGACGCGGTCCGTGATGCGGATGCGATCTACACCGATGTGTGGACGTCGATGGGTCAAGAGCAAGAGAGCGCGATTCGCAAGGTTGCGTTCACTGGGTATTGCATCGACGAGACGCTGGTGGGCACCGCGCCCGATCACGTGGTCGTCATGCATTGCCTGCCGGCCCACCGAGGTGAAGAGATCAGCGAGTCGGTGCTCGAAGGTCCGAGGTCGTTGGTGTGGACACAGGCGGCGTTTCGCATGGATGCGTTCCGCAGTCTCGTCGTGGAGATGTTCGAATCATGACGCCGACCAGTCGACGAGCCGACCGGCCGAGCGGAAGTGGCGAAGTGGGAGCGGAGCAATAGGCATGGCAACGAAGCCGCAGCGACAGCATCGGATTCTGCGAATTCTGGAGTCTCAGCCCGTGTCGAGCCAGGCGCAACTGCTCCAGTTGTTGGAGGCCGACGGGGTGGTGGCGACGCAGGCGACGTTGTCGCGTGATCTCGAAGAGTTAGGGGCGGTGAAGGTTCGGATCCCGGGTGGCGCGATGGCGTACGCGATACCGGAGTACGCGCGCGAGCGGGCCAGCGCGGGCGATGATCACCTTCGGCGGTTGATGGGGGAGTTCGTGGTCGAAGTCGCGCATTCGATGAATCTGGTGGTATTGCGCACACCTCCTGGGAGCGCGCACGTGGTGGCGTCAGCGATCGACCGTTCGGGGTTTCCTGGTGTGCTCGGTACGGTGGCCGGTGACGACACGATCTTGTTGGTGGTGGCCGAGTCGATGGGTGGTGCGGCGGTCGCAGCGAAGTTGGCCGAGTCGGCCGGGTTGTAGCGATGGGCAGGCGTCGGCGCGACTGTCGCGGTCGGCGAGTTGATGTGATTCGATTGGTTTGGATGAGGAGTGCTGGTGGCTCGTAAGAAAGTGGTGCTTGCGTACTCGGGTGGTCTCGACACCTCGATCGCGGTGCGTTGGATGCGAGAGCAATGGGATGTCGATGTCGTGGGTTGCGCGGTCGATGTCGGGCAGATGAATCCGGCGGAACACGAAGCGATTCGTGAGCGGGCGATGGCTGCAGGCGCCCTCGATATCGAGATCATCGATGCGCGGGACGAGTTTGCCGATCGGTTTCTCGCCAAGGCGCTTCAGGCGAACTCGTTGTACGAGGGCAAATACCCGTTGGTGTCGGCGCTCTCGCGTCCGGTGATCGTCGAGCATCTTGTTGCGTGTGCGCGTCGCCACCAGGCCGATGGGGTTGGGCATGGGTGTACGGGGAAGGGCAACGACCAGGTTCGTTTCGAGGTGTCCACGAGGACGTTGGCGCCGGATCTCGAGGTGTTCGCACCGACGCGGGTGTGGGGTTTGACGCGTGCCGAGTGCATCGATCTTGCCGAGCAGTGGGATATTCCGATCGAGGCGAGCAAAGAGAAGATCTATTCGATCGACGAGAACATGTGGGGCCGGGCGATCGAGTGCGGTGTCCTCGAGAACCCGTGGAGTGCGCCGCCCGAGGAACCGTTCACGATGACGGTGAACAGCAAGGACGCACCGAGCGAGCCGAGAGATCTCGTGGTCGGGTTCGAGCGGGGCGTGCCCGTGTCGCTCGACGGGACGGCGATGTCGTTGCGTTCGATCATCGAGTTGGTGGGGGAGGCTGCGGGTAGCTATGGGTTCGGGCGGCTCGACATGGTCGAAAACCGCCGAGTGGGAATCAAGAGTCGCGAGGTCTACGAGTGTCCGGCGTCGCTGGCGTTGATCACGGCGCATCAGGACCTCGAAGGAATCTGTCTCGAGCGCGATGTCGCGCGTGAGAAGCAACGGGTCGAGATCCGGATCGCGGAGTTGATCTACGACGGGCTGTGGCACTCGCCCTTGATGAGCGCGTTGCAGGCCTTCGTCGAGAGCACGCAACAACACGTCACGGGTGAGGTGCGGTTGCGTTTGGAGCCCGGACGTTGTTACGGCGTGGGTCGCCGAGCGCCGAAGGGTCTCTACGATCACGACCTGGCGACCTACGACGCGGGCGACACGTTCCGCCACGAAGACAGCGCTGGTTTTGTGCGCCTGTGGGGCCTGTCCGTGGAAACATGGTCGCGACGCCAAGGTCCTGGGTCATCGTGAGCACGGGCGGGTCCGAGTCCGGCCAGACGCTGTGGCACGGCCGGTTTGGTGAGGCGCCGTCGGACGCCTTGCTGGCGTTCACCGAAAGCCTCTCGTTCGATCGTCGGTTGGCAGCACACGACATCGCGGGGTCGCGGGCGCACGCCCGCATGCTGGCGAAGCAGGGGATCGTGTCGGCGGCCGAACGCGATGCTGTGCTGGTGGCGCTCGACACGGTCGACGACGAGATCCGCGACGGCGCGTTCACGTTCCTGCCGTCGGACGAGGACGTGCACACAGCGGTCGAGCGTCGCGTCACCGAGCTCGCCGGACCGGCGGGGGGCAAGCTCCACACCGGACGGAGTCGCAACGACCAGATCGCGACCGATCTTCGGCTGTGGTGGCGAGAGGCTGGTCGCGAGATCGGGCATCGGATCGTCGAGCTCCAGACCGTGCTGGTCGAACGCGCGGCCGAAGCCGGTGAGGTGTATCTCCCCGGGTACACCCACCTCCAGCGTGCGCAGCCGGTGTTGCTCGCGCACCATCTGTTGGCGCATTTCTGGGCGTTCGACCGCGACGTCGATCGTCTCACCGACGCGTTGGTACGGGCCGACGTGTCACCCCTCGGTGCGGGCGCGTTGGCCGGATCGAGCCTGCCGCTCGACCCGACGGCGACTGCCGACGAACTCGGTTTCGCGCGCACGTTCGAGAACAGCCTCGACGCGGTGAGTGATCGGGATTTCGTCGCCGAAGCGTTGTTCGTCCTGGCGATGACCCAAGTGCATCTTTCGCGCATCGGCGAAGAGGTCGTGCTGTGGTCGAGCGAAGAGTTCGGCTTCCTCAGGTTGTCCGACGGGTATTCGACGGGCAGTTCGATGATGCCGCAGAAGAAGAACCCCCATATTTCCGAGCTGGCGCGCGGCAAGGCGGGGCGGCTGATCGGGAACCTCGCGGGGTTCCTTGCCACGTTGAAGGGGTTGCCGCTCACGTACAACCGCGACCTGCAGGAAGACAAAGAGCCGCTGTTCGACGCGTTCGATCAGTGCTCGCGAGCGTTGTTGGCGGTGCGGGGTCTGCTCGAGACGGCGACGTTCGTCGACAAACGCGCCATGGCCGCAGCGAGCGACCCTGCGATGGCGGCAACCGATCTGGCCGAGTGGTTGGTGGCGCGCGGGACACCGTTCCGTGAGGCGCATCGCATCGTCGGCGCGATCGTGCGCAACTCGATCGAACGGGGCGTTCCGATGGACGAACTCGTCGAATCCGACCCCGCGCTCGGACCCGAAGCGGTCGAGTTGTTGGCTGCTGGGGTTGCCGTCACCCGACGCACGACGCCTGGTGGTGCGGGTCCCGAACCGGTAGCTCGTCAGCTCGTGAAGGCGCGCGAGCGTCTCGACGATCGCCGTACCCGCCTCGTCCGCTGACGAGAGCTCCTGCACGTTGGCGACGGTGTTGCCACGAGCGTTCTTCGTCCGCAATGCGGTCGAGGGGTCGCCCGGCTCGGGCGCAGCGTCCGACGTCAGGGATTGATGAGTACCTGGATGGTCGTGCCTTCGTCGACGGTGGCGCCAGCCGCCGGAGTCTGTTGCCAGCTGCGGCCGACGGCGTAGCCCGGCACGGGATCCGATTCGGCTTGGGTCACCACGTCGGCGCGCAACCCGAGGATGGCCGCGACGTAGAGCACCTCGTCGGCCCGCAGACCCAGCAGGTTCGGCACCGTCACGGCTTGCGGTGGTCCGTTGGTGACCTCGAGGGTGACCGTTGCTCCCGCGGGAACTGCTGTGTTGGCCGTGGGAGATTGGGTGAGGACGGTGCCGGGTGGATACTGCCGATCGGGGACCAGATTGATGGCAACGGTGTAGCCCGCGTCCTCGAGGATGTCCTGGGCGGTTTCGATCTTCATGAGCACCACGTCGGCGATCGGCGCCGAGGGGGTCAGCTCGTCGGGAATCTCGTCGGGCGGTGTGGTGTCGTCGTACTCGGGGAACGGGAAGGTCGCCGCTGGCAGACCGGCCAGCGCGCCCGACGTGTACGCCGCCCAGATCTCCGCTGGCCATCCGCCGCCGGTGACCTTTTCGCGGGTGCGCGGCGGAATCATCGGCTCCGGCTCGACGAATCCGATCCAGACCGCGGTGGTGAGTTGGGGAGTCGATCCGACGAACCAGGCGTCGCGGTATTCCTCACCGGTCCCGGTCTTTGCGGCGACGGGTCGATTGATGCGCGCCTTGACGCCGGTCCCGCGGGTGACCACCTGTTCGAGCGTGTGGTTCAACGTACGCACGTCGTTCGCATCGAACACGCGGTCGCGGTGGGGGAGCCACTCGTGGATGACGGTGCCGTCGGCGCGGGTCACCTTGGTCACGATCACCGGGTCGCTGCGGAGACCGTCGGCGGCGAACGTGGTGTACGAAGCGGCAACATCGACGAGCGATGCTTCGTTGCTGCCGAGCGTTGCAGAGGGATAGGGGCGCAGCGCGGTGCGGACGCCGGCTCGAGTTGCGACGTCGACGGCGCGTGCGGGCGTGACGTCGGTGATCAACTGCGCGTACACGGTGTTCACCGAGCGCACGGTCGCGTCGACGAGGTCGAGCGCGCGGAACCCCTCGTCGTCGTAGTTGTGCACGACCCAGGGTTCCTGGCCGACCACCGGAATCGTGATCTTCGAGGGCGCGTCGTACTCGGTCGACAGCGGCACGCCGTCTTCGATCGCGGCCAACAACACGTACGGTTTGAACGTCGAACCAGTTTGTCGCTTCGCCTGTCCGGCCAAATCGAACTTGGCCGCGGGGCGATTCGACCAGTAGTCGCGGCCGCCGACGTAGGCCACGATCTTGCCGCTGTCGGGCTCGATCGACACGAGCCCGGCCGCCGGGTCGCGTTCGGGCTCGATGAGCGTGTCGCGGATGGCCTTTTCGGCCAAGAGTTGTCGGCGCACGTCCAGCGTCGTTTCGATCCGTAGGCCGCCTTGGTAGAGCAGGTATTCGCGGTCAGCGAGGGTGTCGCCGAAGTCCGGATTCGCGAGGAACCAACGCTTGACCGCATCGACGAAGTATGGCGCGGTCGTGTTGCGACTCCACGAGGTCGCTTTGACCGCGATTGGGGTGCGTTTGGCCGCGGCGACGTCGGAGGGCGAGGCCCGGTCGTAGCGGACCATGGCATCCAAGACGTCGTTGCGTCGCGCTCGAGCGCGTTCGGGTTCGGTGAACGGGTCGTAGTCGGCCGGTCCCCGCAACATACCGGCGAGCAACGCGGCTTCGGCGAGATCGAGGTCGGCCGCGGGTTTGGCGAAGTAACGGTCTGCGGCGGCTTGCGCGCCGTACGCGCCGTTGCCGAAGTACACCTCGTTGAGGTAGCGCTCGAGGATTTCTTGTTTGGTGTACGTCCGTTCGAGTTGGACCGCGAGCACTGCTTCGCGCATCTTGCGATGCACGGTCTGTTCGCGCGACAACAAGACGTTCCGGACGTACTGCTGGGTGATGGTCGAGCCGCCTTCGACGATCTTGCCCTCGGAGAGGTCTTCGCGCAGCGCGCGGCCGATTGCTTTCAGATCGACGCCCTCGTGATCGAAGTAGCGGTGGTCCTCGATCGCGATGACGGCGTCGACGAGGGCGTCGCTCATCTCGGCGAGTGACACCGCCTCCCGGTGCTCGCCGAGGTCGAGCCGGGCGAGCAACACGCCGTCGGCCGAGAAGATCTGCGACGACTGATCGGGGTCGAGCGGGATCGGGTCGATCGCCGCGGTATACGAACAAGCCCCGGCCGTCAGGGCGAGCGCGAGCGCGACGAGACCCCGCGGCCGCAGCCGCGATCCGGTACGCCGACCCTTGCTCACATCAGTCACATCGGCACCATTGTCGCTCATTTGTAACAAGGGGAACAACCGCGCGGGTTGGCTAGCCTCGCTGCTCGTGGACACCGCCGTACAGCTCGAGATCCTGGGCCAAGGCGCCGTCGACCTGATTACATCGGCAGATCTGGCCGCCAAACTCGATCGGGCGGCCGCACCGGGTGGCCGCCCGCTGCGCGCCAAGCTCGGGATCGACCCGACTGGTAGCGAAATCCACCTCGGATTCGCTGTCGTGCTGCGCAAACTGCGGCAGTTCCAAGATCTCGGGCACACCGCGGTGCTGATCATTGGCGACTTCACGGCCCAGGTCGGCGACCCGTCGGGCAAGTCGAAGACGCGCGAGCGCCTCGACGCCGACGTCGTCGCGGCCAACGCCGAGCGTTATGTCGAGCAGATCTGTCGCATCCTCGACCCCGATCGGCTCGAGGTACGCCGCAACTCCGAGTGGTTGGGGACCCTCGATGTGGGAGGAGTCCTCGGGCTCACCGACGCCACGACGGTCGCCCAGATGCTGACGCGCAACGACTTCCGCCAGCGTTACGAGACGGGCAAACCAATCAGCCTGACGGAGTTCATGTACCCGCTGTTCCAGGGGTACGACTCGGTGATGATCGACGCGGACGTCGAACTGGGTGGCACCGACCAGTTGTTCAACCTGCACATGGGCCGCGACCTGCAACTCGCGGCCGGCCAGCAACCCCAGGTCGTGTTGACGACGCCGCTGCTCGTCGGCATCGATCCGGGCTTCGAAACGCACGCCGACGGATCGATCGTGCCCAACAAGATGTCCAAATCGATGGGCAACACCGTTGGCATCACCGAGCCAATCACCGAGATGTTCGGCAAGCTGATGTCGATGCCCGACGACGTTCCCGGCGATGCCAACCCGACCGCGCGGATCGAGCGCTATTTCCAGTACGCGACCGGGTGGTCCCAATCCGTCATCGACGAACACACCCAAGCAGTGCGATCGAAAGCGCTGCACCCCAACGCAGCCAAGCGGCTCTTGGCCGCGACGGTGTGCGACCTCTACCACGGGTCCGGAGCCGGCGCCGAGGCCGAGGCCGAGTTCGATCGGCGGTTCAAGCGCGGCGGCTCGGGCCGTCCGAGTGAGATCCCCGATGTGACGATCGATCCTGGGCTCGTCGGCGTCGACGGGACGGTTCGCCTTGGTCGCGTCATGGTCGCCGCAGGCCTCGCGAAGTCGTCGAAAGAAGCCGATCGGCTCATCGTCCAGGGGGGCGTACGTCTCGACGACGAGCGAGTCGACGCAACGTCGCCGATGCCGGTTGCGACCCTCGACGGACGAATTCTCAATGTAGGCAAGCTCGGATGGGCGCGTCTGTCCTGGTCAGAATCAAATTCCGCTTGAAACCCCGCTGAAGTTGGCGTGACGCCTTCACGCCGGTCTAGTCTGTCGCTCCGCTTCGCAGCACGGTTCGTCCGAGTGCGAGGCACCACTGACACCACCACCTCTCGGTCTTCGCCCTCGCGGGCCAAGTCGGCCCCAGCCAGTGCGATGCGGAGACCCTCCGCTGCATTGTGCGGTGCCGAAATGCTCCGCGATGCCGAATGGCTCGAGAGGTACGTGTCACCCCGATCTCGGGTGCCCTCGGGCGCGCACGTCGGGGACCGGATCCTTGACAACAGAGCAGTGAACGCCAAAAGCCAGTGCGGGCGTGACGGTAAGCGCTTCGGCGCCCCGGACACGTCAGTCAATTCGTCGGCTCGGTCCCTAAGCCAGACCGGGTCGGCACAAGAATCACAGCAGTCGGCGAGGGTCAGTGCCCTCCGTCCGACAGCTCTCGATCGAAGGTCCCACCGGTTCCCGCACGATTCCGCGGGGAAGACCGGCGGACTTCACGATCTCGATGGAGAGTTTGATCCCGGCTCAGGA
>SXIR01000090.1 GCA_005772765.1 Actinomycetota bacterium
CGGCCAGGAGTCGGCGGGCATCGCGTGCTCGGACGGCTCGACCATCACGGTCGTCAAGGACATGGGCTTGGTCGCGCAGGTATTCGACGACCGCAAGCTCGCGGCGCTCGACGGTCATCTTGCGATCGGGCACGTCCGTTACTCGACCACCGGTTCGAGCCAATGGCGAAACGCCCAACCGATCTATCGCAGCGTTGGTGACGCGGGATTGGCCCTTGGTCACAACGGCAATCTCACGAACACCCACGAGCTCGCGCAGCAGATCGGCGCGCTGGCCGGAACGTTCGAACACAGTGCAGCCACGGTCGATTCGACCAACGACAGCGCGCTGATCGCGGAGCTGCTCGCGCACGAGTACCCGAACCTGGCCCGGGGTGACGGTCGCGAGTTCGAACAAGCGTTGGTACGCGTGTTGCCCCGCTTGCAGGGCGCCTTTTCGCTGGTGCTCATGGACGAGGCGCATCTCTTTGGCGTCCGCGATCCGAACGGCATTCGTCCGCTCGTGTTGGGTCGTGCCGCCCGCGGGTGGGTGCTCGCGAGCGAGACGGCAGCGCTCGACATCGTCGGTGCCCATTTCGTGCGCGACATCGAGCCCGGCGAGCTCGTTGCGATCGACGCGAACGGTGTTCGATCGATTCGTTACGCCGAACCGAACCCGAAGCTGTGCATCTTCGAGTTCGTCTACATCGCTCGGCCCGACACCCAGCTTTACGGTAAGAGCGTGCACCTCGCCCGCCAGCGGATGGGTGAGGAACTTGCGCGCCAAGCACCCGCCGACGCAGACATGGTGATGCCGGTTCCCGAATCGGGTGTCCCGGCCGCGCAAGGTTTCGCCCGCGCGAGTGGCGTCCCCTACGGAGACGGTTTCGTGAAGAACCGCTATGTAGGCCGCACGTTCATTCAGCCCCACCAACGCGATCGCGGTGCGGGTGTTCGCATCAAGCTGAACCCGATTGCGGCGAACCTCAAGGGCAAGCGGGTGATCGTTGTCGACGACAGCATCGTGCGCGGCACGACGACTCGACAGATCATCGCCGTGTTGCGCGAAGCGGGCGCGACCGAAGTGCACTTCCGTGTGAGTTCGCCGCCGTACCGGTGGCCCTGCTTCTACGGGCTCGACACGGGTGAACGTTCCGACCTGCTGGCTGCCGACATGAGCGTCGGCGAAATCTCCGAGTTCCTCGGCGTCGATTCGTTGGCCTACCTCGATCTCGATCGCCTCGTCGCGAGTACCGAGGTCGGGCCGGAGAGTTTCTGTACGGCCTGTTTTTCGGGCGACTACCCCGTTCCGGTACCGGTTACCGACACGAAGCACCTGCTCGAGCAACCGAGTTCGGTTGCGCCGACGCTCGCGCTCGACGGGCCATGAGCGACGCCGAGCCACTGACGTACGCCCAGGCAGGCGTATCGATCGAGGCGGGCGACAAAGCGGTCGAGTTCATCAAGGCGCATGTTCGGTCGACCTATCGACCAGAAGTGCGTGGTGACTTGGGCGGATTCGGTGGGCTGTTCGCCGTCGATTGGAAGCGATACCGCGAGCCGTTGCTGGTGAGCAGCACCGACGGTGTCGGCACGAAGTCCGAGATCGCGCGCATCGTCGGCCGGTACGACACGATCGGTATCGATCTCGTCGCCATGTCCGCCGACGACATCGCCGTCCAGGGCGCAGAGCCCTTGTTCTTCCTGGACTACATCTCGGTCGGCCGGGTCGTGCCCGAGCGGATGGAAGAACTCGTCGCTGGCGTTGCCGACGGCTGTCGGCGCGCGGGTTGCGCGCTCATCGGCGGCGAGATGAGCGAACACCCGGGTCTGTTGGCGCTCGACGAGTTCGACATGGTCGGCTTCGCGGTTGGTGTCGTCGAACGGTCGCGGCTACTTCCGGCCAAGGTCGCGATCGGCGATGTGATCATCGGGATCGCCAGCCCTGGGCTTCGGAGCAACGGCTATTCGTTGGCTCGGCGCGCCGTCGAACGCGCCGGGTTGCGTTACGACGAACCCGCCTGGCCGCACGCGGCGCGGACCCTTGGTGAGGAACTGCTGGTCCCATCGGTGATCTACGCGAAGGCGATGCTCGAACTCGCCGACCGCGTCCCGGTGCACGCGTTCGCGCACATCACCGGCGGTGGTCTCCCCGGCAACGTCAATCGGGTGCTGCCCGACGACTGCGACGCGGTGCTGCATCGGGGAACGTGGGAGGAACCGCGGATCTTCTCGGTGATCCAACGGGCCGGGACGGTGGCCGACGCGGAGATGGAACACGTGTTCAACCTCGGGGTTGGCATGGTTGCCATCGTCGCGAGCGGTGCCGAACACGAAGCCATCGATCGATTGCATGCCGCCGGTCACGACGCGTGGATCATCGGAGCGGTCGAACCCGGAACGGGTCGAGTGCACGTGCGCCACCGAACCTGATCGCGTCTTGCCGACGCGATGGTTGGGTCTCGCTCGGCGGGCGTCGGATCAGCGCTTGGACGCGTCCCCGGATTCGAGGAGTGCGTCCGCGATGGTGTCGTAGGCGTGTGCGCCAGGGGAGTTGGGTGCGTGGTCGAGGATCGTGACGCCGCGCAGCGGTGCCTCGGCGAAGCGCACCGACTTCGGCACCGGAGCACCGACGAGATCGAGTCCGAACCGATGCTGGACGTCGTCGAGTACCTCGCGACTGTGTTTGGTGCGAGCGTCGTACATGGTCGCCACGACGCCGCGCACGACCAGCGCGGGGTTCGTGTACTTACGGACCTCGGCGATCGTGTCGAGGAGTTGGGCGACACCTCGGTGGGACAAGGCCTCACACTGCAACGGGACGACGACGTCGGTCGCGGCGGTCAAGGCGTTGACGGTGAGGATCCCGAGCGACGGCGCGCAGTCGATGACCACGTCGTCGAATCGGCCGAGGTCGTCGGCGAGGGCTTCTCGCAGCGCGAAGTCGCGACCGGTCCGGCCGAGTAGCAGTTGCTCGGCGCCCGCGAGGTCGATGTTGGCGGGAGCGAGGTGGAGTTCACCGAGGTCGATGAGCACCTCGCCGAGCTTGTTGCGGCCGATCAAGGCATCGTGGACCGACACGGCGAGCACTTCAGGGTCGACTCCGCACGAAAAGGTGAGACAGCCCTGGGCGTCGAAGTCGATGAGAAGGACCCGGCGGCCGCGGCGGGCCAGGGCGACCCCGAGCGTGTGCGAGGTCGTGGTCTTGGCCACGCCTCCCTTTTGGTTTGCCACTGCCAGCACGCGTGTCATCGCGGGACGAGCCTACGACCCGGTGCCCACGGACCGCCGGGCACTCCCGGGCCGGAGGATCCGACAGAGTGTCTTGTCGAGTTGTCCGATCCGTGCATTACCGTCGCTCACGACCGAGTTCGGATAGTCTCGGCCGAAGCAAGCCGGTCCGCGAGGTTCATGCGAGCCTTCGGAGCGGGGAGGATCCACCGGCGGTTTCCGTATCCCAGCATCAGCCAGCACCAGCCAGCAACGCTTACAACGAATCCACCAATCAGACACGCAGATCCAAACGCAGCGCTGCGCCCGAGCCATACCCGGGTCGCGGACCACGGAACCAGCCCCCGCCGGATCCAAGGACGGATCGACCAAATGAAGCGCCGACAACCGGGGGGCAGTCGGCGTGGTCACACCAGGGAGCGTCATGACCAGATCCGATAACCCGTTGCAGGGCCACGACGACGAGGCACTCTTGACCCCGTCAGAAGTGGCTGCGATGTTCCGGGTCAATCCCAAGACCGTTACTCGCTGGGCACGGGCCGGGAAAATCTCGGCAATCCGCACGCTCGGCGGGCATCGACGGTTCCGAGCGAGCGAGATTCGTCAATTCCTCGAGTCGGTGGAAGAAGGCCAGGTTCTCTGAACCGAGGTCTGCCCGCCCGCTCGTGGGCTTGTGAACGAAGAAGCGGCCGGCTCCCTGAGGGCCGGCCGCTTCGCGTGCGAGGTGTTCGATGGTGGCCGGGACCGGCGTCGATCCGGTGACCCCACGCTTTTCAGGCGTGTGCTCTGCCGACTGAGCTACCCGGCCAGAGAATCGCCGACCGAAGTCGGTGATTCGGGGCGGTCCTGACGGGATTTGAACCCGCGGCCTCCGCCTTGACAGGGCGGCGTGCACTCCAAACTGCACCACAGGACCTGGTGGCGCCCCCAGGGGAGTTCGAATCCCCGTTACCTCCTTGAAAGGGAGGCGTCCTAGGCCACTAGACGATGGGGGCTCGGGCTCCGCAAGTGGGAACACGGCGATGGTAGCAGCCATGCTCGCGTCAGCGCCCACCGATGGCGCTCCGTGGCCTGCGCTTGGCGGCGTTGTTCGCAGTCGGCGGTGCCCGGGTACGGTTCGGCGGCGATGCAACGAGCGGTCGAGGTCGGACTCAGCAGGCGAAGAACGGCGGCGCTCGGCGCCATGATCGCCTTTGCGAGCGCGTGCAGCAGTACTCCCGATCTGCCCGGCCTCGGCGGTGACGAGTCGGCGGCCTTTTGCAAAGCGGCGCGCCAACTCCCCGACGTGGCTGCCGAGTTCGTCGACGTCCCGATCGACGATCCTGAAACGTTCGAACCTGCATTGCGCGAGGTAGTGGACGCCTACATCGCCGATCTCGACGCGGTCGCGGCGCGAGCACCAGGGGAACTCGACAAGCACCTCTCGACCTTGCGTTCAGCTGTCGACCAGTACAAGTTCGCCGATGGTCTCGACGCCAAGGAACCGATCGACGTCTATGTTGCCGAACACTGTCCGGCCGTGACGACCACGTCGACGACCGCAGGCTGACCGCTGCTTTCGCCTTCGGCTCGACGGCTCGGCCGTGCGAGAATGGACGCGACGGGTCGCTGGCGCAATTGGCAGCGCGTCGGACTTTTAATCCGCAGGTTCTGGGTTCGAGTCCCAGGCGACCCAC
>SXIR01000091.1 GCA_005772765.1 Actinomycetota bacterium
AACAACTTCACCATCTCGACCTTCGCCGGAACCGGGGTCGCGGGCAACACCGGCGACGGCGGCCCATCGACCAACGCCGCCGTGAACTATCCGAGTTCGATCACAACTGCGCCGGACGGCACCGTCTACTTCACCAACTGGGGTTTCGTGCGCAAGGTCGCGACCAACGGGATCATCTCGACGGTCGGAACCGTCGATTCCAGTTGGAACGGCATCACGGTCGGTCCCGACGGATTCCTGTACGTGGCGGAGTACTCGTCGTGCGTGATTCGCCGCATCAACCCGAACGGCGGCGGCCAGACCGTGTGGGCGGGCGCCGCCGGAACCTGCACGACTACCGGCGACGGCGGAACCTACGTCAACGCCCGATTCAACCGACCGATGGACCTCGCGTTCGATCCGGCCGGCAACCTCTACGTCTCCGAATACTCCGGAGCGCGCATCCGCAAGATCGCCGCGGGTACCGGAATCGTCACGACCTTCTCGACCGCGGTCTCGAATCCGTGGGGTATCGACACCGACGCCGAAGGCAACGTTTGGGTCGCCCGCTGGGGGTCGAGCACCGGCAACATCTACAAGATCACCCCCGCAGGGACCGTGACGGGTTGGGTCCCAGGGGTCCACACGATGGACCTCGTGGTCCGAGACGACGGTGCCGTCTATTTCGTGACCTACACCAGCTGTTCTGTACGCCGGCTGTTGAACGGTGTCATCACCAGTGTCGTCAACGAAAACGGCTGCGGGTACGGCGGAGATGGTGGATCTGCGGCCGCAGCCCGCTTGTCCCACCCCGCGTCCATCGCGTACGCCGGCGCGACGCTGTACGTCGCCGACCGCAACAACTTCCGCGTCCGCAGACTCGTCGCCATCTGAACCTCGGTGAACCGCCGGTCGCGAGTCGAATGGGCGTCGAGGGCCGCGTCGCGCCAGAATGCCCGGATGAACTGGAACCTTGCCACGGTTTGGGAATCGGTCGCCGACTCGCTCGCCGATCGTGCCGCGCTCGTCAGCGGCTCGACGTCGCGTACCTGGCGCGAGTTCGACGAGCGCAGCGCTCGGCTGGCGGCCGCGATGCAGTCGGCCGGACTCGGCCACAACTCGAAGGTGGCGCAGTACGCATACAACTCGAACGAATACAGCGAAGGCGTGTTCGCCACGCTGAAGTTGCGAGCGATTCCGGTCAACGTGAACTACCGCTACACCGAAGACGAGCTGCTCTACCTGCTCGACAACTCCGACGCCGAAGCGCTGATCTTCCACGGCGCACTCGGCGACCAGGTCGCCAAGGTCCTCGGCCGCGCACCGAACCTGAAGCTCGTCCTCCAGATCGACGATGGTTCGCCGCTCGTCGACGGTGCCGAACGCTACGAAGACGCGCTCGGCGCGCACGCGCCCATGGATCGCATCGAGCGCAGCGGCGACGACTTGTACTTCCTCTACACCGGCGGAACCACCGGGATGCCGAAAGGCGTGATGTGGCGAGCCGAAGACCTGTTCGGCACCCTCGCCGAATCGGTGTATCCGCTCCACGGCTTGGCGATGCCCGCAACGTCGGCCGAAGCCGGTGCGCTCGCCGCGCAGATCGTCGAGCAGGGCGCGCCGTCGGTGCACCTCCCGGGTTCGCCGTTGATGCACGGCACGGGCGCGTTCACGACGTTCCAGACGTTGTTCACCGGCGGCACGGTGGTCACGCTGACGAAACGATCGTTCGACCCGCACGAGATGTGGGAGGCCGTCCAACGTAACGGTGTCACCCAGATGGCAATCGTCGGCGATGCGTTCTGCAAGCCGATGATCGCGGCCCTCCGCGAAGCCGACGCAGCGGGAACCCCGTACGACACCACCACGCTCGGATTGCTCATCAGCAGCGGCGTCATGTGGAGCGCCGAATCGAAGGCCGAGATCATGGGCCTCGCCAACTGTTTCTGCCTCGACTCGCTCGGCTCGTCCGAAGGTGTCGGATTCGGCAACTCGATGAGCGTGCCCGGCGCAGAGTCCAAGACCGCAAAGTTCACGATCGGCGGCAAGGCTGCGGTGCTGCGCGAAGACGGCACCCCGGTCGAACCGGGCGGCGGCGAGATCGGCGTGCTCGCGCTCGGCGGCCACATCCCGCTCGGCTACTACAAGGACGAAGTGAAGTCGGCCGGCACGTTCAAGGTGATGGGCGGCGTGCGCTACTCGGTACCGGGCGACATGGCCCAGGTCGAAACCGACGGGACCATCACCCTGCTCGGACGCGGTTCGGTCTGCATCAACTCGGGCGGCGAGAAGATCTTCCCCGAAGAGATCGAAGAGGCCGTAAAACTCCAGCCCGGCGTGGCCGACTGTCTCTGCGTCGGGTTGCCCGACGACCGCTTCGGCGAAATGGTCACCGCGGTCGTGACGCCTGCGATCGGTGCAACCCTCGACGGCGACACGCTCACCGCGGGCCTGGGATCACTCGCCCGCTACAAGCACCCTCGTAAGTGGATCTTCACCGACCAGATCTTGCGTGCCCCCAACGGCAAGGCCGATTACAAAGCCGCCAAGGCACTCGCCTCCGACGCGGGCTGAGGGGCATCGAGCGAGCGGCAACCCAACAGCACCCAACAACGACGAGCAACGCAAAGAGGCGGGCCTCACGGCCCGCCTCGTTGCGTTGCGATCGACGTAATGTCGGTCGTTACTTCTTCTTCTTGCCGCCGGCGCTCACCTTGGCGAGCACGTCACGGGCGTTCAAGATCCGGTAGTCCTCGCCGTCGTGGCTGATCTCGGTGCCGCCGTACTTGCTGTACACGACGGTGTCACCGACCTCGATGCCGAGCGGGATGATCTCGCCGGTCTGGTCGCTGCGACGGCCCGGGCCGACCGCGAGGACCTCGCCCTGCTGGGGCTTGTCCTTGGCGGTGTCGGGGATGACCAGACCGCTGATCGTGGTCTCTTCGGCCTCGGCGGTGCGGACGACGATGCGGTCCTCCAGCGGCTGCAGATTCATTGCGTTCTCCTCGACGTGCGATTGAAGATTGGCGTCGTATTGCCAGGGTGATCTTGCTTGATGGTGGTGGTTGGGGGCCTTCGGCGGGACGTTCGTTGCCCCGAACTGACGGTCCAGACCGCCTGCGACCTTAGCACTCACCCCCGGCGAGTGCTAACCCGCGCTCACGGAGCGGCCGCCTCGACGCCCGGCCACCAACCGTCAGCGGCAACGCCGTCGGGCATGGGAATCCCGGTCAGGTCGTACCCGGGAGGGCGAGATTGGGGACCGCACCGCCCGCCAAGCCGGTCGGCGGTTCGAAGCGAAGCCGATGCCAGGCGGCGGCACCGACCATGGCGGCGTTGTCGGTACACAGGGAACGGTCGGGCACGACACACCGAAGGCTGGCCCGCTCGGCTTCGGCAACCACTCGGGCCCGCAACGCGGAGTTGGCGGCAACTCCCCCGCCCAACACGATCGTGCCGAGCCGCTCCCGCCGCGCGGCACGCAACAACTTGGTGGTGAGCACGTCGACCACACAGTCCTGGAACGCCGCCGCGACGTCGGCGATGGGTTGATCGGGATGCTTGCGTCGGTGCAAGACAACCGCGGTCTTCAGTCCAGAAAACGAGAAGTCGAGGTTGTCCGGCTCCCGCGGATCGAGCATCGGCCGGGTGAAGCGAATCGCTTCAGGGTTACCGGTGCCAGCCAACTGATCGAGGATCGGACCGCCCGGGTAACCGAGCCCGAGCAGGCGCGCCACCTTGTCGTAGGCCTCACCAGCGGCATCGTCGACGGTGCGGCCGAGCACGCGGTAACGCCCGTGATCGTCCATGGCGACGAGCAACGTGTGGCCGCCCGACACGATGAGCGTGACGAACGGAGGTTCGAGGGTCGGGTCGGCGAGCATCGCCGCGTACAGGTGCGCTTCGTGGTGGTGTACACCGTGGTACGGCCGCGACGTCGCCAACGCCAGTGCCTTCGCTGCGCTCACGCCGACGAGTAACGCGCCCGCTAAGCCAGGTCCCTGGGTCGCGGCGATGACACCGATATCGCGCAACCGGAGATTCGCGTCGCGCAACGCGTCCGCGACCACGTCGTTGATCAACTCGAGGTGGGCGCGACTCGCGATCTCCGGCACGACGCCGCCGAATCGTTCGTGACGTTCGAACTGGGTCGCCACCACGCTCGAGACCACCCACCGACCACCCTCGACGACCGCGGCCGCGGTTTCGTCGCACGACGTCTCGATGGCGAGAACTCTCGTCGCGGGCGTCACCGCCATCATCGGTTGCGACGGTGACGAACCGATCGGAATCATCGCAGTCACCGACGTTCCAGGGCTTCGAGCAATGCCGCGTACTCGGGCTTCGCGACGTCGTGCGCCCACATCACGAGCGCGTCCTCGCGGCCGGTTGGAAAGTCGTAGTAGTCCTTGCGGACACCCACGGGAACGAACGCGAATCGCCGATACAACTCCTGCGCGGCACGATTGCCCATCCGGACCTCGAGTGTGAGGGCCTCCGCGCCGCGCCCCACCGCGTCGCGACACAACGCGAGCATGATGTGTCGCGCGATGCCGCGCCGACGTTGGGTCGGGTCGACCGCAACCGTCGTGATGTGACCGTCGCTGAGCGCCATCATCAGACCGCCGTAGCCGACGACCTTGCGTTCGCAGCGGGCGACGAGATAGCAGCGAGTCTCGTCCAAGGCGAGTTCGCTCTGGAAGAGCGCGGCACTCCACGGACGCGGATACACCTGCTCCTCAATCGCCAGCACCGCCTTGATGTCGCGCTTGCGCATCGGTTCGATGGTGAGCGGCGTCGCGAGCCGATACTGGACACCGTCGGGATGCATCATGACCCCGGCTTCGCGAGTTCGGCGTCGCTCTGACGCAAGTACATGGGCACGACCGCGGCCGCTTCCTCGGTTTGCCCACGGGCGACCCTGGCGGCCGCCAATTCGATCAGCGCCGTGAGATCGGGCGTCGAGTGCCCGGGGCCGGCGAGTTGGCAACAGTCGTGGTCGATGAACTCGTCGCGAAATCGCAAGACGCCGTCGCCGCACAGCACTGCGTCCTCGCCGCGAGCCGAGAGGTCGGCCGCCAACTCGTCGGGAGTCCCGATGAGGTATTCCGAGATTCGCTGCACACCGCCCGGCACCGGTCGGTACAACGCGTAATAGATCTCGCGGCGACGCGCATCGATGGTCGGAACGATCAGGCCGGCGTCGGCGTGGCGGAGCGGGTAGGCGACAAGATCGAGGCTTGCGATCGCGACCAACGGGACGCCGAGCGCCAAACCCATCGCCTTGGCCGTCGTCACGCCGACGCGCAGCCCGGTGAACATGCCCGGGCCAACACCCACGGCAACCGCGGTGATCTCGGCCAGCGACACGTCGGCTTGCTGACACGCGAACTCGATCGCCGGCGCGAGCTGTTCGGCGTGTCGGGGCGGACCCACCGACGCCGGACCGCCGAGCTCGATTGCCGCCAGCAAGCCGCGCTCGTTACCAATGGCGACACCAACCCGGCGCGTCGCCGTATCGATTCCGAGCAACAACATGGTCAGGCGAGATCCCGCTCGGCGGCCTCGGGATGCAGGTGGTGGGCCAGCACGGTCGCGATACGGCGGCTCCGCACGCTCCAATCGCGGCCGTGCACGGAGATGGTGAGGATTCGTTCGGATTCGGCCACGTCGTCGCCGGGCGGCAGTCCGATGGCGACCTCGATGTGCTCGCTCGGCAGCGCGGCAATCACGCGATCTCCCCACTCGACGAACGTGATGCGATCGTCGTCGACGAGTTCGTCGAATCCGAGATCGTGCAACTCTTGGAGCGTGTCGAGCCGATACACGTCGACGTGCGCGATCGCGATTCGACCCCGGTACTCCTGGACGATCGCGAAGGTCGGACTCGTCACGGGTTCGGTCACACCGAGCGCGGCACACGCTCCCTGGACGAAGGCCGTCTTCCCGCCACCGAGATCACCGCTCAGCACGACAACGTCACCGGACACCAAGACCGCCGCGAGTTCGCCGGCAACCGCCCGCGTCTCCTCGACCGAGTGTGTGCGGATCCTCATCGATCGTCACCGGACATCAAACGCCGCTTCACCACGACGAAATCGGCGCGCGTCTCGGCAAGTCGCTGCCCACCGCCGCGCAGAACGGCGGACGGATGCAGGGTCGGGATCAACCGTGCGACCACACCGGCGCGTTCGTACGGAAACACCTGGCCGCGCAACTTCGTGATTCCGTCTTTCGTGTCGAGCAACAGCTTGGTCGCAAAGTTCCCGAGCGTGACGATGACCTTCGGTCGGACGATTTCGAGCTGCCGATCGAGCCACGGCGAGCACGCGGCGATCTCATCCGGTTGCGGATCGCGGTTTCCTGGAGGTCGACATTTCACGACGTTGGCGATGTAGACGTCCGAACGGGTCAGCCCGATCCCTTCGATGAGCTGGGTGAGCAAGCCGCCCGCGCGGCCGACGAACGGTTCGCCGCGCACGTCTTCTTGCTCACCGGGGCCCTCGCCGACGAACATGAGATCGGCGGCAGGATCACCGACCCCGAACACCACTTGGGTTCGGGTACTCGCCAGTTTGCACGCCGTGCACGTGCTCGCCTCGGCCGCGACCGTGGCCAGATCGGTCATTGCGTCGACACCTCCGCGGCAAAGGCGATGAGCGTCGCGTTGAGCCAATCCGTGCGCTCGAGCATCAGCATGTGCCCGCCGCCCTCAACCCACTCGATGCGCGACCCGTCGATGGCACGGTGCAGTTGGCGAGCGTGAAATGGCGGGGTGATCGTGTCGGCGGTGCCGCAGACGATGAGCGTCGGGGTTTCGATCTTCGCGATGTCGTCGGTGAGATCCATCCCGATCAGCGCCCGCGGGGCGTGCACTCGCGTGTCGTTCGGGCAGTCTCGCAACATCTGCCGGACGAGTTCGACTTCGCTCGGGGAGGGGTCTCGCCCGAAACCCAGGCGAGCGAGCAACAACCCAACGTTCTTCGTGTTCCACAGCGCCGTCGTGTCGGGGCTGTGACGCGTCAACCGTTCGACCGAGCTGCGCAGTCGCATGGCTTGCGACCCGCCCGGCGTTCGACACAGCGTCGACAGGAGCACCAGGCCGCGCACCCGCTCGCGGGTCGCATCGGCATGGCGCGTCGCAAACGATTGCACAGCGATGCCACCCATCGAGTGACCGACCAATACTGCGTCACGCAGATCGAGACCGACCATGACCGCCGCGACGTCATCGCCCAGGTGTTCGACTGCGTGACCTTCGTCGCCCACCGACGAGTCGCCGTGACCGCGCTGGTCGATGGCGATCACGCGGTGCCCGGCCGCGACAAGCGCGTCGTACTGTCGAGTCCATGTCCGTAGGGAGAGCGTGACACCGTGGACGAGCACGATCGGCGAGCCCGCACCGACATCCACGACGTTGATGTCGGCCCCGTCGAAGCTGCGCACCGAGGTACGCGGGAGATCGAGCGGAGCCAGTATGTCGTTTCCGTCGGGGTCAGGCCGTCGACGAAGGTTGCGGGCTGCCACGACCTCGGCCGCCCACAGGGCCCCACCGATCGCGGCCGCCGCGGCGCCCGCGTAGGCAAGGCCTTTGGCCGCAGTTCGTAGCTGCACACCTGAACCGTATCGCCCGCGCCCCCAGAAGCTGTTTCCCGGAGAGTTCGTTGCGTTTTCCGCGGCTAACTCTCCGGGAAACCGAACGTTCGGCGGCCAAATCGTCAGCCGCGGAGGTAACGGCGCGGGACTCGGGGTCCGATGCCGGTGACGATTTCATAAGCAATCGTGTCGAGACGCGTCGCCCACTCCCACGGGTCGATCGCAGCACCACCCTGTGCGCCGAGCAAAACGACCTCGTCGTCGAGCGCGACATCGCCATCAACCTCGACCATGAGTTGATCCATCGTGACGACGCCACGAATCGGCGCTCGTCGACCTCGCACGATGACCTCGCCCCCAACCAGACCCAGGCGTCGCGGCACGCCGTCCGCGTAGCCGATCGGCACCGTCGCGATGCGAGTTGACCCTTCCGCTCGCCAGTGCCCGCCGTACGACACCGTCTCCCCCGCCGCAACTGTCCGCAACGCTCGCACTCGCGAACGCAGCGACATAGCAGGAACGAGATCGACGGCATCGGCGAGCGCTACCGATGGTGCGATGCCATAGACCGCGATCCCGCAACGAACGACGTCACGACGCGCCGCGGGATGGGCGAGGGCACCGGCACTGTTGGCGAGGTGCACCAACGGCACCGAGCACCCGGCCGCGGCAATGCTGCCGAGTGCGTGGTCGAAGCGATCGATCTGGCGGACGGTGGCATTGCTGGCGAGATCGTCGGCCTCACTCAGATGTGTCCAGACCGCAACGAGCGCCGGACCCGCGGCCAACGCCAGTTCCGCCGCGGCGGCCGGTTCACAGCCTGCGCGATGCATGCCGGTGTCGATCTTCAGGTGCAACTCGGCGGCACCCGCGGCGCGCGCCTCCTGCACACCCTCGTGGGTGCTCACGGTCAGTGCCACGCCGAGCTCGACCGCGCGCGCCAACGCGTTGGGCGCTGCGTCGGACAGCAGCAAGATGGGCGCGTGCACCTCAGCGGCGCGCAATGCCTCGGCTTCTTCGACGAGCGCCACTGCCAATCCAACGGCACCCGCGTCGAGCGCGACCCGGGCGATCTCGACGGCACCGTGGCCGTAGCCGTCGGCCTTGACCACGGCCAGCACGGCCGCGGGAGCGACCAGTTGACGCAATGCGCCGACATTCGCTCGCACCGCGGCGAGATCGATCTCCGCCCAGGTGGGGCGCAACGCCATGGAACGCTCAGGTGGTCCGGGCGATGAACCGGACGATGTCGCCTCGGGTGATGATGCCGACGACCTTGCCGTCGGCGTCGACGACCGGTACGTGACGGACCTCGGACTCGTGCATCAGCGTTGCGACATCCTCGAGCGAATCATCGGGCGCCGAGGTGACGGGGGTGGTCTGCATCACCGCGCCGACCGTCGCACCCGCGACCTTGCGCAACTCCTCTTCGAGATGCTTCATGTCGCCGGGAAACGGAATCGTTGCGCCGAGCACGTTCCAGAAGCGAGGCGCGTGCACCCGGGCCTCGGTGACGATGAGGTCGTCATCGCGGAGCAATCCGACCAGTCGGCGATCGCGATCGACCACCGGAATCGACGAGACCCCGAGTTCGGCCATCCGATCGGCGGCCGCGGCAACCGACGTGTCCGCGCCGATGACGTCGACATCGCTCGTCATGACTTCGTGGACTTGGGTGGTGGTGGGCATCCTCGACTCCTGCGCAGCGGATCGGTGGCGAACGGTCAGACGCCCCAGGCTACGGGCAAGGCCGCGATGAGGTCGGAGGCAATGGTCCCAGGACCGTGGGGCGAACGCCTCCCGGCGACCCCGTGGACCACCGCCGACGTCCACGCGGCGGTGAAGGGGTCGCGGCCCGCGGCGAGTGCAGCACCAATCATCCCCGCGAGCACGTCGCCGGTTCCCGCCGTCGCGAGGGACGAGTCGCCTTCGACCACCACCCGGACCTGGCCATTCGGCGCGGCCACGACTGTCCCGGGGCCTTTCAGCAACACCACGGCGTGCAGTCGCGCCGCGAGGTCGCGCGCCGCGCCAATCCGGTCGTCGCCGACCGGACGACCGGCGAGCCGCTCGTATTCGCCTGCGTGCGGGGTCAGCACCGGTTCGACCAGTCCCGCTGCGTGACGAACTCGAAGCGCTGCGGAATCCCGACCAAGATGGCCGAGCGCGTCGGCGTCGATGACGATCGGTCGATCGACTGCGGCGGTCAGGGAGCCAACCACCATCTCGGGACCGAGCGCATCCGAGATACCGGGGCCGAGCACAACGGCACCGAATCGACGCGTGGCTTCGAGCAGCGGACCGGCGGCTTCGACCGCGAACGAACCGTCGGGGTCGGCGTCGAAACGTCGGGTCACCACTTCGGCGCCGCCCGCGCGTGCGGCGGCTGCGCCCGCCAAGGCCACGACGACCATCCCGGCACCGCTGCGTTGTGCAGCACGCGCCGCGAGCATGGGGGCGCCGGTCATTCCCGACGACCCGCCGACCACCAACACCGACGTCGACCACTTGTGCGCCGCGGCGTCGCGCTCGAGGCGTTCGACGTCACCGCGATCGACGGCAAACACGGTCGACGACACCGGTATGGCCAGGTCGACGACATCGACAACGCCGCAGCGAGCGCGTCCCGGCTCGAACAACAACCCCGGCTTCAGTGCCTGGAAGCACACGGTCCGTTCCGCGGTGGCGGCGACCGGACGGGCGTACCCCGTCGCTCCGTCGATGCCGCTCGGAATGTCCGCCGCGAGTACTCGGCGACCGCGTAGCAGCTCGACGATGGCGATGACCTCATCGGTCAACGGCCGCGCCAGACCGGTGCCGAACATCGCGTCGATCACGAGATCGGCTCGCGAGATCCATCGTTCGACCCGAGGCCATGGGTCGCGCAATGGCACGTGGATGACATCGACGCCGACCCGGCGCGCCGCGAGCCTCCGTCCGGCAACGAGTCCGTCGGCACCGTTGTTGCCCGGACCAGCGAGCACCACGACCCGGCGACCGTAGGTTCCTCCGAGCGCCTCGATGGCGCATCGGGCCAACGCTCGGCCGGCCCGGTCGATGAGCACGGATTCGGAGGTGCCCGATGCAATGGCGGCCCGATCGGCCGCAGCCATCTCGTTTGGGGTGAGTACAGGGCGCACGCCGACGCCTCCGCCTACTGACGCCAGTGTTCGGCGAGTTGCACGACCGGTTGGGTAAGCAGGTCGACGAGATCGACGGTGCCGAGCACTGCATCGCGAAAGTTCGGTTCGACCTCGGTGACCTGGTCCTGAATCGCGCTGTACCGGCCTCGGTAGCCCTGCAGCACTCGGCGCGCGGTCTCCGCCGGCAGGCGATCGTGGAATCGCACATGCAACAACGTGAGTCCGATCGCGTGGTTGTCCTTCACCTCGGGAACCAAGATGCCCGTTCGTCCATCGGCCCGGCCTCGGAACACCGTGACTTCGCGCTCGTATGCGGTGCGGTGCTTCGTTCCCCGCAAGCGAGAGTCGCGATCGGTGCGCGACACGATTCCCGCGGCGACACCATCGCGATCGACGACGTGGATGGTTGCATCATTCGCAATGTCGCCTTCGATCCGGTATCGGGTGTAGCCGACGATTTCGACGACTGCCGCGTCGAGCTCGACCAGCGTGCGCAGGCTCCGGTAGCTGAGATGATCGCGAGCGCAGCCCGTGCCGAGCAGGGCTTGCACGAGCGGCACATTCAGCAGGGTCTCGTCGCTGCGCGAGATCCCTACCGTGACGGTCTTGGCCTGATGCTTGATCGCGTCGATCGGTCGCGTGAGCTCCTCGATCGCCGTCGTGAGCGCGACCGTGAGATCTTCGACGAGCGTGCTGGGCGTACCCACCTTGCCGATCTCGACCTCGTACAAGTCGAGCGGCACGGTTCCGGTCGCGTAGCGAAGCAACGAGCCCAGGCGAACGGCCGGGCCCGCGCCCAACGAGCCGTCGTATCCACCCGATCGCAGCGTCTCGAAGAATCGACGGGTTGGCGTGGCAAGTGCCTGCTCGAGTCGTGCCAGCAACTCATCGGACTCGGCGTGACTCGCCACGACCGTTTCGATGGCTCCTCGGGCCTCGCGCAACGCGATCGACGACGCGTCGATCGCGAGCGCCGCTTCGTAGCCCCACAAGTGTCCGGCCATCGCCGACAACACGAACGCAACCGCGGGCGGTGCCGCAGGAACGTTGATGGTCTCGAGGGCCGCGCCAAGTCGGGTCTCGCCGTCGTTGCAGATGACGATCGGTGCGGCCTTGTGCGCGCGGAAGATCGCGACTTCCTTACCAACGTCGTCGGCATTCGACCCCGAAAGCCCTGCGGCGCAGATGATGATCAGCGGTTCGGCCGATAGATCGATGTGTTTCTTGTCCTCGGTCAAGTCGACGGCAATCGACTTGTAACAGAGTTCGGACAGCTTGATGCGTATCTCGTGCGCGGCCGTGCGGTTCGGGCCGTTGCCAACCAACGCCCAGTAACGCCGTTGCGGTGCGTGGCGGTGCGCGGCTTGCGCGATGAGTGCACGTCGAGCGATGACCTCGCGCATCTGATCGGGCAGGGCCCGCACCGCGCGCAGCACCGTGTCGCGTTCGATGACATCGAGCGCAGTACCAAGCGCCGCGTCGGCGATGGCGTACGCGATGAGGAATCCCGCAGCGACCTGGGCGTAGAACGCCTTGGTGGAGGCGACACTCATCTCGACGTCGCGTCCATCGGACGTGTAGAGCACGCCATCGCTCTTGTCGACAAGGTCGCTCGCGCGACGATTGACGATCGCGATCACCGCAGCGCCACGCCCGCGCACGACGTCGACGGTTCGGTTGGTGTCGGTCGTGGTCCCCGATTGACTGATCGCCACGACAAGCGTGTCGTGCATGTCGCCGTCGAGCCCGAATCCCGACAGTTCGGTGGCCGCGATCGCTTCGGCGTGAAGGCGCTGACTCGGCACGAGCCGCCGCAACGTGACGGCGAGGTTCTGACCCGCCACGGCCGCGGTGCCCTGACCGATCACGAAAACCCGACGGATTGCGCCCGACGCAAGCCGTGCTCGAACGTCGGGCGGCATCGTCTCATCGCTCAGATGTACGTCGAGTCGACCGTCGACCTCGACAAGCTTGCCGCGCAACGTCTTGCGAAACGACTCGGGAGCTTCGGAGATCTCCTTCAGGAGGTAGTGCGAGAACTCACCTCGATCGATGTCGCGGGTTGTGATCTCGGGTGTCCGCAACTCGGAAGCATCGATCGGCAGATCAACACCTTCGTATCCGAGGCGACGGATACCGGCGAGGGTGCCTGCCCGCTCGGGGTCGATCGCGAGGATCTCGCCTTGCGTTGCCGGGTTGCCCAACTCGCGCATCGTCTCACCGTCGAGACGGAAGTAGCGGTCGGCGACCTCGACGACGCCGTAGGGCTCGCTCGCCACGATCGTGAGACCGTCGGCCAAGCCCACATAGATCGCCTGCCCGCTTCCACGTTGCGCCAGCAGAATCGTCGGCGAATCGGTGATGGGCACCGCGCCGATGGCCACCGAACCTTCGAACTCGGCGACCGTCGCTCGAAATGCCTCGACGGCGTCGTTGCCGCTGGCGATGCGACGACTCACCAACGCCGGAATCACCTTTGCGTCCGTCGTGATTTCGGTGGCGATGCGGAGTCCGACGTTGGCGCTCAGGTCGGCGTAGTTGTCGACGTCGCCGTTCAGCGCGGCGACGACGTAGGGCCCGTCGAGGCCACCGACCTCTTCGTGATTGAGGGGATGGCAGTTCGGCTCGGAGATGATCCCGACGCTGGCCCATCGGGTGTGGGCAAGCACGGTGACGCGCGCAGCATCGGCTCGAACTGCGAGCCGGAACAAGTCATCGTTGCGCACTTGCGCGCGCAACGCGGCAGTGTTGTCGCCAAGTTCACCGACCTCGGCGGCGCGCTTGTAGACGAAACTGAGGTGACCGTCGGCAACTCGGACCGAACCGGAGCCGTACAGCGGGTCGGTCGCCCGTTCAGCGAGCAGCCGCGCGACCGTCGGGTCCGACACGTCGAGGCCGTGGTCTCGGACGAGCACGTTGATGCCGGCGGAGTCACGGCCACGGACCTCGAGGCGATCGAGCGACGAGAACGTGAGTTGGATCGCGTAATAGGCCTCGATCGCTGCGCTCGTCCGTTCGCCTGCCGCCAGGTCGTCGACCGCGCGAGCGGTTCGCAGGCGGTCGCGTGCCACGGCCCATGCAGCATCCTTGACCCGGATGACCGCGGCGTTCAGTGCCTCGTCGGCCTCGACGCGGCCGGCTTCGATCGCGGCCTCGACACGCCGGTCGAGGTCGACCGATCCGGCGGCCAGAGCGTCGGCTGCGTAACCGAGGGTCGCGGCCCGGAGTGGATCTGCGAGCAGCGCGGCCACCCCGCCGGGTCCGCTGAGTGCCCGGTCGAGACCGTCGATCTCGGAGGCGAACGCCGAAATGGCCGCAATTTCAAGGGGAAGGCCGGCACCGCGCGCCGCCAATGCCTCCGTCTGCTCGGCCAAGCCGGCGAGATCGGGTTGGATCAGGTCGGCGCCGTTCCGCGGACCACGGCTGGCGATGGCAACGATCCCGCACATGAGGGTTCGAAGTGTACGACTTCGAGGTTCTGGCTCCGATGGTCGCCGGAGCGGGCCACCGGCCGGGCGATCAGCGGATCAGACCGGCGCCGAGACCGCGTCGACAATGCGGAGCGCGGCACCTTCGGCACGTTCCGTGGTCGGGGCCTCGACCATCACTCGCACGAGGGGTTCGGTACCCGAGGCGCGCACGAGCACACGTCCTTCGGAGCCGAGCTCCGCGGCCACCTCGGCAATCACCGCTTCGACGTCGGACCGACCCGCCACCGTGGTGGCGCCGTCGACGCGAACGTTGTGCAACACCTGCGGAAGCCGGGTCATCACCGATGCAAGCGTGGCCAGCTCCTGGCCCGACGCTGCAACCCGCTCCGCCAAGAGAAGACCCGTCAGGGTGCCGTCGCCCGTGCGCGCTCGTCGGCCGAAGATGATGTGGCCCGACTGCTCGCCGCCGAGCGCAAGGCCATTGCGTTCCATTGCGGCGACGACATGCCGGTCGCCAACGGGCGTTTCGACGAAGCCGATCCCGCGTGCGGCGAGACACTGGCGAAGTCCGAGATTGCTCATCACCGTGATCGCAATCGCGTCGTGATCGAGTTCGTCGACATCGCGCATCGCGAGCGCCATGATCGCCATGATCTGATCGCCGTCGACGAGTTCGCCGGCTGCGTCGACCGCGAGCACTCGATCGGCATCGCCATCGAACGCGAGCCCGAAGTCGGCGCGTTGGTCGACGACCCGCTGTTGCAATGACTCGGGGTAGGTCGATCCACACCGATCGTTGATGTTGCGACCGTTGGGATGGGCGTGCATGACGTCGACGGCCGCGCCCAGTCGAGCGAACACCGTGGGCGCAACCGATGATGCGGCGCCATTCGCGCAGTCGAGCACGACGCGCAGTCCCGACAGATCCGCGCCGCCGACCTGGTCGAGCAGCCACGCCTCGTACACCGACGCCGCGTCGATCGATGTGAGCGAGGGAGCGACCTTGGGCACGACACCGTCGACGGTGGCGAGTTGCGCCTCGATCCCGCTCTGATGCGCATCGCTGAGTTTCGTACCGCCCGGCGCGAAGAACTTGATCCCGTTGTCGCTCCATCGGTTGTGGCTCGCCGAAATCATCGCCGCCCACTCGTCGCGCTCGCGGGACAAGACCGCCAGGCCCGGAGTCGGCAACACACCCGCCGATTCGCAGTCGATGCCTTCGGCGGCGCAACCCGCGGCAAGGTCACCTTCGATGCGCGGACCCGACTCGCGCGGATCGCGAGCGATGAGCACTCGCTGCGCCCCGGTGGTACGGACGAAGGCGCGGGCCAACGCCACGACGAATTCGGAGGTCAGCTGAGTAGCGGCGTCGCCACGGACGCCATCGGTACCGAAACGCAGCACTAGCGCTTGCTGTACTGGGGCGCCTTACGGGCCTTCTTCAGGCCGTACTTGCGACGTTCCTTCTCACGCGAGTCACGCGTGAGCAAGCCGGCTTTCTTCAGACCCGGCCGCGTGTCGGGATCGAGCGCCACGAGCGCTCGGCAGATGCCGAGTCGCAACGCGCCCGCCTGACCAGAAACGCCACCGCCGTCGAGCGTGGCGTCGACGTCGTAGACCTCTTCGGTCTGCGTGACGCGCAGGCCTTCTTTGGCGACGACCTGGTGCGTGAGGATCGGGAAGTACTGCTCGAACGGACGCCCGTTGACGACGATCTTGCCGGTGCCGGGACGCAGGCGAACCCGCGCAATCGACTCCTTGCGGCGACCGGTGGTCTGGATGAGGGGCTTCGACACGTCAGGTCCTTGTGGTTCTCGTCAGCGTGGGGACGCAGGTCAGGAAGGCAGGGCGTAGGCGCGCGGCGAGAGCTTGCGCTCGGTCGGCTGTTGCGCGCCGTGGTCGTGGTTCGGGCCGGCGTAGACGCGCAGCTTCTTGAGTTGCGCACGACCGAGACGGTTCTTCGGCAGCATCCGTCGCACCGCGAGACGAACGACACGCTCGGGGTCGTTCACGATCAGTTGCTCGAGGCGATCAGAACGCAGCCCGCCCGGATAGCCGGAGTGCCGGTAGTAGATCTTGTCGTGACCCTTCTTCGTGCTGATCGCCAACTTGTCGGCGTTCACGACGATCACGTGGTCGCCGGTGTCGAGGTGCGGCGCCCAGATGGGCTTGTGTTTGCCGCGCAACAGCACCGCGATCTCAGTGGCCAACCGGCCGAGCACAGCGCCTTCGGCGTCGATGACGTGCCACTCGCGTTTGATGTCGCCGGGCTTGGGCGTGTAGGTACGCACGGAACTACCTGCTGATTCTTCGAAGGTCTGGGATACGGCTCTGGGATTACGGGTCCTGGGGCACGGAACATCAGTGCGACTCCGAAGAACAGCGACAACTGCACAGACGCTCGGAGCCGAACTGCCGCGCCGTGAGGTGACGCGCCCAAGAGCGGGGGCATCCTAGGTCACGGGCCGATCGCGGCCCTAATCCGCCCGCCGCCGCCGCAACCGATGCGTCGGACGCGGCGGCTTCGTCCGGTGTCCGACCTCGCTGGAATCCGCCGCAACCCGGGGGTCCCGAGCCGCTTAGGCTCCCGCCATGACCGCTGCGCTGCCCCGCGAGCACCACTGGACCGCGACCGAAATCGCACCCGAGCATCGCGCCGACGCCGACGCCGCCCTCGACGTACTGCTCGACTCGGCCCTCGAACCGATCGTCGACATGGTCCTCGTGGCCCGCGACGGGGCCTACGAGGCGTTGAGCCACGACGGCTCGGTCCAGTTTCGGCGTAACGACGACGGCGGCTTCGATGTTCTCCACGAAACTGGGACAAATCCCCTCGCGGAGCAATCGACCGACCACCGGGTCGGGCTCGCGGCCGAACTCGCCGCGCTGCACCCGCATCGATCCGCGAACTCCTACCCGTTCGCGTTCGAACAGACTGCGCAACTCTTCGACGCACCCGCGTCGCCCGACTTGTGCGTCATCCACTCGGCGCGGCACAACTGGGAAGACCAGGGCGGCCATCTCGGCGAACACGGTTCGATCGGGCTGGTGCAGGCCCGAGCGCCTTGGGTCATCGCGGGCAAAGGCGTTCGCAACCTCGGCGTGGCTCCGCTGGCAGCCAAGGTTGTCGACGTCGCGCCGACATTGTGTGAACTGCTTGGCGTCGCGCCCTACGCCGACGGACGCCACCTCTCGATGCAAGATGGCGTCGCCCGGACCGATGTGCTCGACCCGAGTGCGCGTCCAGCCCACGTCATCGGGTTCTTGTTCGACGGCACGAACTCGAACGTCCTCTACGACATGGCCGCTCGCGGCGAAGCGCCGAACGTGGCCCGCCTGATCGAGATGGGGACGGCGTTCGGGCACGGCGCGATGTCAGCGCTGCCGACGATCACCCTCGCCAACCACACGTCGATCCTCACCGGCGCGTATCCCGGACATCACGGCATTCTCAACAACGCCTGGTACGACCGGGCCCGAGGTCGTCAGGTGATCACGAACTCCCCCGCGACCTGGCCGACCGCAATGGAAACGCTCGAACCCGGCGTCGAGACGATCTTCGAAGCCGTGCGGCGCACCTGGCCCGATTCGTTCACCGCGAGCGTCGATGAGCCTTGCGACAGCGGCTCCGATTATTCGACGTTCCACTTCTTCCGACGCGGCGAGGTCCCGCCGATTCCGAAGTCGCCCGAGGGGCTGCCCCATGTCACGGAACGGTTCGTCCGTCCGAGCAAGGACTACGCGTGGTCGTCGATCATCGATCACATGGGCACCGAACAAGCAACCGGGGTACTTCGTGGGCACTATCGCGACGAGAGCTACCCGCTCCCACGATTCATGTGGGTGAACTTCACGCTCACCGACGCGGCAATGCACGAAGGCGGACCGCACTCCGAGATGGCCGCGGCATCCGTGCGCGACTCCGATGCACGAGTCGGCGAGATTTTGCGGACGCTCGAAGATCGCGGTGTGTTCGACGACTGCGCGTTCACCCTCGTTGCCGATCACGGCATGGAGGAATCCGATCGCACCTGCAACGGTGACTGGGATGTGGCGTTGCGCGACGCTGGGGTCAAGGTGCGAGACGAGGCCTACTCGTTCTTGTACTTCGGTATCGACGCGTGACGGCGAGATCACGACGCATTGCCGCGGCAACGCTCGTCGCCGCGATCTTGCTGGGCGCGAGCGCATGCAGCGACGACGGCGGCTCGTCGACCGACACTTCGGTGATCGTCACGACCGGCGCGCCCACGACGTCGATGGCTCTTCCAACCTCCGCACCTGCTCCGACTGGTCCGACTGGTCCGACGACCACCGTGGCGTTGCCGTCGACAGGTAATGCCGAGGTCGATGCGCTGGTCGCCGCGAGTCGTACCGCCGAATACCACGCGATCTACGACAACGGCGCGGGTGGCGTACTCGAGATCTATCGCGCCGACGGTCAGGTTGTGCTGTTCCAGTCCGGCCAGGCGATCTACCAACAACGCGACGGCACCGCCGCGTACTGCACCCTCGGCGCGCAATCGGTGTGCAGGTCGTTGCCTGCGTCGGCCGGTTCTCTCGACGCGACCCTCGCGCAACTGTTCGGGGCGTTCGGGGCCGTGCTCGCGGGCGCGGGTTCCGAGAGCTCACCGTTCTCCGCCACGACCGTGATCGCCGACGACACGGTCGCCGAACGACGG
>SXIR01000092.1 GCA_005772765.1 Actinomycetota bacterium
CTCGACCACGACTATCGCACCGACCATGGCGTCCTGCGCGTCGTCGCCCGCCGCGACCTCGATGTGGAGGCGGGCGAGTTCGTGGCTCTCGTGGGGCGATCGGGCGCCGGCAAGACGACGTTGTTGTCGTTGATTGGCGGCCTCGACCGGATTCAACGCGGTGAGGTCGTGGTGGGCGACACCGCGCTGCACCGGGCGACGCCCGACGAACTGGCTGCGTATCGCCGCGATGTCGTGGGATTCGTGTTCCAGGACTACGGCCTGCTCGCCACGCTCACCGCGCTCGAGAACGTCGAGTTGGCGGCGACCTTTGCCGGCGTCAGTCGATCCGCTCGTCGTGCCCGAGCGCTCGAACTGCTCGGGGCTGTCGGACTCGCGGAGCGGTCCGGGCACCGGCCAGCGAGTCTCAGTGGTGGAGAGAGCCAACGCGTGGCGATCGCGCGGGCCTTGGTCAACCAGCCTGCGCTCGTGCTGGCCGATGAGCCGACGGGCAACCTCGATCCCCAAAGCGCAACCAATGTGTTGGATCTGTTGCGACGGATCAACGACCAACGGCGGTGCACCCTCATCGTTGTCACCCATAGCGAAACCGTCGCAGGGCGCGCCGACCGGGTGATCGAACTCAGCACGCCTGCGACGGTCGCATGACCTGGTCCGATGCCTGGGTGCTCGCGGTGCGCAGCGTGCGGCGCCGCATCGGTCGCGCCGTCTTGACCGTGTTCGCCGTGGCGTTGGCGGCCGCGCTCTTGTCCTCGTTGCTGGTAGCGGCGGGCTCCGCTCGGGCACGAGTGCTCGACCAGGTGTCGCGGGGAGGTCCGCTCGCGGGGATTCGCGTCGACGCAGCGGCTCCAGATCTCAGTGCGCTCGACAGCGATTCGCCGCCCCGCGGAGATCCCCGTGCGCTCGACGACGATGCTCGAGATCGCATCGCCGCACTGCCGGGAGTTCGCAGCGTCGTACCGATCGTCGTCAACCCGGTCGAAATCGTTCTGCCCGTCGAACCGGTCGTCGATCCCGATGTCGAGCCACGTCCCGATCCCGACGACGACCGCATCTTCGATCGCATCGTTGGGGTCGACATCGACCGCGTCGATGACCTGCCGATCTCGGTGATCGCCGGTCGCCTCCCGGTGGGTCCCGGTGAGGTGGTCGTCTCGATCAGCTACTTGCGCGCGCTCGAACTCGACCGTACCGCGGCGCCGCGAGTGCTGGGTACCGAGGTTGCGTTCGGTGCGCCGCGCGCGAGGTTCGTCGACGACGACGTCATCATCACCGGACGCTGGCAACGGTCCACCATCGTCGGCGTGGTCGCGCAGGAGGCGAACAAGGGAATGATCATGACGACCCGCGCCGTTGCGGCCGAGGCGCGGGCGTGGACCTTGTCCGGCGAACTTCCCGACTTTCTCGACGACGCCGGGTCGCCGTATGCGGCGCTCTTCGTCGTCGCCGAATCGCTGGCCGAAGTCAGCGCGGTCCGTCAACGGATCACTGAGGTGGGCTACTCGACGAGCGCTCCCGAGAGCTTGATCGAGAACGTGAATCGCTACGTGCACGTGGTCGAACTCGTTCTCGGCGGGATTGGCTCGATCGCGCTCGTCATTGCCGCGCTCGGCATCACGAACGCAATGCTCGCGGCCGTTCGCGAGCGTCGTCGCGAGATTGGCGTGCTGAAAGCGATTGGTGCTCGCGACCGCGACGTACGACGCGTGTTCGTGCTCGAAGCTGCAATGCTTGGACTGATCGGCGGCATCGTGGGTGTCGCCGGAGGTTGGGCGATTGCGCTCGGCTTGGCGACCGGCGTGAACCAATACCTCGCCGAACAAGGACTCGAACAAATCGCACTCGGGTTCCCGATTCGCGTGCTCGTCGGCGGTGTCGTCGGCGCCACGGGGCTGGCCGTTGTGGCCGGACTGGCCCCCGCCCATCTCGCGGCACGGTTGCCTGCTCGCCAAGCGATGGGAGATCGATGATCGGTCATCGCTTCGCTGCACGGCACAAGGTTGGTGTCGTCCTTGTCGTTGGGATGTCGATGCTTGCGGGCGCGTGCACGGGCGGTCGCGACCCGGCGCCCGAACCGGCAGGGACTGCTGCGACCCCGAAGACGCTGTTTGTCATCGGCTCCTCACCGACGCTTGGTCGCGGGCTCGAGCACCCCACGCGAGATTCGTGGCCCCAACTGGTGCTCGACCAAGCGTTTCGCCCGGGCGACGTCCTGTACAACCTCGCGATTCCCGGCGGCTACACCTCCGAGGCCCGTGCAGGGTTCGACGAGGCCCTCGGTGCCGCGACCCCCGACGTTGTCGCGATCTGGATCGGTGGGCGCGACGATCTCGAAGACACGCCGATCGAACAGTTCCGCGCCGACCTCGAGGCGCTCGTGACCGCCGCCGGTGCCGAGGGCGCAGACGTGGTCATGGCCACCCTGCTCGACGGCCACCCCTCGGACGATCGCGATCCGGCGTACAACGAGGCGATCCGCAGCGTCGCCGCGGCCGCCGACGCCTCGCTCGTCGACTTAGCGGTCGTCGACGTCGCGCGCATACCGGGCGACGACGAGGCGTTCCTGCCGAATGAGGCAGGTCACCGAACGATCGCCAACGAGTTCATCGCTGCGATCGGCGCGACCGGTCCCGGAACTGCTGAGATTGCGCCATGAGCCTCGTGACGAACACTGTGACCGGGTCAACCGCCGAGCGACTCATGTTGCTCGTCCACGGTTACGGAGCCGACGAACGTGATCTCGGTGGATTGCTGCCGTACCTCGAAGGGTCCGATCGCTGCACCGTCGTGCTGCCGCGGGCGCCGTTGTCCGCACCGGGTTCGCCGGGATTCGCCTGGTACGACTTCGCCGATCCGGCCGGCATCGAGCCCGGCTATCGCGACGCGCGCGCGCAACTCGACGACCTGCTCGACGCGAGCTGCGCAGAACACGCGCTCGCCCGTGATGGCGCGATCGTCGCGGGTTTCTCGCAAGGTGCTGGGCTCGCGCTTGGTTTGGGTCTGCAGCGTCCGAGCGCGACTCGCCCGCATCCACTCGCGGTGTTGGCCATGAGTCCCGCGATTCCGAGTCTCGACGTGCTCGATCTCGACGACGAGACCATCGATGCAGTGCCGGTGCTGATCCAGCACGGCAATCAAGACCCGCTCATTCCCGTGCAACGCGTACGCGACGCAGCGCGAGCGCTGCAACAACGCGGGGTGCCGCTGGTGTACCGGGAGTACCCGATGCAACACAACGTCGCGATCGAGTCGTTGCGCGATGCGTCGGCGTGGTTGGCCGAGGTCGTTGCCGGTGAGCGTCCGAACGAGACGATGGCAGACGACCCCGTCGAACTCGTGCCGTCCGTGACGACTGCGCAGTGGCAGACAGAAGTGATCGACAGTGAGCTGCCCGTGATCGTCGACTTCTGGGCGCCGTGGTGCGGCCCGTGCCGCCAAGTGGCACCGGTGGTCGAAGCAATGGCCGCGATGCGCTCGGGGAGCTACAAGTTCGTCAAGGTCAACATCGACGAAGAGCCCCAACTCGCACAGAACTACGGCGTGCAGAGCATCCCGCTCATCGGGTTGTTTCGTGGTGGTCGGCTCGAGCGTCAGGCGCTCGGCGCCAAACCTCGCCAGCAGCTCGAGTCCGAGCTCGGCATGCTCGTCTTGCCCTGACCTCGATCAGCCGGGGACGCGAGCGCCACCGGCCCAGTCGTCGCGATAGATCGTGCTGATCTTCACGACGTCACCGGTTTGCGGTGCGTGTACGTACTGGCCGTTCCCGATGAACATGCCGACGTGGTGAATCGGGCTGCCGTAGAACACGAGGTCTCCGGGTTGCAGGTCACCTTGGCTGACATGGGGCAGCGAGGCGAACTGCGCGCGGGACGAGTGGGGGAGTGAGTAGCCGGCTCGGTACCACGCCCAGCCGGTGAGGCCGGAGCAGTCGAACGAGTCGGGGTCGGGGTTGTCCCAGCTCCCAGGGGTCGCGAAGCTGTATGGCGTTCCGACCTGCGCGACGGCCGCATCGACCGCGATCTGCGCGCGCGGATTCGGCGCGACAACCGTGGGGCCTCCGTTGTCGTCGTTCGAACCGTTGTCGTTGTCGTCGTTCGAACCGTTGTCGTTGTCGTCGTTGTCGTTCGAACTGTCGTTGCCGCTGTCGTCGTTGTCGTTCGAACTGTCGTTGCCGCTGTCGTCCGCATCGTCGGCTGCGCGTCGGGCGCGTTCGGCTTCTTCGCGTTCGCGCCGAGCTTGCTCGGCGCGGATCAGCTCCTCGAGTTCGCCCTGCGTCTGTTCGAGCAACTCGCGCTGGCGGTCGTTCGCAGATTCGAGCGCGGCCAGGGACTCATCGAGCCGAGCCTTCTGGGCATCGGCTTCGGCCCGGGCGTCCTCCTGTTCGCCAAGTTGGTCCCGGAGCCGCTCGTTGGCGACCCGCAGGTCATCGAGCAGCTCTTCGTCGCGGTCGACCGCGACCTCGAGGTAGATCTCGCGGGCAGCCGCATCGGAGAAGCTGCCGCCTTCGAGCGCCCCGAGTTCGGGCCCGGTGGCACCGGTCACGTAAAGCTCGGCAGTGCGGGAGCGCAGGTCGGCATCGGTCGACTGCGCGGCCGCGCGGGTGGCGCCGATGCCTTGTTCGGTATCGGCGATCTGGGCGTTCAGCTCATCGATGCGGATCTGGGCCTCGAGCAGTTCTTCGTCGAGGCGGGAGATCTCCATGCCGTTGCGTTCGATCTCGTCGGCGAGCGCTTCGGCCTGCGCCTGCTTGTCCTCGATCGACTGTGCGCCGGCGCCCGCGGTGATGAAGACGGGCGCGCCGAGACAAGCCAGGAGGCTGATCGCCACCGCCAGGCTGCGTCGGCCAGGTCGGGCATCGGCCCGCTCCTGGGCGACGGGGCTGCTCGGAGGTCCTGCAGTACGTCGCATGAGCTGGAAGGTCGGAGCGGCTTCGAACGACGACCAAAGGGTTGGTCCCGGCGTGCTCCCAACGGGCACCGTAGCCAAGTCGATCCGGCCGAAGCGACCGGGGACCAGAAATCGCATCTTGACCTGGGGCGACGCGCGGGACGTCGTGTCGAGGGGCGAAAGCCCAGGTCAGAGTCCTGCGCGTTCGTGAAATGCCTGGTCAGGACTTGTCTGGCACGAGGTGGTGGCGACCAGGACCGGTGGGGCGCTGCTCCGATGTCAACACGTTGACAGTTGTGGGCCTCACCGCGGCGACGTCAGGCACGCACTCCTGCGACGTCGTCCTCGACACGGTCGGCGCGACGGCATGGATGGACGTCTTCGACGTACACCTGATCGCACAAACGTCCCCTTCGGGAACGTCTGACCGCGCAACTCTCCAGGGTCAAGCCGACAGGGCCCAGCCCGGCGAGGCGGGCGGGTTGCCCTTGGCGCCGCCGAGGACCGGGCTCGTCCAGTGCTGGGCCTTGGCGATTCCATCGGCGATCTTCTGCCACTCCGAAACGGACCAGCCTTGGGCGGCGCCCACGAGCGTGGTGTCCTGGCGCAGGTGGACGAACGCAGGAAGGCGTTCGAGGCCGAGGCCCTTGGCCAGTGCGTGATCGGGGTCGCACCACACCAGGTAGCGATCGGCGAGGTCGCCAAGGATCCGCCGAGCCATCGAGGCCGGGCCCGGAACCCAAATAGTCGCACGCACGTTGGCGTCGCCGAAGGTCGCAAAGATGCGTTCGATGACCGGTTTGAACGCCTGGGCTTCGAGACGTGGCGGCAAGAGGACGGCGGCGAGGTTGAACACCGTCAGCCAATCGTCGAGGGTGCGCGTCGTGCCCTTCAGGTCGGTGATCTGCAGATTCGGGTCGGGGTTTTGCGCCACGGCAGGAAACGCTAGTTCGTCGCGAACCGGCTCAGCCGATGCCGATCGCCCGCAACATCGCGGGCGGCATTTCGTCGCGACCTTCACGGAGCAGCGCGGCTCGTTCGATGTTGATTGCGTCGCGCTCGGCTCGTTCGCCCCAGGCATCCCACGGGCCCGGCGGCACCGACCCGGCAACGCAGTGGCGTAGGTACTGCGCCGCGACCGCACAGTCGCCGGCATCACCAATGGGGCCGTGGCCCGGAACGATCGTGTCGGCGAGGTCACCGAGCGTGTCAAGGGTGTCGGCCCACAGCGCCGGATCGCCCTGGAATGCCAACGGCGTCACCCCGAAGAAGCACAGGTCGCCGGCGAACAGCACCGAAACGTCATCGATCAGCACCATCACATCGCCGCTCGTGTGCCCAGCAGCGGGCAGCAGTTCGATGCGATCGGTGAGCTGAGCCGCATCGGCGACGACATGGGTGACGGTGCGGCACCCGGTCTCGGCGAGGTCGTCGAACTCGTCGGCGAACGCCGACATGAAGCTCTTGTAGGCGGCGATCGGCATTTCGGTGGTGTCGAGCAACATCGAGGTCTGCTCGCTGCCGTAGACGGCCGCTTGGCCGAACGCCTTGGTCCCGCCGACGTGGTCGATGTGCGCGTGGGTGAGGACGACCCGGCGAATGGGCACCCCGAGCGAGTGGACCGCCCGGGCGAACGGCTCCCACTGGCTGCGGACCATCAAGGTGTCGATCACGGTGATGCCGTCGCCCTCCACCACGACGCCGGCGTTGCTCACGCCGCTTGCACCGCCGGCTTGCAGCCAGACGAAGACCCCGTCGGCGATTTCGTGCAGTGCGTTGGTTGGCATCGTGGACATGACCGCACGCTAACCGTCGGTTGGAGGCGGGATTCGGCCCACTTGTACCCTCGTGCGCATGTCCGAACGCACGAAGAACCTGCCGCGCCGAACCTGTCACGCCACCCCCGGGTCGAACGAGAAGATGCTGGGCAAAGCGCCCGGTCTCGGAGCCGACATGGTGTTCCTCGATCTCGAGGACAGCGTCTCGCCCCTCGAGAAGGAAGCCGCTCGCGAGAAGGTCGTGCGCGCGATCAACGAGCAGGATTGGGGCGACACGACGTTGTGCGTGCGGGTCAACGCTTGGGACACCAAGTGGACCTACCGCGACGTCACCTACGTCGTCGAGAACGCGAGCGAACGTCTCGACGAGATCATGCTCCCGAAGGTGCAATCGGCAGCCGAAGTCGTTGCGCTCGACCTGTTGCTCACCCAGATCGAAAAGACGATGGGCCACAGTCGACGCGTGGGGATCGAAGCGCAGATCGAAACTGCGCAAGGCCTCATCAACGTCGAGGAGATCTGCGCTGCGAGCGATCGGCTCGAAACGATCATCTTCGGCCCGGCCGACTTTGCGGCGAGCACCGAAATGCCGGTGCTCACCGGCGGTGTACAGATCCCCGAATACCCGGGTGATCACTTCCACTACGTCTTCAGCAAGATCCTCATGGCCGGTCGTGCGAACGGACTCCAGGTCATCGACGGCCCCTACTTGAAGATTCGCGAACTCGACGCGTTGCGCGACTACGCGATGCGCAGCCGCATCCTCGGGTTCGATGGCAAGTGGTCGTTGCACCCCGACCAGGTCACCGTGATCAACGAAGTGTTCACGCCGACGCAAGAGCAATTCGACAAGGCGTTCGACATCCTCGAGGCCTACGAGACGGCAACGACCGAAGGCGAACGGCGCGGCGCGGTCATGTTCGGCGACGAGATGATCGACGAAGCGAGCCGCAAAATGGCGACCAAGTTCGTCACCCGCGGCTCCCGCGCCGGCATGACCCGCAGCGCCGACTGAGGCGTCTTTTTGTTGCGAATAGCGCAACGAAATGGCGCCTCGGCGTGATGGCGGTGGACCGGGTCGATGTCGTCGTGGTGGGCGCGGGTATCGCCGGGTCAGCGATCGCTCGATCCTGCGCTCGGCGCGGGCTCGACGTCGCGCTCATCGAACAATTCACGGTCGGGCACGATCGCGGGAGTTCACATGGGGGCGTGCGCATCTTTCGCTTCGCCTACCCCGACCCGTTCTACGTCGCACTGGCCCAACGTGCTCTGGGTGATTGGCGCGAGCTCGAAGCCGAGCGAAACACATCGTTCATCGAGCTGACCGGCGGTGTCGATCACGGTGACGAACGCGCGGTGCGCGAGGTCTACGCCGCGCTGACCGCCGCAGGCGCCCACGGCGAGTTGCTGCCCGCACCGACAGCGTCCGAGATGTTCCCCGGGCTTCGGTTCGACGGGCTCGCCTGCTGGTCGCGCGACACCGGCCGCGTGCACGCCGATCGGGCCTGGCGAGCGATCGTCGATTCGGCGCGGAGCCACGGCGCAGCGATTCATGAATCGACGCGGGTCGACAGGATCGAGCGCACCTCCGACGGCGCGCGCGTGTTCACCGATCGAGTCGACTTCGCAACCACGACCGTCGTCGTCGCAGCCGGCGGTTGGGTGACGGCGCTGGCCGGAGGGCACGCGACGCTGCCGCCGTTGGAGATCAGCGAGGAACACGTCTTCCACTTCGCACCGCGACCCAGTATCGGCGCTGCGTGGCCGAGCTTCATCCACTACCGCGATCCCGAAGCGGCGTACGGCTTGTTCACGCCGGGCGAGGGACTCAAGGTGGGCGAGCATCACGCGGGCCGCGTTATCGCACATCCCAACGAACGAGTCGGCGAGCTCGATCCCGATCGACGTACGGCGGTGTTGCGTTATGTGGAGGAGTGGGTGCCGGGCGTCGTCGCCCTGCCAGTCAGCGAAACGACGTGTCTCTATACGACGACGCCCAACGAAGATTTCGTGCTCGACCGTCGTGGCCCGGTCGTGATCGCGTCGCCGTGCAGCGGTCACGGATTCAAGTTCGCGCCACTGATCGGGGAGCTCGGTGCCGACCTCGTCACGGGCGAGCGGTCGTTCGAACGATTCGCCTTCCGCGACTGACCGATTCGCGACGCGACCTCCCGAGCTGGCCGAGCGTCAGCTTCAGCGGGCGAGGGCTTGTTCGACCAGGCGCCGCGTGATGACCCGCGTGCACAGGGTCTCGTCGGTGCCTTCGAAGATGCTCAGCACACGCGCGTCGACGAAGTAGCGCGATACCGGGAACTCCTCGGCGTAACCCATGCCCCCGTGGAGCTGCATCGCTTCTCGGGTGACCCACTCCGCGGCGCGACAGACGTACGCCTTGACCATCGACGCTTCGAGCGTTCCCTCGCCGTTCCCCATCAGGCGGGCAACGTCGTAGGAGAACTGTCGTCCCGCCTGAATCAGAAAGGCCATCCTGGCGAATTTGGTCTTCGACAGTTGGTAGTCGAAGAGCGACTTCCCGAAGATGTTGCGATTCTGGGCGTAGTCGAGCCCGGCTTCGAACGCCGCCTGCATGAGTCCGACTGCCCGCGCTGCGGTTTGCAACCGCCCGTTTTCGAAACCGGCCATCTGCAGGTAGAAGCCGCGTCCGAGACCGCCCTCTTCGCCAACCAGGTTCTCGGCGGGCACGAACCAGTTGTCGAAGGCAACTTCGTAGCTGTGCATGCCGCGGTAGCCGATGGTGTCGATGGCGCGGCCTTCGAGCTTGCCGGGCTCGCGGCCGTCGACGGGGTCCTGCGTGAACGCGAAATGGTGGCCATCGGCTTGCGGTTTCTCGACGAGGAAACACGACAGACCTTTGCCGCCAAGGGCACGGTCGGGGTTGGTGCGCGCCAACACCAACAAGATCGTGGCCCGGCCGGCGAAGGTGCACCAGGTCTTGACGCCGTTGATGAGGTAGCCGCCGTCGGTCGGGGTCGCGCTGACCTTGAGGCCTTGGACGTCGGAACCGAAGTCGGGCTCGGTCACCATGATGCCCGCCATCAACTCGCCCGTCGCGATGCGCGGCAACCACGTCTGCTTTTGTGCATCGGTGCCGCCGGCGACCACGGCGCGGGTCAGGATTTCGGGCCGGGTGATGAGCGAGCCACCGATGCCCAACGAGCCGCGCGAGAGCTCTTCGGTCGACACGACCATGCCCATGTAGTCGCTCTCGCCACCAGTCGCGAAGCCTCCGAACTCCTCGGGGACGGAGAGCCCGAAGCCGCCGATCTCTGCGAGACCCTCGATGATCGCTTCGGGGACGTCGCCGTTGGTGCGGTGGACGTGTTCGGCGTGCGGCCGGACGACTTCGTCGGCGAACCGACGGAAGGTGTCGGCGACGAGGGTGAAGTCGTCGTCGAGGTGGTTGGGTCCGGTTCCGTGCTTGACGACTTCGTCGCCGAGCGATTCGAGGAACTCGGGCGCACGGTGCTGCGCGACGAAGTCGGCCGCAGGTTGCAACGCCGTGCCGTCGCTGCCCCACACCTCGGCCCGCCCGACGAGTTTGGTCGCGAGCTCCGCAATCGAATCGGCGATGAACCCGAACGCCAGGCGAGCTTCGAGGTCGCCCTTCGTGGCGTAGTCGAGCATCGCGCGCCCGGCCTCGACCGAGGCCGCCGCGTGCGCGAGGTCATAGGCGAGTACCTGGTGCTGGTCGAGTTTCGTGACGGAGATCTTGCCGTCGGCGACGCACAGGTCGGCGAGACGGCGGGCAGCAACATCGACGACACCCGCCGCGGCTTCGACCGCGTTACGAGCCTGGGACAACGAATCGCTCATGGTGGCGAGGCTACCGATGAGGTTGTCGAAAACGGCAAGCGGACGCCGGGCTCGCAGGTCGAACCGAAGCCGAGGTGACACCCGTCGAATCGTCGCGGCGGTGCTCCGGCGACGATCAGGTCGTCGTCGGTGGCGCGGTGGTCGGTGGAGGCAGTGTCGTTGGTGGGACGGTGGTTTCGCCCGCAGTCGTTTCGGTCGGAACCGATGACGTCGTGTCGCTCGGCGTCGACGACGTGGTCGTATCGCACGTTCCGGATTCGGAGCAATCGCTCGTCGACGACGTTGCAGGATCGGTGGGACCAGGATCGTCGTAGGTGGGCCCGGGTTCATTGCAGCATCCCGTGTTGCCGCCCGGTTCGGTGCGGTAGTCGATCGGCAGGTCGGGCCGTTGGTAGGTGCCGACGTCCCAACGCCGGTCGATCAGTTGCCACACGTTGAACCCGAGCCACTCGGCACCGGCTCCCGTCAGGTGAACGCCGTCGCCCGAGCGGACGTAGAGCCGGCCCTGACCCTCAATGAAGATCGACGACGAGTAGCCACCCTCGGGGCCTTCGAGCATCTTGTACGCGTCGACGTAGATCACGTCGGGGCGGAGCAATGCCTCTTCGCGATAGACGCGGTTGAGTTCAATGATCCCTTCTTCGCGATCGCCGAGGCGCATGGGTGGGGAGCCGACCCAGAAGACCGTTCGGCGCGCGTCACCGCCGACGAGGAGATCCATCATCTCGCGCACCTTGGCGCGATAGTCGGCCTCCCAGGAGTCGTCGTTGCCGACAACGATCGCGTCGTTCGCTCCGACCATGAACACGATCGCTTCCGGGCTTTCTTCGGCGATGAGATCGGTGGCGTACTCCGGCCAGTCGCGCACGCGGGTCGCAAGGCCGCTCGATACCTTGAAGTCGACGAGCGCGCGCACCACGCCCGAATCTTCGGAGAGCTGACCGATGACCGGACCGATCGCGCCCGAGAGCGAGTCGCCGCCGACCCACAACCGCAACGGGTCCTCGTGGGTGAGCGGGCGCCCCGTCGGGAGCTCGTCGATCTCGGTCTTCAATCCAGTGATGACTTCCGACGAGACCTTCGGACCGCCGTCGGTGGTGCTGGTATCGCCGGTCGTCGATGTACCGCTCGATGATGAGCTGTCGGCGGTCAGGAACCAGGCGGCGCCGACCCCGCTACTCGCGACGAGCAGGACACCGCTCGCGAGCGCGGCACGTCGCCGCCAGGAACGGCGTTGATGCAATCGGTCGCGCCGCGACGGCGGAAGTAGCTCGTCGGTCATCGGTGATCAAAGACTAGGAGACTGGTTGCGTCAGCTGGGTTCGGGTCAGTTGCGCGTAGATCCCGTTGTGGGCCAGCAATTCGTCGTGCGTTCCTTGTTCGACGATGCGACCGTGGTCGACGACCAGGATGCGATCTGCCTGCACCACGGTCGAGAGCCGATGCGCGATCACC
>SXIR01000093.1 GCA_005772765.1 Actinomycetota bacterium
GGCAAGGTTGTGCTCTACCAGCTGAGCCACGTCCGCGATGCGGCAGACACCCTACCACGATCGCCGTGCATCACCCCGTCGGAGCCGAGCGCGACGGGACGCTCAGAAGTCGACGATGGGCGCGGAAAACGTACCCATGAGACGTTTCTGCACCGGGTACTCGTCGGTGACGCCGTTGGTCGATCCGGCATTTTCGTAGTCGGTGTAGTCGACCGCGAGACACACCATCTCGTCGGTCGCCGCCACGACCTCGGCCTGACCGACCGGTCCCGACGATGCGTTGTAGAGGTCCGATGGATCATCGCCACCGGGAGCCAGACCTCGTTCGAGGACCACGCCGAACTGGCGCGCGCCGTCGACCTCATCGGATGCCGGGATGACGTCACCGGGCGCCAGTTCGTCGAACTCGGCGTCGAGCGTGTCGGCCGTGAGGAACGCATTGATCGTAAGGGTCGCGAGCGTCTTGCCTGCCGGCGGATGATCGGTCTCGAAATCGCTGAACTGATCGGGATCGATCTCGAAATCGGCGAGATAGAACGTGTAGATCCCCGGCGAGAGCCGAACGGCAAGCGAACTCGTGAACTCGAACGCAGGGTCTTCGACGACCGGCAGACCCGCGAAGACGTTGGCCGCTCGCATCTCGAACGACCAAGGGCCGGCGCACTCCCCTGGCAGCGCGACCGGATCCGTCGACGTCTCGGTCGGTTCCGTGTCGTCGGTCGGTTCCGTGTCGTCGGTCGGATCCCCTGGGTCAACCGCATCGGTGTCAGGCGACGTCGAGTCGGAGGTCTTGGGGTCGGAAGACTTCGAGTCGGCATCGTCGGTGTCCCCACAGGCAGTGAGTCCGAGAGCACCGACGAGCAGCACGAGGGGAAGACGTCTCATGGTCACTCCGATCGGCCGAAACTCGCGTCGGTCTAGTGTCGCACGCAACGAACGAAGGAGTGCACCATGCGAATCGGGATCTTCGGTGGCGACACCCAAAGCCAGTCCATCGACCAGATCGTCGGGGCGGCGAGAACGGCGGAGACCCAAGGCTTCGCGTCCTACTGGTTGCCGCAGATCTTCGGTCTCGACGCGATCACCACGCTCGCAATCGTTGGCCGCGAGGTCCCCCGCATCGAACTCGGCACGGCGGTCGTCCCCACGTATCCGCGGCACCCCGGGATGCTCGCCAGCCAGGCGCTCACCACCGCGGCAGCGGCCGGGGGTCGCTTCACGCTCGGTATCGGTCTCTCCCATCAGATCGTCGGGGAGATGATGTGGGGTCTTTCGTACGACAAGCCCGCGCGGCACATGCGCGAGTACCTCGCGATCTTGCTGCCGATGCTGCGCGACGGAAACGTCAGTTTCGCGGGGGAAACCCTGACCGCGCACTCACCACTGATCGTCACCGACCGTCACCCCGTTCCGGTGATGATCGCTGCGCTCGCGCCTCGAATGCTCGAACTCGCGGGCGGAACCGCTGACGGAACCATCACCTGGATGACCGGACCGAACACGCTGGCCGACTACATCGTGCCGAACATCAACGCTGCGGCGGCGCGCGCCGACAAACCCACGCCGCGCGTCGGTGCCAGTCTCCCCGTGATGGTCACCAACGATGCCGACGGTGCGCGAACTCGGGCGGCCAACGACTTCCAGGTCTACGGAACGCTGCCGAGTTACAAAGCCATGCTCGACAAGGAAGGTGCCAGCGGCCCCGCCGACGTTGCGATCGTCGGCGACGAGTCCGCGGTTGGCAAAGCGGTGCAGTCGATCCGGGACGCCGGCGTCACCGACTTCGTCGCGGCGGAGTTCGGGTCCACCGAGGAGCAGGCCCGCACCCGCGAGTTCCTCCGCACGCTGCTCTGACCGAATGCCGTAGCGTGGCTCGCTGTGACTGACTCAGGCGCGGCACGCACCCCACTCGATCTCCTCGGCGCGATGGCGGCCCAGGAGTGGCAGGTGACGCCGACGCTGCGCCACGTCGAGATCTACACCATGGAAGGACTCCTCACGCTGCTCTGGCACGGCGACCCGGCCTGCGAGTCGGTGGTCTTGATGGTCGGTGGGGCGATGGGCGGGCTGCTCGGGCCTTCGGACGGGCTCTATCCCGAACTCGGCGAGCGGTTCGCGGCCGAAGGCATCGGGACGATCCGCATCGGATATCACAAGCCCAACCACTTGCCGCGCTGCGTGCACGATGTGTGCGCCGCGGGCGATCTCGCGTCGCGATCGGGAGCCCGCCGGTTCGTGACGGTCGGCCACAGCTTCGGCGGCGCCGTCGCCGTGCAGGCGGGAACCGTGCTGGCCGAGCACTGTCGAGGGGTGGTGACCCTCGCGACGCAGTCGGCGGGTTGCGAGGAAGCCGAACACCTCACCGCGCCACTCCTGCTCGTGCACGGGCTCCAGGACGAGTTGCTCCCGGCACAGACGAGCGAAGTCGTGCGCATGATGGCCGGTCAAGGCGAGCTGATGTTGCTCCCCGACGACGGCCATCTACTCGACAAGTCCCGCAACGCCATCGTCGACAAACTCGTCGACTGGATCCCCGCCCGCCTCACGAACTGACCCGCCCCACGATCGTGTTCCTCGTCGGACCGCTCGCTGCGCGGTGCTCGGCGTCGCGCGTCGCGATCAGGTGCCGGCCAGTTTGGCAACGACGGGAGCGAACGTCTCGAAGAAGTCGTTGCCGACGATGACGTAGGTCACGCCCCACTCCTCGCGGCGTTGCACGAGGGTGTCGATCATCTCGTCGAGCGTGCCGAGCAGCGCGGCACCCGACCCGAGGACCTCTTCGGCCGTGGAATCGAAACCCGGGGCCACGGCGGCGGCGAACGACGTCTTGTCGTCGGTCACCGCATGCAAGAAGTAGCGGATCTGGAGTTCGATCGAATCGAAACGAACACCGGCCCCCTCGCGGATCCACTCGATCTTGTTCGCGGTCTCCTGCGCGCTGGCCGATCTCGCAGCATCCGCGGTGATCGCGCCCACTCGCAGGTTGGGGTTGATCCCGATGATGTCGGCTTCTCGTCCGGCGAGGCGCAGGATCTTCGGCCCACCGCCACCGATGAGCACCGGGATGTGCCCGTTGGTCGGTTTCGGAACCGCGTCGTAATCGGAAATCGTGTAGTGGCTGCCCTGGTAGCTGAACTTGCCGGGCGCGTAGCAGCCCTTGATCACCTGGAGCGCCTCGTCGAGACGCGCGATGCGGGTGCCGGGCGAGTCGTAGGGAATGCCCAAGGCGTCGTAGTCGACCTGCATCCAGCCCGCACCGATACCCAACTCGGTACGACCGCCGGACAGGACGTCGATCGTGGCCATCTCTTTGGCGAGGATCGCGGGGTGCTTGTAATCGTTGTCGAACACGAGCGCGCCGACGTTGAGGGTCGTGGTCGCCTCAGCGGCCATCGCGAGCGCGGGCATCGGCGCCAGCACGGTGTCGATGAAGTGATCAGGGGCGTACAACGTGCTGTATCCGAGCGATTCGGCCTTGCGGGCCAACTCGCGCCATTGCTGGCCGTCGAGCGCACCACCACACTGCACGCCGAACCTGAACTTGTGCTGCGAACCCATCTCAGCCCTCCGACTGGTCGATTGCGTGGTCTAGGTCCCGGCAACTTCGGCAACGACCGGCGCGGACGCCTCGATCGAGTCGGTGCCGACGATGCGGTGACGATGCGGTGACGATGCGGTGACGATTCTGCCCGAGGCAGCCGCGTTCGTGCAGGGGCATCGACGATGTTCGAATCGGTCCGGCATCAAGGCGACGACCTTACTGGCACCTCGCCTGTCCCGAGGCGGGCCGAGGCGCACCTGCGGCGCGATCCCCCACGACCGCCTCGTCTGATCGAGGGCCCTGATGTCGGTCGCCCGACGGGTGCGAACCGCGTCGGCAACTGTTGCGCAGCTGCCGTTCATCGACCGGTGCTGCCGTGACCGCCGTCGCCGCGATCGGTGTCGTCGAGCGAGGCGACCTCGCGCCACTCCACGTCTTCGACGCGCTGGATGACCAGTTGCGCGATGCGTTCGCCCCGGGCCGCTCGAAACGTCTCGTCGCGGTCGAGATTGACGAGCATCACCTTGATCTCACCGCGGTAACCGCTGTCGATCAGTCCCGGCGTGTTGACGATCGAGATTCCATGCTTCGCGGCGAGCCCCGAGCGAGGCTGGACGAACCCGGCATACCCCGCCGGTACGGCAATTGCGATTCCTGTCGGCACAAGGGCACGCGCTCCCGGACCGAGCTCGACGTCGACCGCGGTGACGAGGTCGTAACCGGCGTCCGAGGCGTGCTGCCGGGCCGGCAACGGCACGCCCGGATCAAGTCGCCGAATCTGCATCTCCACCCCCCAAACCTACAGGTGCGTCGATAGGATCCGTTTTTCGGACCTTATCGACGCACCTCGGTGGCGAGGTCGGCGCGGAGTTCGGCGAGTTGGGTGGCGTCGAGGGGGGTTTCGATCGACAACTGCGGATGGTCGAGCACGAGCGTCGCCGGAGCGGCCAAGAACTGCGTGCGCGCCGCGTCGTCGAAATCGAACTTCAAGAAGTGCACCGCCGCCGTGATGTCACCGCGCGTCAGACGATCGGCTTCGGGGTCGTAGCCAGCCACTTCGGTGCCGTCAGCCAAGCGAATGCGCAAGGCGTCCTCGATGCCGACCAACCGAGGCAGCCACTCACGCAGCTTCCACTCGTCGTCGAGCTCGATGAACAGCGTGCACGACAGTTGCCCGTCGTCGGGAACGATCGCGTTGTACGTCTGGACCTCATGGGCGATCTGATCGTCTCGGAGCATCTTCTCCGCCCGGGCCATCTCTTGGATCTGGAACCACATCGTGTCGGTGTTCTCGAACACCACCGAAATGAAGTCACCGAGCGCGACGCGCCGACGCTTCTTGCGCTCGATGTTGGCACGGCGACGTTCGTCGCGCACCCGTTCGTAGGCACGCAGATCGAGGATGTCGTCGGCGGAAAGCTTGCGCATGTCATTCCTCGATTCCGTAAGCGCGGGCAAGCACCTCGAGCGGATGAATCGGCTTGCGCCCTGTGTCTTCGAGGATGGCACCGTTCGAAAGGTGACAGTCCCCGGCGACCAACTCGGCGTCGCTCTTGGCGATCTGCTCCATCAACGGTTTCGCGATCTTCTTCGCCATCTCGACGTTTTCGGCGCGCAGCCCCCAGGTGCCGTCGATCGCCGAACACCGTTCGACCATCTGGACCTTCGCGCCCGTCAACGCCATGACATCACGCGACTTCGGGCCGATCTGTTGTGCTCGATAGTGGCACGCGTTCTGCCACACGATCGTGCCGTAGACCTGCCCCGCCGAGAAGTCGGTATCGAGCGGCGTTTCCTTGTGACGGGCAATCAAGTATTCGCTGGCATCGAACGTGTTGGCCGCGACGAGTCGCGCCGCTTCGGTACCGAGGAAGTCGGGATACTCCTGCTTGATCGTGTACGCACAGGTCGGCTGCGGCACGACGACTGCCTTGCCGGCCTGCACCGCAGGCAGCAGCGCATCGACGTTTCGACGAGCGTGCTCGACGAACTTGTCCGTGTCGCCGGCGTCGAGCCAGGGCATCCCGCAGCACACTTGACCCTCCGGCAGCGTGCATGCGATGCCATTGCGTTCGTACACCTTGACCAGTGCCTTGCCGATCGCCGGCTCCTGGTACTCCACGAGACAGGTCGGGAACACCGCGACCTCACCACGCGGACCCCCGGTCGACAGTCGATTCCGGCGCCGAAACCATTTCGAAAACCGCTCCCGCGCGAACGTCGGCAGCAGCCGCACCTTCGAGATGCCCGTGACTTTCTCCATTGCGGCACGTGCGGGCGCCAGGGTTGCGAGCTTGTTCGAGATCGGCGCGGTCGCACTCGCCACCTTGCCCTGGAGATCGGTTCGCGCCAGCAAACGCGCGTTCAGACCAGGCCCGTCTCCCTCGCCCTGTTGTATCGCCAACGACCGCAGCATCAGGCGGGGAAAGTCGATCACCCACTCTTGTTGCTGATCCGGCGTATACGGGCAGATGACGTAACACAGTTTGCACTGGTAGCAGACGTCGACGACGTGGCGATGCTGTTCGGCCGACAGTTCTTCGGTGTGCTCGGTGCCACCGAGATCGTCGATGAAGCGGAACAGATCTTTGAAGCTCGGACAGAGCTTCACGCACACCCGACAATCTGAGCACTGATGAAACGTGCGGTCGCGTTCGGCGCGAGCGTCGGCAGCGTCGTAGTAGTTGGAAGCCAGCGGTTCGTACAGTGACATCGGGTCCTCGAAGGTCAGCCGACGACATGGCCCCGGGCGCAAGCACCCGGGGCCATGCTCGCGGAATCGTGGAACGTCGGACGAGTCCTCAGGAAAGCGACTCGAGCCCTTGGCCGAAACGACCGGCGTGGCTCTTTTCGGCCCGTGCCAGCGTTTCGAGCCACTCGGCGATGTCTTCGAAGCCTTCGTCGCGGGCCGTCTTGGCGAAGCCCGGGTACATCTCGGTGTACTCGTAGGTCTCGCCCGCGATCGCCGACTTCAGGTTCTCCTCTGTGCCGCCGACCGGTTCGCCGGTGGCGGGGTCGCCGACCTCGGCGAGGAAGTCGAAGTGTCCGAACGCGTGGCCGGTTTCGCCTTCGGCGACCGAACGGAACAACGCCGCGATGTCGGGGTAGCCCTCGACGTCGGCCTTCTGCGCGAAGTAGAGGTAGCGGCGGTTCGCCTGGCTCTCGCCCGCGAACGCCTCTTTCAGGTTGTCATGGGTCTTGGAGCCCTTGAGGTCCGGCATTTCCTGGTTCCCTTCTCGGTGTCAGTGGGTGGTTGAAGAGCAGGTGTCGCAGTGACCGCGAAAGATCACTTCGACGGATGTGACCGTGAAATCGCGACGATCGCGACGAGCCAACGCCGTCACGACATCGGGTTGCACATCGCGCACGGCACCACATTCGGTGCAGACGAGGTGATGATGGTCGTCTTCGACGTTCGGGTCGACCCGAACTGCGCCGGTGCCCAGATCGAGCAACCGAACTTCGCCGAGCGATTCGAGATCGTGCACGGTCTGGTACACGGTTTTCAGGCTGACCGTCGGCATCTCGACGCAGACCGCGTCGTGGATCGCTTCGACGGTCGGATGCGTGGTGTTGCCGACCAGATGGCGCACGATCGCCTGTCGTTGCGGAGTCACTCGCAAACCAACGGATCGGAGCCGCTCGGTGAGTTCGTCAACAGAACGCATCGAGGCGAGACACTAACAACAATACTTGTCAGTTAGCAACTCCGAGCGATACCGCGGCTCAGGCGGTCTCGTCGGTTCCGCCTTCGACGCACGGCGCGCCGGGCTCGCGATTCTGCGGGCCGTTTGCGTAGATGTTCACGAACTCTCCGAGCCTGGGGTCGTCGACGGTTTCGACCTCCAGCTGCAGTCCCCATGCGCTCGCCACGACCGGCGACGGCAGCGGGTCACGATTCCACGGCGACACGAGGACGAACTCGCCCGCGTACACCGAAAGAGCATCGCGTGCCGCCGCATCGAGATCGGGCGAATAGGTGATCCACACCGCGCCGTGCTCCATTGAGTGCACCGCGCGTTCGGGCGGGACCGGGTCGCCATAGAAACCGCATGCCTGCCAGACACCCCAGTGATCGCCGCCAACGGGCGGGTTCGGCACATACTCGACGCAGTCTTCGACGTGGCCGTGCGTCAGACCGGCGAAGCGCTCGACACCGTCGATCGTGGGCTCCGGGATGTCGAGGTCGTCCGATTCCGAATCGCTGCCTCGCTCGGCGACCGAAGTGACGCAATCGTCGTCGGGAACACCCGAATCGGCTCCGTCGGGATCGCGTCCGTCGTCGTCCTGCTCGGTCGTCGACGAAGCGTCGTCGTCCGACCCGCAGGCCGTCATGATGAGCGTGGCCGCGATCAACCCCGCTGCAAGGCGTTTCATCTGGCGCAGCGTAGGAGGCCCCCGCCGAGGATTCGCGGCGCGCTGGCTCCCGCGCCCCATCGGGGCGGCACACCGGGGACGCACTCCGATACGGTCGTGACCGCATGGACTTCACCTATCCCGCCTCGGCCGAAGCGTTCCGCGCCGAGTTCCGTGGGTGGCTCGACGAACACCTCACCGACGAGTTCCGGTCGCTCGGCGGCACGCACCTCGACATGGATGCAGCCACGCTTGCTGCGATGCGACGTTGGAATGCGCTCCTGGCCGACGCTCGCTACGCCGCGATCGCCTGGCCGACCGAGTGGGGTGGGCGCGGTGCAGGTGTCATGGAACAGGTCGTGTTCGCCGAAGAGATGCACCGGGCAAACGCTCCCGGGACGATCAACGTCATCGGGTTGTCGAACATCGCGCCGGCGATCATCGAACACGGCACCGACGAACAACGCCGGACCCTGTTGCCGCGCATGCTGCGCGGCGACGACATCTGGTGTCAGGGTTTCTCAGAGCCGAACGCGGGAAGCGACCTGGCGTCGCTATCGACGAGCGCGGTGCGTGACGGCGACCGGTGGATCGTCAACGGCCAGAAGACCTGGAACACACTTGGCCACCTAGCCAACTGGTGTGAACTGCTCGTGCGCACTGATCGTGACGCACCAAAGCATCGCGGGATCACGTGCCTGCTCGTCGATCTGACCCGGCCCGGTGTCGAAGTCCGGCCCATCACGACGATCACCGGCGAACGAGAGTTCAGCGAGATCTTTTTCACCGATGTCGCCGTGCCGGCAACCATGACGCTCGGTCCGGTCAACGACGGCTGGCGGGTGGCGATGACGACGCTTGCCTACGAGCGCGGAACGGTCGCCAAGCTGCATCTCGGGCTACGGGCCAAGGTGCAGCGTTTGTTCGAGGCCGCCGCCTCGGCGCCTGGGCCGCGGGGAGCGCCGCGAGCCATCGACGACCCACAGGTCCGTCGTCTGCTGGCGCGCTGTTACGTGGACGGCGAGCTCTTGAAGTTGGTGTCGGAACGGGCGATCTCAGGCGAGCTTCATGGACGAGGTCCCGGTCCCGAAGGTTCGCTGGCGAAACTGTTGTGGAGTGAGGCCGACCAGCAGCTGACCGCGGTCGCCACGGAGGTTCTGGGGGCGGCGTCGCTGGCCGACCGGTGGGGACGAGACCGGGTGTACTCGCGTTCGCTGTCGATTGCCGGGGGCACCACCCAGATCAACAAGAACATCGTTGCCCAGCGGATCCTGGGACTCCCACGTGGCTGACGGGGTGTAATCGGTCGACACCTCGTTCGTCAGGTGCAGCAGAATCCACCGACGAAACCTTGGGAGTCATCATGTTGCATCGATTCGGCCGCACCACCATCTCGTTGCTGTTGTTCAGCGTCGGCACCGCCTCGACGCTCGCCACCACCGGACCCGCCGCTGCCGTGGTCGCGGCGGCGCCATGGGACTTCAACGGCGACGGCTACCAAGACCTCATCGCCCGGGCGCCCTACGACAACGTCGACGAGATCGACGAAGGCATGATCCACTTTCTGCCCGGCGGTCCGAACGGCGTCGACGAGACAGCGGCCATCTCCGCCCAGATCGAAGACATCGGACTCCCCGACCAACACGAGGCCCGCATGGGCTGGTCGTTGGCCTCAGCCGACTTCGATGTCGACGGCTACGCCGACGTCGCGGTTGGCGTGCCGCTCTACGACCACGGCGCGGCCACCGATTCCGGTGCTGTGATCATCGTTCCCGGGAGTGCCAACGGACCTGACCTGGGCGCGGCGACCACCTTCGCCCAGGGTGTCAACGGCGTTGCGGGCACCCGCGAGACCAACGATGCGTTCGGGTACTCGCTCGCGGCTGGCGACTTCGACGGTGATGGTCGCCCCGACCTCGCTATCGCAGCTCGCGGTGAGGACACCGCTGCGGGCAACAACATCGGATACGTGCACGTCCTTTCGAGCACGGAGCTCGGCATCAGGACCACGAGTCCCGAAAAGACGTTCACCTCGGCGTCGATCGGTGCGCCAACGCCAGCAGGCGATCTGCTCGGCTTCGCGATGACGGTCGGCGACTTCGATGGCGACAGTGTCGACGACCTCGCAGTTTCGGCCCCGACCGCCGACGGTTTCGTGGGTGCACCAGGGCAGTCGGGTTACGTGGCCACGGTTCCGGGCTCGGCGACTGGAATCCAAGCGGCTCAGGCCAGCATCGTGCACGGCAACTCGGCCGGCATTGACGGATCCGCCGGTACCGGCGATTGGTTCGGGATGCAGCTCGACGCGGCGGACTTCGACGGCGACAACCACAGCGAGCTCGTCGTCGGCGTGCCGATGCGCAACATCGGGGCCGTCACCGACGCCGGCGTCGTACACGTGCTCTCGGGGACCGACGACGGGATCACCAGCGTGGGATCGCAGACATTCCATCAGAACGTCGCGGGTATCGGCGATCAGGTGGAAGCCGTCGAGTATTTCGGGCAGTCGTTCGACGCAGGCGATATCAACGGCGACGGCCACGTCGATCTTGTCGTGGGTGTCATCGGCGAGAACACCCAGGGCTACGACAACGCGGGAGCGTTTCACGTCATCTTCGGCACCGACAGCGGTTTGAGCGGAGCCGGCAGCAAGGTCTACACGAGGGGTTCGACCGATGTGGCCGGCGAGCCCGGCACCGATCACCTGATGGGCGCTTCGCTCGTCGTGCGTGACTTCAACGGCAACGATCGAGCCGACCTTGCGATCAGCGTGCGCGGTGACGACGTGCTCGGCAACAACGATGCCGGCAGCATTCACCTGTTCCGAGGCAACCAGTTCGGCATTTCGGTCACCAACGACCGGATCATCACCGAGATCGAGTTCGGCGACGGCCCCCAGCCGAACGACTGGCTCGGTGTCTGAACCCCAGGTGCGTCGATAGGGTCCGTTATTGGTGTCCTATCGACGCACCTAGTCTGGGGTTGTGTGGTGGTTGGTCGGTGGCGTCGGGGGTGTGGTCGCCGCGTTGGCCGTGTACGACCTCGTGCAGAAACGCCATTCCATCTTGCGCAACTTCCCCGTGATCGGGCACCTGCGTTTTCTACTCGAGGCGGTTGGCCCGGAACTGCGTCAGTACATCGTCACCGACAATGACGAGGAACGACCGTTCTCGCGCGATCAACGTCGCTGGGTCTACGCGTCGGCCAAGCGCGAGAACAACGTCTTCGGGTTCGGCACCGACAACGACCTCGAAACGACGTCCAACTACCTCATCGTGAAGCACGCGGCGTTCCCCGAACGCGGCCCCGACACCGGTGATCTGGCCCGCCCACCGCACTGGCGAGTGCCCGCCGCCAAGGTCATCGGCGAGTTCCGCGACCGCCCCGGAAAATTCCGGCCCGATTCGATCGTCAACATCTCCGGCATGAGCTTCGGATCGCTGTCGGGGGCCGCCGTCAGCGCCCTGAATCGCGGCGCCCAGTTGGCCGGCTGCCTCCACGCCACCGGCGAGGGCGGTGTGACCGCCCACCACGCGCACGGCGGCGATCTGGTGTGGCAGATCGGCACTGGCTACTTCGGCTGTCGCACCGCCACCGGCCAGTTCGACCTCGACCAGTTCCGCGCGACGCTCGACCGCTACCCAACCATTCGCGCGATCGAGATCAAGCTGTCACAGGGCGCCAAGCCCGGCCTCGGCGGTTTGCTCCCCGGCGCCAAGGTGACGCGCGAGATCGCAGCGATCCGAGGTGTTCCCGCCGGCGTCGACTGCCACTCACCGGCGACCCACTCGGCGTTCACGAGCATCGATTCGATGCTCGACTTCGCCGAACTCTTGGCCAGCACATCGGGCCGGCCCGTGGGCATCAAGAGCGCGGTCGGCGACCTCGGCTTCTGGCAACGACTCGGTGACCGACTCGGCGAAGACCCCGGCCGCGCCATCGACTTCATCGTCGTCGCCGGCGGCGAGGGCGGCACCGGCGCTGCGCCCCTCGCCTTCGCCGACCACGTCGCGCTGCCCTTCAAGATCGGTTTCAGCCGGGTCTACCGCGAGTTCGCGGCGCGGCGCCTCACCGATCGGATCGTCTTCGTCGGCAGCGGCAAGCTCGGCTTTCCGCAAGACGCGCTCCTCGCCTTCGCCCTGGGATGCGACACCATCAACGTCGGCCGTGAGGCGATGCTCGCGATCGGCTGCATCCAAGCGCAACGCTGTCACACCGGACACTGTCCGACGGGAGTCGCAACGCAGTCGCGTTGGCTCGCACGCGGCCTCGATCCCACCGACAAGGCGGTGCGCTGCGCGCAGTACATCGAGACGTTGCGCCAGGAAGTCCTGCAGTTGAGTTGGGCCGCCGGCGCAACGCATCCTGCGCTCATCACGCCCGACGTCATCGAGTTCGTCGACGATCGTTTCGGCGCACGCAGCGCTCGCGACGTGTTCGGTTACGACCTCGATTGGGGTCGGCCGTCCGCGACCGACTGCGACGCCGTTGCCGCCATGTCGCTCCCGCCCCACACGTCGATGCCGTAGCCGATCGTCCGCAGGCTCCACGCCACGACACCCACGACCCCCGCCGCCGCGATGGCGCCAGCCGCGCCCCCGCCGGATCCGGCGAGCTGCTCGGCGATCTCGCGACCGATCGTCGCTCGTCCGTCGACGCTGATGCCGACGACGCCCCACACCGCATCGGCGACGAACAACGTGCCGACGCCCGCGACACCGATCGCGACCAGATCGCGACTCAGACGCGGTGCCGCACGTAACGAAGAAGTCCGCCACGCGTGATCGACGGTGGGCGCGACCCTCGCAATCACGACCGGCATGAGCACCAAGCTGGTCGCCGCGATCACGATCGTCGGCGACCGCGTCGTACCCGCGAGCAGCGCGGCAACCGCCACGAGCAGCACCTCACTGCGCCCACGCGCCCGATCGATCCGCCGCGTGCCGCCATCGTGACCCGAGCGAACCTCGAGCAGCGACCCAAGAACCCCGCCGACGATGACTCCCCCAACGATTGCTGCGGCGACCGCCATTGACGCGATCGCGAAGCTCGTGCGCCCGCTCGTCAACGCTCGCGCCAACGCATCCCGGCCAAGGTGATCGTCGACGAGCGGATCCGTCGCAGGTTCGGCCGCCGGATTCAGGCCGATCCGATCGACAAAGACGAGCGCGGCGACCATGACCACACCCACGACGGCGGCGACGGTCACCATCCGATCGCTCCGTCGCACCGGCGTGGTCCACGCAACCGATGGCACGAACACAATCGTCGTCGCGACGACGAGCGCGACGCCTCGCAATCCGTCGCCGTCTCGAGTGCGGACGAACTCGCCGAGCAGCGAACCCAAGCCCGGGAGTCCGAAGGCCGCTTCCGCGACCAGCACACCCACCACGCACATCGGGCCTGCCGAGCGCGCACACATTCCGCCACGTGTCGCACCCCGCGCCAACCCGATCAACGCGATGCCTGCACCAACGACGAGAGCGGGCAAGACGAGGGCACCCACGCGATCGACCACCGCGGCACCGATGCCCGGCATCTCGCCCCGACGCGCCCTCCGATCCAACGCGCCAACGATGACGATGCTCACCAAGAGCCCCGCAGCGGCGAACCCTCGCCGCAAGCGACCGAAGGGCCCGATCACTCGCACGATCGCGCCGGCCGCCAAGACGGATCCTGCGAGCAGCGCCAGGCTGCCCACCGCGAAGACGCGGACGCGTGCATCGACGTCGATTCCGCTGGTCGACGACACACCGAGATCACCGCGCAGCGCTCCCGCTACGAAGCTCCACGGCATCGGCCGATCCGTGATCGACCCGTCGAGCGGGACGAACCACGCGAACGCGACGGCCGCGGCGAGCCGCAGCGCGAGCCGTCGGATCGGTGGGTTCGGTCGGTTCGGTGGCGTTGCTCGGATCAGACGACGTCGCTCGGCGTCGCGGACGCCAGCGGAAGCTTTTGGCCGGGTTCGAGCGGGAAGTGACACGCCACGAACTGACCCGGCGCGACCTCGCGCAGCTGCGGTTCTTCGCCCGCACACCGGTCTTGCGCAAGTGGACAACGCGTTCGGAACCGACAGCCCGACGGCGGACTCACCGGCGACGGGATCTCGCCCCCGAGGGTCGGCCGGTCGCGCGGATCGACCGCAGGATCGGGCACCGGGATCGCTGCGAGCAACGCCTGCGTGTAGGGGTGCGCCGGCTGCGCGTAGAGCTGATCGGGCGGGCCGACTTCACAGATCTTGCCGAGGTACATGACCACGACGCGGTCGCTGATGTTCTTCACCACGGCCAGGTCGTGCGCGATGAAAATCATCGTGAGCCCGTAGCGGGCTTTCATGTCTTCGAGCAGATTGAGGATCTGAGCATGTACCGACACGTCGAGGGCCGACACGGGGTCGTCGCAGATGATCAGCTTCGGTTCGGTTGCCACGGCACGGGCGATCGAGATGCGCTGACACTGCCCACCGGAGAACTGGTGCGGACGCTTGCCCCGCTGCGCCACCGGGTCGAACCCGATCGTCTCCATGAGCTCGTCGACCTTGCGTTGCTGGTCTTCCTTCGATCCGATCTTCCAGATGCGCAAGCCCTCGGAGATGATGTCTTCGACCTTGCGCCGCGGGTTCAGCGAGCTGATCGGATCTTGGAAGATCATCTGCAGGCGCGGCCGTTGCCTGCGCAAGTCCTCCCCTTCGAGCGACGTGAGGTCCGTCCCCTCGAACACCACCTGGCCGCTCGTCGGCGCGGGCAACTGCATGATGGCCTTGCCGGTCGTCGACTTACCGCAGCCGGAC
>SXIR01000094.1 GCA_005772765.1 Actinomycetota bacterium
GCCAGCGCGTCTGCCGATTCCGCCACTCGCGCGTGAGTGGGGCGAGGCTAGCAGCGACGCCGGGGTGCCCTTTCGCCCGAGTGCGCCAATGCGACCGATTTGCGCGCGCCGAGGCAAACCAGGCGCGCCGGTACGCTCGATCGATGGTCTTGTCGCGTCTCGAACGCAGGCTCGAACGCCTCGTCGAAGGCGCGTTTGCCAAGGCGTTTCGGTCCGGTCTGCAACCAGTCGAGATCGGTCGGCGCATCGTGCGCGAGATGGACACCCGACGCACGCTCGGGGTGCGCGGACCGGTCGTACCCAACCGGTTCGTCGTCCAGATCTCCCCCGACGACGGCGCGCGATTCGAGTCCTTTGCCCAGGCCCTCGCACAAGAGCTCGCCGCATCGGTACGCGATCACGCCCGCGAGGAGGGCTACCACTTTCTGGGTCCAGTCGGCGTCGACCTCGAAGAAGCCCCCGATCGCAAGGCGGGCAGCTTCGGCGTCGAAGCCAAGATCGTGCCATCCGACGAACCCGTCGCCGCCCGCGTCGTTCTCCCCGACGGTCGGGGGATCGACCTCGCCGCCACAATCCGGATCGGGCGCATGTCCGACTGCGAGGTCGTGTTGTCCGACCCGCAGGCCAGCCGGTACCACGCCGAGATCCGACCCGTTCCGGGCGGCCACCTCCTCGTCGACCTTTCCAGCACGAACGGCACCGAGGTGAACGGCATCGTGGTCCGAGAGCACCTCCTCGCGGCCGGCGACCGCATCGGAATCGGTTCGACGTCCATCGGATACCAGGTCGGTCCGTGAACGATCAGGTGCTCACGATTCTGAAGGGCTGCTTGCTCGCGCTCCTTTACCTGTTCTTGCTGCGAGTCATCATCGTCGTCGCTCGCGAATTGCGCGGCACCCCCGTTGCCGCGACGCCCGCTCCGCCACCGGCGCCGGCCCGCTCCGCCGATACGGGAGTTCGATCCGACCCGGATCGCGCGTTCGTACTGACCGTCCGCGAGCCCGAGACTCGGCGCGGCGAACAGCTCGTGGTTCGGGGCGAGGTCACCATCGGCCGCGGCGGCGGCTGCGCGCTGGCGTTGCCCGACGACACGTTCGCATCGAATCTCCACGCGCGGGCATTCGTCCGAGACGGCCGGCTCTTCGTCGAGGATCTCGGGTCCACCAACGGGACGATGGTCAACAACGCTCGGATCGAGACACCGACCCGGCTCCGCAAGGGCGACCGGCTCGTCGTCGGCCAGACCTTGCTCGAGGTCGGCAAGTGAGGCTGCTCGCCGGCTGGGCGACCGACGTCGGACAGGTCCGGCCGGGCAACGAGGACTCGCTGCTCATCGACGAAGATCTCGGTGTCTTCGCGGTCGCTGACGGAATGGGCGGACATCGCGGCGGGGAGGTCGCATCGAGCACCGCCATCGAAGCAGTCCGCGTGTCGCTCGCTCGGGGTCAGTCCATCGATGCGGCCATTCGCGACGCCAACAACGCAATCCGTGAGCGCGCGTTGGGCGATCCCGAAGTCCAAGGCATGGGAACGACCTTCACCGCGGTGGTTCCGCTCGATGACGCCAACGTGCTGATCGGTCACGTCGGCGACTCGCGCGCCTACATGGTGCGCGAAGGTCGCCTCCGTCAACTGACCATCGACCACAGTCTTGTCGCCGACTTGGTTCGCGAGGGACGCATCACCGCCGAACAAGCCGAGATCCACCCGCAACGCTCGATCATCACGCGCGCGTTGGGAATCGAACCGGATATCGACGTCGACGTCTACACGGTTGCGGTGCACGACAACGATCGCATCATCATCTGCAGCGACGGACTCACTGACATGGTCAGCGAGCGCGACCTCGAATCGATTGCGTCCGCAACCACCGACCCTGAGACGGTGAGCCGAACCTTGGTCGATGCTGCAAACGACGCTGGCGGCAACGACAACATCACCGTCGTCGTACTCGATGTCACCGACGTCGGTGAGGTCGCGTCGTTCATCGATCACGCCAGCGACGTTGGACTCGACGGCACCGTTCAGTCGATCGACGAGCCAATCGACGCTGCTCCGACCGCGTCCCCCACTCGCGTTCGAATCGTTTGGTGGAAGTGGCTCGTCCGTACGCTCGTCGCCGTCGTTCCGATCATCGTCATCGTGGGCATCGCCTACGTCGTGGTCGACCGTCGGGCCAACAACACCTGGTACGTCACCGATCTCGGCGGCGAGGTCGTCGTGATGCGAGGAGTCCCCGGCGGGCTCTGGTGGTACGAGCCCGACGTCGACACGAGAACGGGTCTGAAGGTCGGGACGCTCGACGAAGGAACCCGCGCGCGAGTACAGCGCGGCTTCTGCGAGCGAAGTTCGCTTGCTGCCGCGCTGGAGTGCGTCGACGACCTCATCGACGATCGTCGACCGGTCGAACCGTGAGTGTCGCCGCGAGCACCCTCGAGCGTTCACTGGTTCGGTCTCGTCGCCGAGCCGAGATCGGGCTCGGCCTGCACGTCTTGTTGTTCGTCGCCGGCGCGTACGTGTTGCTCGCGCTCGCCGAAGGGCCGACGCTGCCGCCCGATTTGCCGTTGTTCGCTGGGTTCATCGCCGGTCTCTACGTCGTGTTGCATCTCGCGATTCGCCGGTTCGCGCCGCTTGCCGACCCCACACTCGTTCCCTTGATGGCGGTTCTCAACGGCATCGGGTTCGTGACCATCAGTCGAATCGACATCGCGCGTGAAACGAACTTCGCGCGCATCCAATCGACGTGGGTGCTCGTCGGCGTTGCGGTATTCGTCGCCGTGCTCGCACTGATCCGCGAGATCGCAACACTCGAACGGATGCAGTACACAATTGGACTCGCGGGCATTGCTTTTCTCTTGTTGCCGCTTGCGCCGCCGCCGATCGGTCGCACGATCAATGGCGCTCGGATCTGGGCCAAGCTCGGCCCGATCAGCTTCCAGCCCGGCGAGATCGCAAAGGTGTTGCTCGTTGCGTTCTTCGCGGCGTACCTCGTCGACAAACGCGAGTTGCTGACGCGTGGATCACGGCGCGTCGGACGACTCCACCTGCCCGACCCGAAACACCTCGGACCATTGCTCCTGGTGTGGGGCGTGTCGATTGTGGTGATGGTCGCCGAAAAGGACCTCGGTTCGTCGTTGTTGTTGTTCTCGGTGTTCGCCACCATGCTCTACATGGCAACGAACCGCAGCTCCTACTTGCTCGGTGGGTTCGCCCTCTTCGGAGTCGGCGCGTGGATCGCGTTCCACACTTTTGGTCACGTGCAGACCCGCGTCGACATCTGGATCGATCCGTGGAGCGACCCACAAGGCAAGGGCTACCAGATCATCCAATCGTGGTTCGCGCTCGCAGCCGGCGGACTGGGTGGCAGCGGTCTCGGGCTGGGCGCGCCGGACAAGGTCCCTTACGCCGAGACCGACTTCGTGTTCTCGGCAATCGGTGAGGAACTCGGTTACTTGGGCGCGGTTGCGGTGATCGCAACGTTGTTGCTCCTCGTCGGCAGCGCCCTGCGGGTCGCCGTCGACTCTCGGCGACCGTTCAATCGATTGTTCACCGCCGGCCTCGCCGTCATCTTGGGCGTGCAGTCGTTCATCATCATCGGGGGCGTCATCCGTCTGATCCCCCTCACCGGTATCACGCTCCCGTTCGTTTCGTACGGCGGGTCGTCGCTGATTGCGAACTTCGCAATCGTTGCGCTGCTCGTGCGCGCATCCGACGAAGCCGCTCGACGCAGGTTGCGCGCATGAACACGCCGGCCCACGCCGATTCGGCGATACCGATTCGACGCGTCGGAGTCGGGATCATCGTGCTGATGGGTTTGTTGATCGCCCAACTGACGTACATCCAACTCGGACAGGCCGAACGGTTGAATGCCAATCCCGGCAACATCCGAATCGTCTTGAACGACTTCGCTCGCAGCCGGGGCGAGATTCTCACGGCCGACGGCGAGATCATCGCTCGATCGGTTCCGTCCGACGACGAGTACAAGTTCCAGCGCGAGTATCCCGATGGTGCGCTCTACGCACACATCACGGGCTACCAATCGTTGCGGTACGGCACCACGGGCATCGAACGGACCTACGACGATGTCCTCCTCGGCAAGAGATTCACCATCGGATTCGACGACATCGATGACCTGTTGAGCGACGACGACCCCCAGGGAAACGTGGTCCTCGCGCTCCAGTCCACTGCGCAGATCGCGGCGCGCGATCAACTCGCAGGCAAACGCGGCTCGGTGGTCGTGCTCGACGTCCGGACCGGCGGCGTCGTCGCGATGTACTCCAATCCGACGTTCGACCCGAACACCATCGCGTTGCACGATCCGAACGCGGCAGAAGAGTTCTTCGACGCCTACGTAGCCGACCCGGCGAACCCGATGCGTTCGCGTGCCTACCGCGAGCGGTTCTCGCCCGGGTCGACATTCAAGATCGTGACCGCGGGAGTCGGGATCGACGCGGGCGTCACGCGACCCGACCAGCGATATCCCGAACTCGAAGAACTCCCCTTGCCCCTGACCGATCGCACGTTGTCGAACTTCGGCGGCAGCGAGTGCGGCGGATCCCTCGCCGCGAGCTTCCGCGACTCCTGCAACACCACGTTCGGACAGATCGGGCTCGACCTCGAGGAGCAGTTCCCAGTCGGTGTGGAGAACTGGGGAATCAACGAAGGCACGCCCGCAATCGACCTGTCGCCGGGAATGGTCGAGAGCCTGGGGCCGGAACGAGGCTCGTTCAAGACCGAGGCACCGTTGTTCGCGCAAGCGGGGATCGGGCAAGGTCCGGTCACGCTCTCGCCGATGGCTCTGGCGATGATCAGCCAGTGCGTTGCGAACGCCGGACGCATGATGGTTCCGCAGTTCATGGCCGCGATCGAAGATCGCGACGGCAGCACCGTCGAGACCGCCAGCCCTCGCGTGTGGCGTCAATGCACCAATGCTGCGACCGCGTCGGCGATCACGACCATGATGATCGACGCCGTCGCCAACGGCACCGGGACCCGAGCGCAGATCCCCGGCATCACCGTCGCAGGCAAGACCGGCACGGCCCAGCAGCCCGAAGGCCCGCCGCACGCGTGGTTCACCGGGTTCGCCCCAGCGCAAGACCCGCGGTACGCGATTGCGGTCATCGTCGAGCGCGGCGGCGACCTGGGCGACGACGCCACCGGGGGACGGGTCGCAGCGCCAATCGCACGCGAGGTACTGGCCGCGTTGCTCAGCGGAGGGCCGGCGTAACACCATGGCCCCACGAAGGTCCGACCACGGCATGACGGACACGTCCGAATGCGATGAATCACTGCGGCGCGGCCCGAGGCCGACGACCGCCGACGATAGGGTTGCACCGCAATGTCACTGATCGGTCGAGTGTTCTCCAACCGCTACGAAGTACTCCGCCCGATCGCCCAAGGGGGCATGGCCGAAGTATTCGTCGCCCACGACCGGTTGCTCGACCGACAAGTCGCCCTGAAAGCACTCTTCCCGGAGTTCGCCCGCGAGCCCTCGTTCGTGGAACGGTTCCGGCGCGAAGCGCAGTCCGCTGCGGGATTGTCTCACGGCAACATCGTTGCGATCTACGACTGGGGCCAAGAAGCCGGCACCTACTTCATCGTGATGGAACTCGTGCAGGGACGCTCCCTGCGCGACCTCATTCGCGCCGAAGGCCCGCTCGACGCGCACCAGGCAGCCGAGATCGCCGCCGAGATCGGCAGCGCACTCGGGTACGCGCACCGCAGTGGGATCGTGCACCGAGACGTGAAGCCCGGCAATGTCCTGATCACCTCGACCGGCGGTGTCAAGGTCACCGACTTCGGCATCGCGCGTGCGGGAACCGCTGATGGTCTCACGCAGACCGGCTCGGTCATGGGGACCGCCACCTACTTCTCGCCGGAACAGGCGCAAGGTCACAGCGTCGACGGCCGCAGCGACGTGTATTCGCTCGGTGTCGTCTTGTACGAGATGGTCACGGGAATCGCGCCGTTCACGGGCGATACGCCGGTCGCCGTCGCGTACAAGCATGTCCGCGAAGCGGCGGTGCCGCCGTCACGTCGAAACCCCGACGTCCCGCCCGACCTCGAACAGATCATCTTGACGGCGATGCACAAGGATCCGGCCGGTCGCTACCAGACCGCCGAGGATCTCCGGGCCGATCTCCTGCGGTTCCGACGAGGTCGGCCGCTTGCCGCTGCGCCGGTGACCGCGATGATCGCCGAGGTGCCCACCGGGGCGACCTCCGCGGTCGATCCCAACGCCACGATGGTGAACCCGCGCGTCGCCGAGGTCGCTCCCGCGCGCTCAGGGTCGGCTCGGGCGATCGCGGCGGTGCTCACGGTCGTCGTGCTCGCGTTGATCGTCGGACTCGTGTGGGTCCTCGCCGATTCGAACGCCGAACCCGACACCGAATCGAAACGGGTTCCCAAGGTCGTCGGACAGCAGCTCGAAGTGGCTACCAACCAACTCGAGAACCTCGGCTTCGTCGTCGACCCCGTTCCCCGCACCAATCAAGAGGTCCCGATCGGCGAGGTCATCGATCAGTCGCCCAACGCGGGCGCGTCCCTCGAAGTCGGCAAGACGATCACGCTCGAATACAGCGCGGCGCAAACGAAGGCCGTTCCCAACGTCGAAGGTCTCTCGGTCGAAGAAGCCCGCCAGGTGCTCACCGATGCCGGCTTCACGAAGATCGCCGATCAAGCCATCGTCGAACAGAACGACGAAATCGAACCGTTCCGTGTCATTCGGACCGAACCCTCCGGCGAGCAGGACACGAGCACCGTCATCACGCTCGTCGTCTCCGAAGGACCGAGTACGCGTCCTGTGCCGAACGTCCTGAACCAGGACGTCAACGCGGCCAGCGAAACGATCCGGAACGCTGGCTTCACGGTGTCGACGGTCGAAGCGCCGAGTGACGACGTCGAAGAGGGGCGCGTGATCTCGACGAACCCCGCGCCCAACGAGGAGGCACCCGTCGGGAGCCAAGTCACGATCACGTATTCGAGCGGACCCGAAGAGAACGTCGTTCCGAACGTGGTCGGTCGCACCGAGTCCTCAGCCATCGATCGACTCGAAGCAGACGGCTTCTCGGTCGACGTCGTGACGCAGAGTTCGAGTGCCGCCAACGATGGACGGGTCATCGCGCAGACCCCGGCCGGCAGCGAAACCGCGCCGGACGGTGCAACGATCACCATCACCGTCGGGGTGTTCACGCCGACACCGACGACGTCACCCTCGACCACCAGCACCACCGTCGCGGGTCCGTGACGCCGCTCGAACGCTGGTACGTCGAACACGGTCGTCACGATCTCGCGTGGCGTCACACGCGTGATCGTTGGAGTGTGCTCGTCGCAGAAGTGATGCTCGCCCAGACGCAGGTCGCGCGCGTCGCCAGCGCGTGGCCCGAGTTCCTCGCCCGCTTTCCGACCGTGGAAGCAGCCGCCGCGGCATCGGTCGGCGATCTCATCGTGGCGTGGGGCCGACTTGGTTACCCACGCCGCGCGCGGCGGTTGTGGGAGGCCGCCGATTTCGTCGTGGCGCACGGCTGGCCTGACGATCTCACCCTCCTTCCCGGCGTTGGCCGCTACACCGCCGGCGCGATCCGCGCCGAGGTCGATGACGAACCCGACGCAATCGGCATCGACGTCAACATCCGTCGAGTGTGCGAGCGAACCGAGGGCGCGAGCCTGCGCGATCGCGAAGCTGAGTCGGTCGCTCTCCGCCTCGCTCGACCGCTCTACGGCCGCGATCGCTTGCTCGCCCTCATGGACCTCGGCGCGCTGGTGTGTACCGCGCGAGCACCGCAATGCGATCGATGCCCATTGCGACGCAGGTGCGCGACTCGGGGTGAACGTGACGGTGAGGTTCGATCCCGTCAACCTCGCTACGAAGGGTCGTTCCGCCAGCGTCGTGGGCGCGTCTTGGATTTGCTGCGTCGCGCCGAGCGCGTCGAGATCGGCGATGTCGACATCGAGGTCGTGCAATCACTCGTCGACGACGGTCTCGCCGAAATCCGAGAGGGGCTCGTCACCTTGCCTGGGCGCGGACCGTCGTCCGCAGGAAGTTCGCGAGCAGGTCGTGGCCTGACTCGGTGAGGATCGATTCAGGGTGGAACTGAACGCCCTCGATCGGGAACTTGCGGTGGCGCAGCCCCATCACGAGTCCGTCCTCGCTCTCGGCGGTGATCTCCAGCACGTCGGGCACGCTCGATCGTTCGACGATGAGCGAGTGATATCGAGTGGCGGTGAACGGATTGTCGAGACCCTCGAACACGCCGGTGTCGTTGTGGCTGATCACCGACGTCTTGCCGTGCATCACCTTCGGTGCCCGCACGACATCGCCGCCGTAGATCTGACCAATGCACTGGTGACCGAGACACACGCCCAACACCGGGACGCCCCGTTCGCCGAATCGCCGAATCGCCGCGATCGACTCCCCTGCGTCTTCGGGGCGGCCCGGGCCGGGCGAGATCAGCACGCCATCGGGCGCAATCTGTTCCATTTGTTCGACCCGCAGCGCGTCGTGGCGGTAGACGAGCGGTTCGGCGCCAAGCTCACCGAGGTACTGCACGAGGTTGTAGACGAAACTGTCGTAGTTGTCGATCACGAGCACCCGCGCGCCGCGTCCGACGGGTTCTCGCACCTTCATTCCGACGACGCTACCGGTATCGTTGGCGCCATGGCTCAGCAATCCCGCGTCTCGGCGTCTCGTGGTCGCTACACCCCACCGACACCCAAGGAGACCAAGCACTCGCCGCTCTGGGTGCCGGTCGTCATGACCGCAGCGCTGCTGTGCGGGCTCGTCGTCTTGATCGGCAACTACCTCAATATGCTGCCCGGCGACGCCCAGAACCGTTACCTCCTGCTCGGGCTCGGCCTGGTCACCGGGGGTTTCGTGATGGCCTCGACGTACCGCTGAGCCAACGGAGGCCGCCCGGTCCCCATTGCATTCGTGGAATTACCCACATGTAGTTCCACAGGTTGGGGAAAACTTGTGCGCTCGTGAAGCGGATCAGTCGGAGATCGGGACAATCAACTCCATCCGCTCCGCGCAGTGGCGCGGCGGGAGCGGGATCTCGCCGTCGGGCGCGGCATACATCACGACCTCGGCGCTACAGACGACGCAGCGAAACCGGTGGTCGACGTCGGCCAGCACCGGCGGTTCGAGGTCCTCGGCCGACGGAATGCCGGTCGCGAAGTTGCGGACCAGTGCTGCGCCGACGAGGTAGATGACGATCACGCCGCCCGTCGCCAGGACGACGCGGAACGCGGTCCACATCATGTCGCCAGGCTACGGCGCGCTCGCGCCGTTCGTCGCAGTCATCCCCGCGTCCTCGAGGCGCTCGATGAGCCCCGCGTCCTCGAGGCGCTCGATGATCCCCGCGTCCTAGAGGCGCTCGATGATCCCCGCGTCCTAGAGGCGCTCGATGATCCC
>SXIR01000009.1 GCA_005772765.1 Actinomycetota bacterium
ATCGTCACCGGCGGCGAGAACGTGTACTCGACCGAGGTCGAGAACGCCATCGCGACACACCCCGCGGTTGCCCAGGTCGCGGTGATCGGCATCCCTCACGATGTGTGGGGAGAGGCCGTCCACGCGATCGTGGTGTTGCGCGATGGCCAGACTGCCGACGAAGCCACGATCATCGAGCACTCGCGTGACTTGATTGCGGGCTACAAGCTGCCCAAGACCGTCGAGTTCCGTGCCGAGCCGCTTCCGTTGTCGGGCGCGATGAAGGTCTTGAAGAAGGACCTCCGCGCGCCGTATTGGGAAGGCAAGGGACGCGCCGTCAACTGAGCCAGTCCCGGAGCGGTCCGGTCAGCTGTCGGTGATGGTCGCCTCGACCGTGAATGTCGTATCGACGCCGTCGTAGAACTCGAGCCGGAACGCCTCGGGTCCTTCGGCGACGCCATCGGATTCGAACGGGATCGTGAAGACGACCTCGGTTTCACCCGCCGGGATCGCAGCCTGGACGAACGCGAATGCGTCCGACGGCTTGACCGGCGGGTCATGCGGAGCTTCGATTGTCCAGCTCTGCCACACCGCTTCGCTCACGTCGCGCGAGTCGATTTCGGGTGCGCCTCCAGGCGGAACGAACGAGGCGAACACCAGGTAGTCGAACGTCTGCGCGGAGGGGATGCGCAACGTCAGTGTGATGCCGGTCGACTCGGTGCCGGTCGGTGTTAGCGGTTCGACCGAGAGGCGAGGCCACGCTTCGTCGTCGACGATGCGCAATCCTCCGATGTACGAGCGCGTGAGCCCGCCGGTCTGGGCGTAGGCGGTCATCAGCAACTCGCGAGTCCCCCACGGCTCGTTGTCGCCGTCCCAAGCGATCGGGATCACGATCTCGGTCGTGCCGGGTTCGAAGGTGATCGTGCGCCACTCGACGCCGTAGTTCTGGTCCGGGATGGCCACGGTGTAGCGCAGCGGCCGGTCGAAATGGCCGCGGATTCGAATCGGGACGTTCGCGACTCGCCCGGGCTCGTCGCCCTCGTCGACTTCGACGTTGCCGATGTCGAGCAAGGGGAGGAACGCCGGCTCGATCGGGATCACCCTCGCGCCGACCGCCGCGAGATCGAAGACATAGGCATCACCGTTGCCCGTGGTGACGAGCTCGATCGCCACGATGGCGCCGAGATCGATGCCGTCCAAACCGCGCAGATCGGCTCGCAAGGCGCGTGCCCATGCCTTCCGAATTTCGATCGGCCCCGGTCCCGAACTCAACGGTGTCGGGTGCACGGCAACTTCTCGGCGGCGACCGGCGTGGTCGACGAGGCGGAGGCGAAGTGGCGTTGGTGATGTGTCGCCGCTCAACGCGATGCGTAGCTCGAGCCGCCGGGCCCGGCGCAGGTCGGCCGGTTCGGGGAGGTCGATACGAACGCGACCGTCGCGCTCCCAGCGCAGGCGATGCGCCGACAGCGTCGGAACCTCGGTGAAACCGGGCCAGTGCGGCGAACCGGGGTTGCATTGTTCGAGCGGCCGGGGTTGGCGTCCCGAGCAATAGTCGACGGTGACGCGGTGGCCGACGGGTGTGTTGCGCCGGGCCGACTTCCACAAGATGGTGCGGTCGCCGCCGATCGCGGTGGCGCGGACGCGGGCGTTCGCCGCGCTTGCCGGTGCCGATGCGGGTCCGTCGAGCAACTCGAGCGTTCGACGATCGCCGTCGAGCGCGAACTTCACCAGGGCAGCTGCATACGTTGCGCCGACGCGTTGTTGATCGATGGGGGTGAGCCGATGCGACCCGAACGGCGAGCACCACGTCGTGTCGGTCTCGTGGCCGGACCAGTCGTCCCACGCGGGCGCGACGGCGAGCCCTGGCGTCCATTCGGCGTTAAAGAAGTTGTGGTTTGCGCCGTAGACCATGACCGCACTGCGGAGTGACTTGTCGGCGCCGCGGCGCACGTCGCGAGCGCCGTCGACGTAGAGCTGACCCTGCAGGTCACTGACGTCGCCGTCGCAGTAGGGCAGGAGCACCGCAACGTGCACGTTCGCGGGCACCTGGCCACCGAAAGCGGTAGGCCCGATCGGGACGAGCCCCCGGATACGCCACGGATCGCGGGCGCGACTCTCGATCGTCGCGCGAGCGACGCCCTCGCCGCCGCGGCTGTGCCCGATCAGAACGACGCGGTCGAGATCGATGCGGCCCCGCAAGCGACCGCCCCACGGGTCTGTGGGGCCAGCGTTCCACTCGGCCAAGCGCGTGAGGTGGTGGCGGATGAGCTTCGAGCGAGCTGCAGCGCCGCCGTCGGTCGACACCCAGTCCTGACCGTTGATGCCGTTTGCCGAGATGCTCACCACGATGTTGCCTTGTGACGCGAGCAGGTCGGCCATCGTGCGATATCCGAGGTGTGAGGGGATCGGGAGCCACCCAGTCGAACAGGGCCAGTCGCCGTTCGCTTCGCCGTTCGGTCCGCCCCGATAACAGGTCGAGTGGCGTCCGTGCAGGATCAATACCAACGGACGCGGCCCGGGTGCGTCCCTCGGCAACGTGATTTCACCGACGACTTCGATTGGTGCGGGGTACTCCCTCCACGGCAAGCCGTCGAGTTCGTAGGCGCGGCGATAGGTCGCATACCGGCCGCGCCGACCAGGGTCGAACGATGCGGGCGGACCAGTTCGTTCGACCGGGGCTTCTGCGGCTGGGTCCCTACGGCCGTCGACGGACGGGCTTCGTCGATCGTGCGCGGGCGTGTCGATGCGTTCATCGCCCCGCCAGAGTTCGAGTCGGCCGGGCGGCAGCGTCGCCAGCTCGCCGACCGCGTCGTTGCCGTCTTCGCGGGCCGGGCCGAGGATGCGGCCGTCGGATCGGATCGTGAGTCGGTTGGCGCCGATGGGGAGCGGTCGGTCGCCGTGCCACGTGACCCGCCAGCCATCGGGCGTCGGTGCCACGGTCCACGGCGATGCCTCGGCCGCAACCGAAGCCGTCGCGGGTGATGCGCCCACCAGCCCCAGCGAAGTCAATGCAGCGAAGGAGAGCGTGCCCGCCAGGGCCCGCCGCGCGAGCAATCGTTGTCCAGCCACGAACGATCTGACGCCGAGCGACCGAACCCAGTTCCCTCGCTCGACGTCTTTTCTCCGGCGCTCGCTCAGCGGCGACGGCGACGCCGCGCTGCGCTGGGCAGATGACGGATTGTGGGCTCGCGTGTCAGGCTCCTGTCGTGGTCGAAACCTGGACGACGAGCGCTTCGATCCCTGGCTGTACCGACAGGGCCGAACGTTGTCCATTCGTCGAGCAGGTGCGACCGATGGTGCGCCGCGGACGCGACGGAGGACGAGGCCGATGAGCGAGTTCGATCTGGTGGTTCGAGCGGGCACCGTGGTCGACGGTGCCGGTGGTTCGCCGAGCGTCGCCGACGTCGCGGTACGCGGCGGTGTCGTGGCCGAAGTCGGCCGGATCGGCGGGCGTGGCGCGCGTGAGATCGACGCCGACGGCCTGCTCGTCACGCCGGGTTGGGTCGACATCCACACGCACTACGACGGACAGGCGACGTGGGATTCGCATCTCGCGCCGTCGTCGTGGCACGGCGTCACGACGGTCGTGATGGGCAACTGCGGCGTCGGGTTCGCGCCCGTGCACGCTCGCGATCACAATGCGCTGGTCGAGTTGATGGAGGGTGTCGAAGACATCCCCGGCACTGCGTTGCACGAGGGCCTGGCGTGGAACTGGTCGAGCTTCGGCGAATATCTCGACGCAATTGCGGAACGACCGCACGACGTCGAGGTCGCGACGCAAGTGCCGCACGGAGCGTTGCGTCTGTTCGTCATGGGCGAACGCGGCGCGAGTGGTGATCCGGCAACGTCTGAGGACATCGACGAAATGGGTCGAGTGGCTCGCGCCGCGATTGCTGCGGGTGCACTCGGGTTCACGACGTCACGCACGAAAAATCATCGAACGTCGACTGGCGCGTACACGCCGACGCTGCGCGCCGAACTCGCGGAACTCGCGGGGATCGCGGCCGAGATCGGTCGCGGTGGCGCGGGTGTCCTCCAAGTTGTTTCCGATTTCGAGTCGCCGCGCGACGAACTCGCGCTCTTGCGCGAGATGATGGCGGTGTCGTCGCGTCCGCTGTCGTTGTCGCTCGCGCAAACGCCGGGCGCATCCGAGAGTTGGCGTGGCGTCTTGGCCTTCATCGACTCGATGCGGGCCGAGGGTCTCGAAATGCGAGCGCAGGTCGCGGTCCGACCCATCGGTGTCCTTGTCGGCTTGCAAGCAACCATCAACCCGTTGGCGCCGAGCCCGACCTATTGCGCCATCGCCGAGGATTATCCAGCCCTCGCTGCTCGCGCGGAGCGGCTCGCCGATCCGACAGTGCGCGAGCGGGTGCTCGCAGAGTTGGGCGAATCAGCGGCGACCATTCGAATTTCGTTCGACCGCATGTTTTCGCTCGGGACGCGTCCGGACTACGAGCCGAGCGCCGACGCGTCGATCGCGGCCATTGCGGCACGCACGCAGCAAACGCCGCAGGCCGTGCTCTACGACCTCCTCCTCGAGGACGAAGGCCGAGCGCTGATCTACGCGCCGGTGTTGAACTACGCCGACTGCAACCTCGACCATGTCGAGGCGATGCTCCAACATCGGTGGTGTGTGCCCGGACTCTCCGACGGTGGTGCGCACGTCGGCACGATCTGCGACGGGAGTTTCCCGACGACGCTGCTCCAACACTGGGGCCGCGACCGCGCCCACGGCCGCCTCCCAATCGAGTTGCTGGTCGCACGGCAGTGTCGAGCAACGGCCGAGACCGTTGGTCTTTTCGACCGCGGCATGTTGGCACCGGGGATGCGCGCCGACATCAACGTGATCGATTTCGACGCGCTCGCCGTCGAAGCACCCACGATGGCCTTCGATCTTCCTGCTGGCGGCAAACGGTTGCTGCAGCGAGCGCAGGGCTATCGGCACACGTTCGTCGCAGGCGTCGAGACGTACTGCGACGGTGAGAGCACCGGCGCGTTGCCCGGAACGCTCGTCCGCGGCGCACAACCCAGTCCGAACGGAGTCGCATCGTGACCGTCACCGACATCGACCACTATGCCGACCGCGATGCGCCCCGCCTCGAGGTCGACTATCCGATCATCTCGGCCGACTCGCATATCACCGAAGCGCACGACACCTACCTCGACATCGATCCGGCGTTTCGTGACCGCGCTCCGCACATCGAAGACGGCGGCGAGAAGGTCGGCGACGTGTTCGTCGTCGACGGGATGCGCCCGATCAGCCTCGGTCTGGTCGCTGCGGCAGGCAAACCGGCCGCGCAAATCCGGGTGCTCGGCGAACGCTTCGAGAATTTGCATCGCTCTGGATGGGATCCGACCGCGCGCCTTGTCGATCAACAGCGCGACGGCGTCGCGGCCGAAGTCATCTATCCGACCGTCGGGCGGGTGATCTGCAATCACAAAGACGTCGACTTCAAGGTTGCGTGCTTCGCGGCGTACAACCGATGGATCGCCCAATACTGTGCGGTCGATCCTGCTCGTCTGTTGGGTTGTGGACAGACCGCGCTGCGGACACCCGACGAAGGGATCGCCGACCTTCAGGAGATTCGCGATCTCGGCCTGCGCGGCGTGATGATGCCTGGTGTTCCCGGGTACGAACACGACTACGACCACCGCGATTGGGATGGGTTCTACGAAGCCGCCGTCGATCTCGGGCTCCCGCTGAGCTTCCACATCCTCACCTATCGCGCCGAGCGAACCCGCGGTCCGGCGATGTCGCAGTTCCTCTCGACGGTGCGAGGTTGTCAGGACATCATGGCGATGTTCGTGCTGGGTGGCGTCTTCGAGCGACACCCACGGCTGAAGGTGGTGTGTGTCGAAGCCGACGCCGGTTGGGTACCCCACTTCATGTATCGGATGGATCACGCCTATCACCGACACCGCTATTGGCTGCCGCCGGGCCAGGAACTGTCGCGGGTGCCGAGCGCGATCTTCTCGGAGCACATCTACACGACGTTCCAAGACGACTGGACCGCGTTTGCGCATGCCGATTCGATGAACTGGCGTCGGCTGATGTGGGCGAACGACTTTCCGCATTCCGACTCGACGTGGCCGTGGAGCCAGGAGCTGTTGGCCGAGCACACGCAATCGCTCAGCGACGAGCAGCGTCGCGCCATTCTGTGCGACAACGTCGCCGAGCTCTACGGCATCGATCTCGCAACGCTGGCCTGACGCGACGAACTCGTCACCCAGACCGCGTCGTTGCGGTACTGGAGTGACGAGTTCGGTGTGCGGGTGGAACGATTGGTCAGGCGGCGCGCATCACGCGGTGTTCGCCGAGTGTCTCGTCCGACGCGGCCCGGTCGTGGGTGAGCCAGCCGAACAAGGCCCGCCACGGAACGGTGAGGCCCGCAACCATGAATCCGGTCATCCAGATGCCGAGGGTTGCGTTGCGCACCGCGATGTCGAAGCCGGCGAACAGCGAGTAGTCGGCGACCAACACGGCTCCGATTGCGAGCGCGAACGTCATGAGCGACCGGGACGTGCGCAACATCGGGATCGAGTCGGTGAGGAAGTCGACCGTTTTCACGACGGCCAATGCCATCAGAGCGACGATTGCGAAGTCATACATGCTCCCACCTCCGTAGGAACGGGCCGGCCGGAATGCCGGCAAGGTTCCGACCAAGCAACTCGAGCAGGGTTACGTCGTCGCGGGGGAGGTGACTCGGGTCACGTCGAGGTGGCGGGTCGTAACCTTCGGGCTCGTGGAATCAGCCGAGATCGAGGAACGCCGCGCCGTGCTCGTCGAGAAACTCGAGCACCTCGATCGGGACATCGCTGCACTCACCGAACCCAACGCCGACGCCGGGTCGATCCAGTTCGGCAAACGTGCGGGCGACGCGACCGCAGCTGCCGCGGAGCATCTGTCGCGGGTTGCCACGGTCGAACAACTCGATGTCGTGCGGGGCGAGGTCGTGCGAGCCATTGCCAAGATCGACCAAGGGACGAGCGGTCGTTGCGACGGCTGCGATGCGCCGATCGCGCCGGCCCGTCTCGCGGCGCTCGCGTGGGCGACGCGCTGCGTCCCATGCGCCAGCGTCGCGTCGCGTCGGCGCTGAGGGACGCCGTCAGCGTGCCAGCAGCACCATCTGGGTGCAGCGGAACAACGCCATGGTCTTGTCGGTCGTGGCATTGTGCACGGTGGCGTCCCACACCTGTGTGGTTCGTCCGAGATGTGCTGGAGTGGCTCGACACTCGACGCGCTCGCCGCTGCGGGCCGAGCTCAAGAAGTTCGCTTTCAACTCGACGGTGGTGAACGACGACTCGGGTGGTGTGTGGAACGGAACGCCCATGGCGCACGCGTAGTCGGCGAGGCCGACGACGACCTGTGCGAACAAGAACCCGGTTCCGGCGATGAGGTTGTCGCTGACGACCAGATGCACATCGATGCCGCTGCCTGTGCACCGATCGATGACGTAGCCGAGGTTGCCGGGGAGACGGTCGGCGAAGAACTCGTTGAGGTGGTCGGCGGCGTCGGTCTCGTTGTCGTACATCTCGTTGCCTCGAGCGTTCGTGCGCCGTGGCGCCGGGCGGTGCCTCAGGGTTCGACGACGATCCAGCCGCGCCGCTGCAGTTCGGCCGCGAGCTGTTCGGCAGGTACTCCGCGCAGCGTGCGTTCGGTGGAGGTGAGCCGAGCCGGCGGGGCCGGTCGCGCGGCCGGTCGAGCCGTCGGTGTGGTGGTCGGCGCGGCCTCGGTCGGTTGTGCGTCGCTGGTCGCCTCGAGTTCGGCCTGCAACTGCTCGATGAAGGCGTCGGCTTCGTCGCGGGTGAACCGGCCGCCGGCCTGTCGTTGGTTGAACCCCAGCGGACCACGGGCGTCGCGAAAGTCGGCGTGCCCTGCTTGCTCGAGGAGGTCGAGCAGCTCGCGAACCTGTCGTTGCGTTGCCGGAGGTCCTGATTGTTGTCCGAAGGCCACAGCAGAGTCTCGCGCCCGGCTGCGACAACCTCGCGTCAGCCGGGATCACCCGGTGCGGCCGTTACTCCACCAGGGTGCGAAGGTGGACGGTGGTGCGGTCGCCCGCGGCGATGTCCTCGGCGCGGCGGATCGCCTTCTTCACAGGCAACACGTACGTCCTACGTTTCGAGTCCGGGAAGATCGACGTGCGCCACGTCGATGCGCCGATCGTGACCTCGACCCGCACCGATCCGAACCCACGCGCTCGGCCGTCGTGCAGATCCGCGATGTCGTCGGCGGCGTCATGGGGGAGGCTGATGAACGTCCACGCGGCGTCGCCCTCCCAGAGCCACAACTCCGCGGTGAACGTGCCGGAATACTCGCCGGAAACCGGCGAGCCGTCGCGCTCGTGATTGGTGCGCTTCGCCACGGCGACCGAGCGTAGGGGCCCCACCGTCAGTCTGGACCCGTAGGTCGCGCTGCCGCTACTGGACAGCGGGTAGCGCGACCGCCGTAATGTCGCCCTTGGTGAACGACGAAGGAACCACCCGTGCGACCGAGCCGGCTCCAACGCCGGAGCCGGACACCTGGTCGATCCAGTCGATCTTCCACTTCACGGTCAACGCGACGAACTTCGAACGGTCGCTCGACTTCTACACGACCATCGGGTTCAAGGTTCTGCGCGACAACCGCGACGTCGTGTGGCCGCGCATGGTCGCCCGGAACTTCGGCATGCCGGCGGCCCAAGGGCGCGGCGCACTGCTCGGCATCGGCGACGGCGAACTCCACACCCGCCTGGATCTCATCGAGTGGCTCGAACCGACACTCGATCCGCCGTCCGACATCCCGATCGCACTGCGGGTACCTCGTGTGATCGCACTGCGGACGCGTAACGTCCGCGCGGCGTACGCCGACCTGTCGGCCCGGGGGATCGAGTTCATGAGCGAACCGCTCAGCGCCGAGATCGCGGGAATCGTCGCGGTGTGTTCGTGCCGCGACCCCGACGGGGTCATCGTCGAGTTCATCGAATATGCCGAGGGCGTGCTCGGCAGCCGCATCGACCACCTCGACCGGAGACCGTGATGGCGCGGGTGAGCGAAGCTCGGGCCGCGGCGTTGTTCGAGCAGTCGAAGCGGTGGGGACGTTGGGGCGCCGACGACCAACGGGGCGCGTTGAATCTGCTCACCGCCGACCGTGTGGCGCGCGCCGCAGCGCTCGTCGACTCGGGTGAGATCGTGCCGTGCGGGCGTGAGCTTCCGGTCGCGCCCGCGGCCGACAACCCGAACCCGGCGTTGCATCACATGGTCGCAGCTGGCGACATCGCGACGCGCGGCAAGGGATTGCAGGCGTCCGCCGACTTCTTCGGTGTCGCGTTCCACGGCATGGCGGTGTCGCACATCGACGCGTTGTGTCACGTGTTCGTCGACGGCTTCATGTGGAACGGCGTTCCGGCATCGGAGGTGACGAGTGCCGGCGCGCGCCGCAACTCGATTGCCGCCGCGTTCAGCGGCATCGTTGGCCGGGGCGTGTTGCTCGATATTCCCCGCGTGCGCGGGGTCGAATGGCTCGAACCTGCCGACGCAATCGAACCTGACGAGCTCGACGCCGCGTGTCGCGCGCAAGGGGTGGAGGTCGAATCGGGTGACATCCTGCTCGTCGCAACGGGACGCGACGCGCGTCGCGACGTGCACGGGCCGTGGGACCCGAATGCACCGGGACTCGCGGGCCTGCACGCGGAGTGCGTTCCGTGGTTCCTGGAGCACGACCCCTCCGTGCTCGGCAGCGACGGCGTGTCGGACGTGCTGCCCGCCGACGATCATGCGTGGCCGATCCCGATCCACCAGTGCCTGCTCGTCGGTATGGGAGTGCACCTGCTCGACAACCTGCGACTCGATCGTCTCGCCGCCGCGTGCGCCGCGCACAACCGATGGGAGTTTCTCTTCACCGTGTCGCCGCTCCAGCTCGCCCGCGGTACCGGCTCGCCGGTCAATCCCATTGCCGTGTTCTGAGCCGACGAGCCCGGACTGACGAGCTGCTGCGATGATCGTCGATCTCTTCAACGAACTTCAGCGTCCTCAGCCGTGGGCTGATCACCACGAACGCGACGTGTTCGCGCACGCGCTCGAACAGGCGCGCCTCGCCGACGAGTTGGGGTACGGGTGTTGGTGGTCGGTCGAACACCACTGCACGCCCGAGTTCTCCTATTCGGGTGCACCTGAGCTCATGAACGCGGCAATCGCGCAGCACACCGAGCGTCTGCGCGTCGGCCATGCGGGGGTGTTGACCCCGTTTCGTATCAACCACCCGTTGCGGGTGGCCGAACGGGTCGCGGTGCTCGACCACCTGTCGGGCGGTCGGGTCGAGTTCGGGTTGGCGCGGTCGGGCGGTTCGGAGTGGTCGACGTTCGGCGTCGATCCCGACGGCACGCTCGACGAACTCGAAGAAGCGGCGCGTCTGTGCGTGACGGCGTGGACCCAGCCCGAGTTCAGGTGGGATTCGCCGCGGCTACAGATCCCGACCCGCACGCTGGTTCCCAAGCCGGTGCAACAGCCGCACCCGCGATTGTGGCAGACGGTGTCGTCGCCGAGCAGTTTTCGCATGGCCGGCGAACTCGGTTTCGGCATCTTGTGTACGACGTTGTTGTCGCCCGTGTCGGTCCTCGAAGCGATGATGGTCGAATACGACGCCGGTCGTGCCGGTGCGACCAATCCGGTCGGGCTCGCGGTCAACGACCAGCGCGCGGTGTTCACGTTCGTGCACTGCACCGAGACGCGCGACGAGGCGATCCGGAGTCGAGCGGCCGAAGCCGCGTTGTGGTACGTCAACGCTGCGCCGAAAGTGTTCTCGGTGCCGCGCACCGTCTGGACGAACCTCATTCGCGGTGACGTCGGTTCGACCGGGCCGCGTCGGGCTCAGGGCGCGGTCGACAAGAGCAAGGTCGACGTCGATCTCGACCCGAACGATCCGCACCCGATCATTCGGCTGATGAACCGCCAAGTGTTGGGCTACGAACTCGACCCGGTCGAGGTCTACGAGGCGCTCGAAGATCAGGATTCGGTCCTGATCGGCGACGTCGACTCGTGTGTTCGCAAGGCGCGTCGTTACGAGGCGGCGGGGTTTGGTCGGTTGATGGCGTTGATGCAGTTCGGACAGCTCACCCATGAGCAGGCGAGTGCGAGTATTCGACGGGTGGGTGAGGCGGTCCTGCCGCAGCTCCGACGAGATGGAGATGAACGATGAGTGATGCGCCGCTCGAGGGATGTGTCGCGATCGTCACGGGCGCGGCCGCAGGGCAGGGCGCGGCCGAGGCTCGATTGTTGGTCGAACGTGGCGCGCGGGTGTTGATCGGTGATGTCGACGCAGCACGCGGTTCGGCGTTGGCCGATGAGCTCGGCGCGGCGGCGGTGTTCGTCCGCCTCGATGTGACCGACGAGAGTGCGTGGCGGGCTGCGTTGGCAGTGGCGCTCGATCGTTTCGGATCGGTGAATGCCCTCGTGAACAACGCGGGCATCAGCACGCCGCCGCGGTCGATCATCAAGACTCCGGTCGACGACTACCGGCGCGTGATCGAGGTGAATCAACTCGGCGCCTACATCGGGATCCATGTCGTGGCGCCGGCGATCGTTGCCGCGGGCGGAGGCAGCATCGTCAACGTGAGTTCGGTCAACGGCTTCGTCGGTGGTTGGGGTGTCGCGGGCTACGTGTCGTCGAAGTTCGCGCTGCGCGGCCTCACCCGGGTCGCGCAGCTCGAACTCGCTCGCAAGGGTGTGCGGGTGAACTCGATTCACCCGGGCCCGATCGACACCGAGATGTTGCGCACCGGGCTTCCCGAGGGGTCCGATCCGATCGAGGCGATGGCGCGATCGGTGCCGGCGGGGCGGGTCGGGACGGTCGACGAGGTCGCCTCGATGGTGGCGTTCTTGTTGTCGAGCGAAGCGTCGTATTGCTATGGCTCCGAGATCGCGCTCGACGGCGGATTCCTGGCGGGCCCGATGGGCTCCCCGAACCTGTCGCCATGAAGCTCTCGTTGCTCTTCCCCGAAACCCGCGACCTCGGAGCCGTGCGCGAGCTCGCGGCGATGACCGACGAGGCCGGGTTCGCCGGCATGTGGCTCGGCGCCGCGTTCGGTTTCGATCCGTTCGTTGCGTTGGCGTTGGCCGCAGCGTCGGCGCCGCGCATGCAGCTGGGCACCGCGGTGGTGCCGACGTGGCCGCGGCATCCGGTCGTGATGGCGCAACAGGCTGCGTCGCTGAGCGCGGTGTGCGAGGGACGGTTCCGGCTCGGTATCGGGACGAGCCATGCGCCGGTGATGAACATGTACGGCATCGAGTTCGACCGGCCGATCAGCCATCTGCGCGAGTACCTCACGATCGTGCGGGCGCTGCTCCACGACGGGAAGGTGAAGCATCGTGGCGAGCGGTACTCGGTGACCGGGTTCCTGGATGTGGCGGACGCGGTGCCGGTGCCGGTGTTGACCGGTGTGTTGCGTGAGCAGTCGGCGCGGCTCGCCGGCGGCTACGCCGATGGCGCGCTGTCGTGGTTGTGTCCGGTGCCGTATCTGGCCGAGGTCATCGCCCCGAATCTGGCGGTCGGGGCGGAGCGCGCGGCACGCGCCACGCCGCCGTTGCTCGCGGAGTTCCCGTGTGTGCTCACGACGGATCGCGACGTGGTGCGTGCGATCGCGGCGAGCGAACTCGCCGTGTATCCGATGATGCCGTTCTATCGAGCCGTGTTCGAAGCGTCCGGGATCGAGATGGCCGATGCCGGCTGGAACGATGCGATGATCGATGCGGCGATCCTGTGGGGTGACGAAGACGTCCTCGCGGCGAAGATCGCAGCGTGTTTCGACGCGGGTGCCGACGAAGTGGTGTTGTCGCCGTTCGGGTTTGGCGAGGACCCCTTGCAGGCCCGGGACGATTGCGTGGGCGTGCTGGCCGACCTGGCTGCGAGTTGATGGAGGACTGATGACCGACGACGAACGCCGAGCGGCGAATCGAGCCACCTTCGAAACGGTGCTCGTGACGATCACGTCGGGGGAGTTCGAACGCCTCGCCGACTACATGACCGACGACCTCGAGTTCGACCTGCCCTACGGGCCGGACTTCTTGCCGATGCCGATCCGCGGGCTCGAACCGTGGAACCAGATGCAGCTCGCGACGTTCGCCATGTTTCGCGGGTTCCGCAACGAAGCCGACGCGATCTATCCGACGACCGACCCCGACGTGATCATCGCCGAGTATCACAGCGAGGCCGAGGTGGTGCGCAACGGCAACGAATACCGGAACCGTTACATCGGCGTGCTGCGGTTCCGCGACGGCAAGATCTCGCACTGGCGCGAGTACCACGACCCGCGCGCCACCGACGTGCTGTGAGCGAGATCCACGGCAGCTGCGATCCGGCGTTCGCCACGGTGCGCGATGCGTTCGCCGAGAACTTCGATGGCGGCCTCGAGCTCGGCGCGTCGTTGGCGATCGGGGTCGACGGTCGCAAGGTGGTCGATTTGTGGGGCGGTCATCTCGACGCGGCTCGTACTCGGCCGTGGGCGCAGGACAGCCTGGTGTGCGTGTTCTCGTGTACGAAGGGGATTGTCGCGATTGCGGTGATGTGGTGTGTCGAACGCGGGTTGCTCGACCTCGACGAACCGGTTGCGAGCGTGTGGCCCGAGTTCGCTGCGGGCGGCAAAGCTGAGATCCCGCTGCGGTGGTTGCTCACGCACCAAGCGGGTCTGCCGGTGATCTCTGCCCGAATGTCCTTCGGCGCGTTGAGCGACTGGTCGGCGATGACCGCTGCGCTCGCGGCCGAGCTGCCGGCGTGGGAGCCGGGGACCGCGCACGGGTATCACGGCGTGACCTACGGGCATCTCGTGGGCGAGGTCGTGCGCCGTGCGGCTGGACGCAGCGTCGGCGAGATCATCCGCGACGAGATCGCTGCGCCGCTCGGTGTCGAACTCGCGATGCCACTGCCCGAGTCATGTGACACGCGGGTTGCCGATCTCGTCGTCGCGACCGATCCGGCGGGAACGTTCTTCGATCGGTGGGATCCGAAGCGATCGCTCGGGCCGCGTGCGTTCGGCAATCCTCCCGACTGCAACGACCCCGCGCATTGCGTGAGCCCCTTGTTCCGTCGGGCGGAGATCCCGGCCGCGAACCTGCACGCGAACGCACGCGGGCTCGAGCGCGTGTATCGCGTGCTTGCTGTGGGTGGTGGTGACGACGAACTGGATCTCGCGTCGAGTGAGGTCGTCGAGGAGTTTGGCCGTTGTCACGTGCGCGGTGACGATCTCGTGATGGAGTTGCCGACTGAGTTCGGGCTCGGGTTCGAGCACACGATTCCCGAGTGGCCGTTCGGGCCGGGGGCGAGGACGTTCGGGCACAACGGCAGTGGCGGCTCGCTCGGCTTCGTCGACCCCGATGCCGGCGTGTCGTTCGGGTATGCGATGAATCGATTGTGGTGGGGCCTCGACCGCAACGACCCCCGCTGGGCTCCCGTGTTCGACGCGTTGTACGACGCGATCTGAGTGGCGGATTGGGAGTGCTTCCGTGGCAGCGGCTAGGGTCGGTCGCACGCCGCGGGGTG